>JAYUGL010000001.1:0-2825 GCA_043738385.1 Sterolibacteriaceae bacterium
TATGCGTTTGATCTGTTCGCCGAGATCTACCGCGAGGCCTGGGACTGGGAGCAGCAGCAGGGCCCCGGCTCGCTCGACGTCTCGACGCAGGCCCAGGCCCAGGCCGGCTTCAAGCCGCTGTGCCAAACCTATGCCGACCGCGACGACTACCTGCGCGATGTGCCGCGGCTGATCATCGAACACAACATTTTTGGCGTCGACATCGACCCGCGCGCCGCGCAGATCGCCTCGCTGGCGCTGTGGCTGCGGACGCAACGGGCCTGGCACGACGACGGCGTCAGGGCCATAGCCCGGCCGCTGATCGGCCGCGGCAACGTGATCGCCGCCACCGCGCCGCCGGCCGAGCCCGAGTTGCGCCAGCAGTTCGCCGCGGGGCTGGACGACCGGGATGCGGTGTTGTTCGAGAAGACCTTGCAACTGCTGACGGGCTTGCCGGAAATGGGCGTCTTGCTGCAGGTGGAGCGTGAGTTGCCCAAGCTGGTGCGCGAGGTTTATGTCGGCAAGGGCACCGGCTTGTTTGCGGCCGAGGAGTCTGAGGTTTGGCAATTGGCCGAGGATCGGTTGCGGGCTGCGTTGGTCGAGTTTGCGCAGGCGGCGAAATCGACGTACCAGGGGCGGCTTTTTGCGCAGGATGCGTTGCAGGGATTGAGGTTGATTGATTTGACTCGGGTGGTGTTTGATGTGGTGGTGATGAATCCGCCGTTTGGGGCGCTGGCTAGTGATACCAAGGACCAGCTGTCTAAGTCTTATCCACGCAGCAAGAACGACTTGATGGCGATTTTCGTAGAACGGGGTCTGGAAATGCTGCGCGCTGGCGGGCGTATCGGCGCCATAACGTCGCGCACTTGCTTTTTCTTATCTAGCTTTCAGAATTGGCGTGAACAGGTTGTCTTGCACATGGCCAAACCCGAGGTTATGGCAGATTTTGGGCTCGGTGTAATGGACGATGCGATGGTCGAGGCTGCAGCCTATGTATTGGAGAGGCAGGTATGAGTCACTTCTTGCGTCTCCTGGGAGAAGCCGACAAATCAGGGGCGCTACTTGCAGCCTGTAGCGCTCTTCGCAAGGGTGCGGAAGACCCAAGGAACTTCGAGGTTGCACCTAACTCCTTCGATGCCGTTCCAGGGAAGCCGTTTTCGTACTGGGTTTCCGACGAAATAAGGGACATTTTCAAGCGACTACCTCCTTTCGAGGGTGATGGGCGAACTGTGAGGGTCGGATTGCAAACGTCCGATGATTTTAGATTTCTGCGAGGCTGGTGGGAATTTGGCGTTGACGATCTGTTCCTTAAGTGGCGCCCCTTTGCTAAAGGGGGAGCATTTTCCCCATTTTATGCGGACGTTCATCTGTCTATCAACTGGAAGGATGGTGGCTCAGAGCTGATTGCATTTCCGTTATGCGTAATTAGAAATCCAGATTTCTACTTCCGCCCTGGCATTACTTGGCCCCTTCGTGCTCATCGGTTCTCGCCGCAATTGATGCCTGGAGGTTGCATTTTTTCAGTGCGCGGATACTCGGCCTTTCCAGAGGCGGGAAATGAGTTAACAACGCTCGGCTTATTTGGTAGTGTGGCATTTGACTACATTTTCAAAGTTGGTCTTGGCAGGTTTGGATATCCGGAGTTCATTGTTGGCGTACTTCAAGTTCTACCATGGGTTAAAGCTACCGCAGCTAACGCTGATAAGTTGAATCGTCTCGCAAGACGTGCATGGTCGCTAAAACGAAATATTGATACGGTTAACGAAACATCGCATCCATTCTTGCTGCCTGTTGCGGTACGAAACCGCCTGGGGGTCTTTTCCCTTGCGTCAATCGAATCCGAACTTGCTGAGATTCAGACCGAGATCGACAACATCGCGTTTGACCTCTACGGTTTTTCCGCGGTTGATCGGGCGTCTGCTGGCCAGCCGGCCGGTGGCGATTCTGGCAACAGCGAAGGAACTGTGACCGAGGAGTCCGACGACGATGCGGAATCTGACACTCCAGTCGCATCGGCTGATGCTTTGCAGAGTTGGGCCGTCGGCGTCGCCTTCGGCCGCTTCGATCTGCGCCTCGCCACCGGCGAACGCGCGGCCCCTGCCGAACCCGATCCCTTCGACCCACTCCCCGCCAAGAGCCCCGGCATGCTGCCCGACGGCGCGACGCCATTCCACGTTCACGCCGGCATCCTGGTCGACGACCTCGGTCACGCGCATGACCTGGTGCATCTGGTCGAGAACGTGCTCGCCCGCGTCGAGACGCCGGTGCCCGACGACCTGCGGCGCTGGCTGCGGAAGGACTTCTTCGCCTTCCACCTGCAGCGCTATTCCAAGAGCCGCCGCAAGGCGCCGATCTACTGGCCGCTGGCCACCGCGTCGGGCAGTTACACGCTGTGGCTCTACTACCCGAGCCTCAACAGCCAGACGCTTTACACCGCGATCAACGATTTCCTCGATGGACCGAATGGCAAGCTAACGCAAGTGGCAAGTGATGTCGCCGCTCTGCGCGGAAAGAGTTCTCCCCGTTCTCGCGGCGAAGAAAGTCGCTTCGAGAGTCTTGAGGCCCTGGAGCTCGAACTGATCGAACTGCGCGACCAGTTGCTGAAGATCGCACCCACCTACAAACCCAACCACGATGACGGCGTGCAGATAACCGCCGCGCCGCTATGGCCTCTCTTCCGCCACAAGCCGTGGCAGAAGCTGCTGAAAGACACCTGGGCCAAGCTGGAAAAGGGCGAGTACGACTGGGCGCACCTGGCCATGAATTACTGGCCGGACCGCGTGCGCGACAAGTGCAAGACCGACAAGAGCCTGGCCATCGCACATGGCCTGGAATCCATCTACGTT
>JAYUGL010000002.1:0-8155 GCA_043738385.1 Sterolibacteriaceae bacterium
TTTAAGAGTGTCAAACGATTTCCTGTTCACATCCGAGTCCGTTTCTGAAGGCCACCCCGACAAGGTCGCCGACCAGATCTCCGACGCCATTCTCGACGCCATCTTCGCGCAGGACCCACGCTCGCGCGTCGCTGCCGAGACGCTGACCAACACCGGCCTGGTGGTGCTCGCCGGCGAGATCACGACCAACGCGCACGTTGACTACATCCAGGTCGCGCGCGACACGATCAAGCGCATCGGCTACGACAACACCGAGTACGGCATCGACTACAAAGGCTGCGCCGTGCTGGTGGCCTACGACAAGCAGTCACCCGACATCGCCCAGGGCGTGAACAAGGCCTACGACGACAACCTCGATCAGGGCGCTGGCGATCAGGGCCTGATGTTCGGTTATGCTTGCGACGAAACTTCGGTGCTGATGCCGCTGCCGATTTATCTTTCGCACCGGCTGGTGGAACGCCAATCGATGCTGCGCAAGAACGGCAAACTGCCGTGGCTGCGGCCCGATGCAAAATCGCAGGTCACCATTCGCTACAACAAGGATGGCAAGGCCGACGCCATCGACACCGTGGTGCTGTCCACCCAGCATGCGCCGGAGATGGCGCTGGAAGCGATCCGCGAAGCGGTGATCGAGGAGATCATCAAGCCGGTGCTGCCCAAGGAGTTGCTCAAGGGCGAGATCAAGTATCTGGTCAACCCCACCGGCCGCTTCGTCGTCGGCGGTCCGCAAGGCGACTGCGGCCTCACCGGGCGTAAGATCATTGTCGACACCTACGGTGGCGCGGCACCCCACGGCGGCGGCGCATTCTCCGGCAAGGATCCGTCCAAGGTCGACCGTTCGGCCGCCTACGCCGGCCGCTACGTGGCGAAGAACATCGTCGCCGCAGGCCTCGCCAGCAAATGCCTGATCCAGATCTCCTACGCCATCGGCGTGTCGCGGCCGACCAGCGTGTGGGTCACCACCTACGGCACCGGCAAAATTTCCGACGAGAAAATCGCCGCGCTGGTGACCCAGCATTTCGACCTGCGCCCCAAGGGCATCGTCAACATGCTCAACCTGCTGCGCCCGATCTACGAAAAGACCGCCGCCTACGGCCACTTCGGCCGCGAGGATGCGGACTTCACCTGGGAAGCGACCGACAAGGCGCTGGTGTTGAAGGCTGACGCGGGGTTGTAAACTTTGTGCATTCCCGCCGCGCGGCTTGCTGCTGGCGGCGGACAACAAAAAGGCCGGTGATCCCGGCCTTTTTTGTTTGGCTGATGTGGCTCTGCGTTTAGCGGCAGAAACTGTTCTGCCGCAACAGCATCAGCGAGACAAGCGACTGGAAACCGCCTGGGCAAACTCGCTGAAATCCGGCAAGCGGGTCGTGCATACCGCATGCACGATGGCCCAATCGATGGCGGCATAGCTATGCACGGCGATATTGCGCAAGCCCACTGCCTTGCGCAATCTCTCGCCCAGCGCCGCTGGAATCACGTTCGCCGCGACCAGTCCTTCGAAGGTCTCGCCCATGGTCACGGGAGCTGGCGCTTCGCTTTCCGCGATCAGATGCGCGCCAATATCCACGCACAGTTGAATCGCCCGTTGCAGATTGATGGCGATGATGTCCTGAACATCGGGGTCGGCCACCAGCAACGCCACGGTAGCCGGGCACTTGGCCTCGATGCGCGCGACGCAGCGCCGCAGCGACTCCAGTTTTTCAGCAATCAGTTCCCGGTCCATGCGTTGCGGCGTGATTCGAGGATGCGGCGACGATAAGGCAGGAAGTCGGCTTCGTCGGCGATGGCGCGCAGAATCAGGCGCGGATAAATATCGTCGCCTTCGCGGCGAAGAACGATACGGCCGTTCTTGAGCAGGCGCGCCAGCAGCGGCCCATGCAGGTCGTGGAGGTCGACCAGGTCAATGGCGCGATTGCTGTCCAGCGCGAGCTCATCGATCAGGCGCAACTTTTCTTCGGCACTCAGCGCGCGCGCACCAGCCACCGCGACATCCAGGTCGCTCTGCGCGGTGGACGTTTTATCAGCGGCTGAACCGAACACGATGCCCAGCATCAACTCGGGATGGCGGGCCAGGGTGTCGGTGATTTTTGCAAGCGGCGTATCCATACGAGCAGTGTAGCGCAAGCTGATCCGGGGCTGCGACTGGCCAACACAGACCGTACGCCCCCGCTGTGTGACCCCAGGCTCATCTGGTGAGCCACGACCGGCGTAGGGTGGCGTGGTACTTAGCATGGGAGCCGGACATGAAACCAGGAGTCTTCCTTGAACGCAATGCCGCCGTCGGCCAGGGCGGTATTGCATCCGTGAGGAACCACCATGAGCGATGACGAAACTCTGCCGCGCCGCCTCGCCGTGCTTGGCGATGCGATGCGATGCGCCCATTGTTGTCCAAACTGAAGCAGCAACTGGACATGCCCGTCACGCGGACCACGCCGGTCTTCAGCATGGTGGACGTGGTCGCGATGCAGCTGGATCGATTGGAAACCGTGATCAACCGGCTGACCGAAGCGATCAATGGTCCGATCAGCGAGTCGGTCGCAAAGGAAGGCACCAGCGATGCGGCGGTTTATCGTGCGGCCGGTCGCTTCGAGGCGGTTCTTGACGATCTGCTTTCCGGTTACCGGGAGGTTCGAAGGCTGAATCCCGACGACGCTGGTGCCGAAGTCGCCGATCTGCTGGCGGACATTTATCGTCACTCTCTGGTTGAAATTTGCGACTGGCTGTCAAGACTGGTTGAAGCGCTCGCCGATCCCATGGCCGTAGCGGAAGCGCGTGTGCTGCCCGGCAGCGGTCGCGTGGGGTTGGATATCGATCTGGTTCTGACGGCCGCGCCGCAGCTCAAGAATTTAGCGGACTGGGCGCAGCGCCAGTCGGCGTCGTTTGCCGCATCGGCATGCACAGTCCGGAATAGCAGCGGCCTCAGTTTCTGGGGCATCGTTGGCGCGGTGATTCTTGGCTGGTGGATTGGCGAGTCGATGTTTGACGATCATGATCGCGGCGGGGGTGCGCAATGACGGCGAGGACACGTCGAGCGTGAAGTCCAGAGACCATGCTTTCCCATGATTGAACTCGTCATCCTGCTGCTTTGCATGGTGATGCTGCTTCCAGACTTGGTCTTTGGCGCGGTGCTGTTCGCCCTGTGGCTGGTCGAACATGTCGTCCTGGGCATTTGCTATTTTTTGCTTGCGGTACTGACGTTTTTTTCCTGGGCCGCTACGTTGATCGACAACGCTTGGACGCGCAATCCCGCGAACTTTCCTCGCTAGACTCGGCCACCGCCACATCGAAAGTCGGTGGTCTCGACACGCATTGTTGGCGGCCTTTGTCTTCTCAGGGTCGTGCGCTTACCTTGCTTGTGAGTCGCCTTATACCTGGCGGCAATTTCCTGCTTGCTCTGCCTCAGCAATGTGACTTCGGATGGTGTCAGCATCCGCGGAGCGTTCGAGGTAGCGAGTTTCTGATTGAGCAACGCAGTCGAAGCCGTTACCGAACCGCTCGTTCCACCAGATTTCAAGTTCTTTTCCATGTTTGGATCTCAATGCGGCAATTTGTTCGTGCGTTGGACAAAGTTTGGCTGAGTAAGGCTTGCCCGTCAATACGGTGGCCCCGATGACTCGGCCGCCCTTTGATTCAATTAACCCTTGAGGTTCGCCAAAGTTCCGCCTTGACCGATGAGGTCGTCGACCAGCAGATAGTCCGCATCGGCGACCACCTCTCCATCGAACATAGCCTGTCGGGCCAACCGTGCAAAGCCGCTGGCGCCGGTATGGCCAACAACGTTCACCTGAACGATTGAGGTATCAACAGGGAATCCGGTTCTTCGCGCGAGTTCAATCGCAAGCGCTTCCGGGATTGCATTGACTCCTGTTCGTTCCAATGCGTGCGCAGAAGCCAAAAGCGGGCGTCTGTTTGCACAGAGCGCCAATAGTTCTTCAACAGCGTGTGGTGAAATCGAATCCAGAACCATTGTAAAAGCGGCATCGGAGTTTCCCGACTTTGCCTCGGCATAAGACGGGTGTTGCTTCACTGCTGTTTCCGTCGCATGAATGACAACGCCCGGAAAATTGTTCCATGCCGAGCGCACAGGTTTGTTCTGCATCACTCAAGCAACCCCAGGTAAAACCCGTTGCTCTGCCCTGTCCTCCGAAGGACTCAGAGCAGGATTCCTTCACGCTGAATATTGGCGATCAGCGCCGGATTGTTGAAACGCTCTGGGTGATCCCACTCGCCTTCCCAGAACGGGATGGCTTCAATCAGAATTCCTGTTTCCAGCATCACATCGAAAGCGATATCTGCCATTTTCAAGGCTTCATCGACGCGGTGGCCGGACTCGCCGCGCAGGAGTACAGCGATATCGGTATCGCTATCCGCACGGGCATTGCCGCGCGCGTGGCTGCCGAATAGGTAAGCGCCACGCAGCGGGTACTGAAGGGCTACCGCATCCAGAAATCTTTTGGCAGCCGCAACGACATCGGGGGTTGGTATTGTGTGCATGGCTTGATATAGAGCCTGTGTCGGGTGGTATCAGCAAGATCGACCATGAATATGGAACGTAATGCTCATCGACCAAAACGTTTATCGAGTTCGGCGAATACTTCCTCGCTGGAGACGGATTGAATCTCACCGGCCCGGTACTGCGCCAGCCGATGCTGCGCCACCGCCACCCACTGCCGAGTAATTTCGTCGTCGGGCGGGTTAAGACTTTGCAGCAGCGAATCCACCACCCTCGCCCGTTCCTCAACTGGCAGCGAAACGGCCTCTTCGATCGATTCACTGGTTTTCATGATGTTGCCTCCAAGCGTCTTCGCGTAACTTACCCCATCCAACGCATCTCCCAGCACCCGCGCGCGGCCCACCGCGACCAGAGTGGCGAGAATGTCGGGCAGGAATTTCCGACTCAACGGTAGACGTCTTTACGGTGCCCGACCTTGACGGCTTCAACGATCAGCCGGCTGTCCTGAATTTCGACAATGGCACGGTAATCACCGATCCGGTACTTCCAATACCCGGCCAGCCCTCCTTCCAGCGCGGCGCCGTAATCCCGCGGACTGACAGCGGCCTTGTCTCTCAGAAAAGTCAGGATGCGCCGTTGCGCAGGCTTGTCGAGTTTTTCCAGTTGCTTGAGCGCAGCCCCGGTGATGCGGATGCTATAGGCCAAGACGCTTTTCGACTTCGGCCAGCGTGTAGCTGCGACCGCCGGCCTTTTTCGCGGCCCGCACATCGCGCAAATCCTCCAGGTATTCCAGGTAATCGGCGAGCACGGCGGCCACGGAACGGCGTTTGCGGCGCGCTTCTTTTTCCAGCCCCGCTACAACTTCGGACGGCAGCGAAAGTTGCATCGTGCCGGTTTGTTCCTTCTCTGCTTGCATGATTTTGCCCCCGCCATAACCGTGCTGTTCACCTTACCCCATCCAGCGCCCATCTTCCAGTACTCGCGCGCGGCCGAGTGCGGCGAGGGTGGCGAGGATGTCGGGCAGGCGGGATTTCCATTTGCCCTTGCCGCTGAAGCGGGTGGCGAGTTGGGCTAGGGTGAGCGGCGACTGTGTTTCGGCGAGCAGGCGGGCGATGGCGGCCACCTGATCCGGCAAGGCGGTGGGCCACGCAAGTTTCCCGTCATTCCGGCCGGCGGCCGCCGCCGAGCCGGAATCCAGGTCGAGGGATAAAGACTCTGGATTCCCGCCTACGCGGGAATGACGGTTGTTTTGCGCATCGGGGTTCTGGAATTCGGGGCGCAGCCAGCGGATGGTGCCGGCGGCTTCTTCTGTCGTGCGTTCGAGGTTGAGGGCGACGAGGCGGTCGAGGATGGTCGCATCGTCGGCGGGCTGGCCAACGAGATCGCTCCAGCCGTAGGCGGCCAGCACGGCGGCGTCGAGTTCGGCGTGCAGCGACTGCATCACCGCGACCAGGCCGCGCTGGTGGATGTCCTTGTCCTTCGCGTTGAGCGCGGCGCCGGACTTGAGTTTCTCCAGCACGTTGTAGAGGCCGGTCAGCGTCAGGTCTTCGTGTTCGGCCAGCACGCGCTTGCGGTGGGCGTCGAGCTGGCAGGCTAAGTCGCGGATGCGCGCCTGCTGCGCGGGCGTGGCGACGGGGAAGGGGAAGGCATCGAAGCTGGCTGACTTTACGTAGGTCGGGCGATCCTCCAGTGTGCTACCTGTAGTCAATGCCCAAATCAAATGTGTGCGACTGGATAGCACGCCCAGCACGTAGCCATCATCAACCGCAATGGCAATAAGCTTGCTGTCCGGCAAGATACTCGCATCAAGAAACTGAAAGACAAGGTGTTTGGCTGTTTTCACCGTCGCGATATAGCGTTTGAGCGGTGGTAACGCAGCGCGAAACTTCGGGCATGGTTCGCCAAAAATCCACCAGTTTTCGCGGCGAGTCTTGCGCGGGTTGTGGTCACGCTCCGGCTTCACACGCTCCAACACCCATTGATATGTAGCTGGATAACGAGCGCGCACTTCTTCGGCGCTGAGGCCGAAGAGATCGATGACCTTCACGCCACGTGGCCTGTCCGTAAGATCGCGGCCGTTGCGATAAGGCTTGATCGGTGCATTCGATTCGAGACGTGAAGCGTCTTCGAGCGTGACCACGAAGCCACTGCCGTGTGGCTCGACACCAGGGTAAGAAAGCCGATCATTTGCCTGTAATGCCTTGGCCGACGCGACATCGGCGCCGATAGTCAGGTCGGCGTGGATCATGCCCGTTCGCTCGGCCAACTCTACTTCCAGTCCTTCGCCATTGCCACCACGTTCCGCCGTCACGGTCAGCAGGCGGCCTTCGATTTCACCCGGCGCGGCCACGGTCATGGCGATGCGCACTGCCGCGCCATCGGTGCTGTCCACCCACGGATGGTCGGGTACGGCAAAAGCGAGATGCAGGGGCTGCACTTCGACAGGCTCAGTGCGAACGGGGCTTAGAGCCGTTCGTGCTGAGCTTGTCGAAGCACGGGTGGAGGGATTCAATGCTTGCTCAACCACGCGGCGGTTGAAGGTCTGGCGCAGGCTGTTGGTGGTGATGAAGCCGAAGCGCGACAACTTGCCCTGCGCCACCAGTTGCGCGGCGTGGTGCCACCAGTACATGACAAAGTCGGCGGATTCCGGCACGTCCTTCCATGCGCCGCGCAGGGCTTCGACATAACCATCGCCCAGCGCGGCGCGCATGCCGGCGGCACCGATGAACGGCGGATTGCCCACCACCACGTCCGCCGCCGGCCATTCGGCGCAACGCGGCTGGACGTAGCGCTGCAGCGCCACGCGCGCGCTGTCGTCGGGCACGTCCGCGCCGGTGACCGGATGTTTTTTCATGCTGTGGCCGTCCCAGCGCGACACCGCCACGCCGCGTTCGTCCATCACATGCTCCACGCGGTCATAGGCCAGCACGGCGTCGCGGCATTCGATGTTCTTGAAATCGCGCAGCACTGGCTGCGGCGGCAGGCCGGCGCCACGGGTGCGAAAGTGCCATTGCAAATAGCCGATCCACAGCACCAGCTCGGCAATCGCGGCGGCGCGCGGGTTGAGTTCGAGGCCGAGGAACTGGTGCGGGTCCACCGAAAAACCCTCGGTCTCCAGGACGGCCTGGCCGTGGCCGAATTCGTGCAACTGATTGAGCACTTCGCCTTCGAGGCGCTTCATGTGTTCCAGCGTGACGTACAAAAAGTTGCCGCTGCCGCAGGCCGGGTCGAGCACGCGCAGTTCGCACAGGCGCTGGTGAAAGGCGCGCAGTTCGGCGATGGCCTCTTTGGTCTTGCCTTCATTGGCGAGCAGCAGCGCGGCGGCCTGGACGAAGCCCCAGCTCTGGCGCAGCGGTGCTATCACGGTGGGCAGCACCAGGCGTTCGACATAGGCGCGCGGCGTGTAGTGCGCACCCAGCGCGTGGCGCTCGCGCGGGTCGAGGGCGCGCTCGAGCAGGGTGCCGAAGATGGCGGGTTCGACCAGGGTCCAGTCAGCCTTTGCGGCTGCTATCAGCAGCGCGATCTGGTCCTTGGTCAAGGGCAGCACGTCGGGCTGCTTGAACAGCTTGCCGTTGAAGCGCGGCAGCACGGCGCGGATGGCGACCGAGAAATCGCCCTTGTCCATGGCGCGCCACAGTTCGCCGACCAGCGGCACGAACTGGTCAGGGGATTTTTTCAGGCTATCCAGCAATTCGGAAAACG
>JAYUGL010000003.1:0-8140 GCA_043738385.1 Sterolibacteriaceae bacterium
CGGCGGCGAAACCGCCGAAATGCCGAGCATGTATCCGGACGGCGAATATGACCTCGCCGGCTTTGCCGTGGGCGCGGTGGAAAAGTCGAACATCATCGACGGCAGCACCATCAAGCCCGGCGACATGGTGCTGGGGCTGGCTTCCAGCGGCGCGCATTCCAACGGCTACTCGCTGATCCGCAAAATCCTCGAACGGGCCCAACCCGATTTCAGCGCCGATTTTCACGGCCAGTCGTTGGCATCGGCGCTGCTCGCACCGACCCGCATCTACGTCAAGTCGCTGCTGGCGCTGATGCAGGCGCTGCCGGTCAAAGGCATGGCCCACATCACCGGTGGCGGCTTGTTGGACAACGTGCCGCGCGTGCTTCCGGAGCATGTGACTGCTGTGCTGGAGCAAAAGTCATGGCCGCTGCCGCCGCTGTTTCAGTGGCTGCAAAAGGAAGGCAACGTGGCGGATGCCGAAATGCATCGCGTCTTCAACTGCGGCATCGGCATGGTGGTGATCGTCGCCGCCGAAAACGTCAGCCGGGCCAGCAAGATTCTTGCGGCAGGCGGCGAGACCGTCTATTGCGTCGGTCGTATCGAAGCACGGCAGCCGGGGCAGGCGCAAACGGTGGTGACTTGACGCAACGGACCATCTGATCCGATGTGATCAGCTCCGCAACCGGATATGACGCTTCATTCCGTCTCTTGTCCTGCGAAGTTCAAACCGTGTGGTGGGTATCAAAATTCAACAACCTGTCTGCCAAGTCGCCACCCAGTGCGATTTTCTGCGCCCAAGGACGCGCCAGATTTTGTAATGATGGCAGCGCAGCGCGGAAGGCGGACCAATGCTCGGCAGGATCACCATCGCCGTTCCATGCATGCCAGAAATTTTTCGTAGCGTTTGCGGCCGCGTGGGGCAGGGCTGCGAGGTAGTGATCGAGCCACGCGTCGAGTTTGACCCGATGGACAGCATCGGCCTGTGGGTAGATTTGCCAGACCAGCGGCTTCTCGGCCCACTGGACGCGGACAAAGGAATCCTCGCCGCGCACGAAGTTGAGATCGCATAGCCAGAGCAGCGCATCGTAGTCGGGTTGAGGCAGGAAGGGAAGCACATGAACACTCAGACTGCCGCGTTCAAAGCGATCTCCCGATTGAGATGCGCTAACGCCGAAAAATTGGCTGACATCTGCAAGACTGCGTCCTTCGGCAATCAGGCAACGGATGGGTGCGCTGCTCTTGGCCCATGCATCAAGCAAACCGGGCAGTGCCGGGTTTTCATAGGCGAATAGCGATAGCGTCAGTTCGCCATTCTGCGCGGTGGGCAAGCCCAAGCGGGTGCGGAAGGTGGCTTGGTCGAAGTTGGCGCGGCGCTGATCGTAATCGCCTTCGCGCAGCAGGCCGCCGGTGGCGGGCGTGCAGCCAGGGAAGAAAAAATGTTTGCTCAGCGGCAGGCGCGGATGCGGCGAAGCCATGCCGTGGCAGCCTTCGACCCACGGTTCGGCGCTGAGGTATTCGAGATTGATCCAGACCGGCTTTTGCGCGCGCGCGGCCATGGCGTTGAGGTAGGTCTCGGGTAGTGCGCAGGCGAATGCTTCGATGACGACATCAGCGGCATTCGTTGCCGGAAAGGGGGAGGACCAGTGACGGACTTCGACGCCTTCAATGTGCTGGAGCGCCTGGCTTGGGTCGGCTGCGGGGCAGAGGCGCGACAGCGGGCGCAGGTCATCCACCCAGAGCCTGACGACGAGGCTATGCTCGTTCGCCAGTTGACGGGCAAGCCGCCAGCAGACGCCGATATCGCCATAGTTGTCGACCACGGCGCAGAAGATGTCCCACCTGCGCATGTCTTTCATGGCGGGTATCCTATCCAAGAGTCAGGGCATTCAGTTGGATATTTCTATCAGCGTTATTCACTGGCGCTGATGGCGACAGTCGTTTAATCTTGATTCCTTATTGATGACCTGCCAAGGATTTCAAAATGCGTCTTGACGACCAACGTGAAAGCGACCAAATCGATGACCGCCGTGGTGCTGGCGGGGGTGGCGGAATGCTGTCGGGCGGTCGACTGGGGCTGGGCGGTATTGTCGTTGCCCTTGTTGTCAGCTATTTCACCGGCGTTAATCCGGCCACGCTGCTCGGCCTGGTGGATGGCGGCGGCAGCGACACGGCGGCAACGCAGCCCGCTCACGCGCCACCGGCCAACGACAACACCGCCCGTTTCGTGGCGCGCGTGTTGGGTTCCACCGAGGACGTCTGGAGCGATGAGTTCCGCAAGCTCGGCCACACCTATGAAAAGCCAACCTTGACGCTATTCTCAGGGGCAACCCAGACGGCCTGCGGTCAGGGCCAGGCAGCCATGGGGCCGTTCTATTGTTCCGTAGACCAGCGGGTGTACATTGACCTGGATTTTTTCCACGAACTGGAAACACGTTTCGGCGGTGGCGGTGAGTTTGCCGAGGCCTACGTCATCGCCCACGAAGTGGGCCACCACGTGCAGAAGCTGCTCGGCATTTCCGACAAAGTTCACGCCGCGCAGCAACGTGCCAGCACTGAGCAGGGCAATGTGTTGTCAGTGCGGCTGGAGTTGCAGGCCGATTGTCTGGCGGGGATGTGGGGCCATCAGGCCGACATACTCAAGCATCAGTTGGAGCCCGGTGAAGCGGAGCAGGCGCTGCGCGCCGCAACGGCCATTGGCGACGATGCCCTGCAAAAGCAGGCGCGTGGCGTGGTGGTGCCGGAAAGCTTTACCCATGGCTCTTCGGAGCAGCGAGTGCACTGGTTCAACCAGGGGTTTACCTCCGGCGATATACGTCAGTGCGACACCTTCCGAAAAGGGACGCTGTAGGCTGCAAACTCTTCCGGTAGGCGGTATCCTCGCTGGATGGAAAAAAAACTTCTTGAGTGTGTCGATTGCCCGCGTCTGGCTGGCTTCCTTGCCGATGTGCGCGTCAAACATCCCGACTACCACGCACGGCCGGTAAAGTCCTTCGGCGACCCGAGAGCACGGCTGTTGATCGTTGGCCTCGCCCCCGGCATGCACGGCGCCAACCGCACCGGCCGGCCGTTCACCGGCGATCACGCCGGCATTCTGCTGTACGACACGCTGCATCGCTTCGGCTTTGCTTCGCGGCCTGATTCGCTGGCCCATGACGATGGCCTGAAGCTGCTCGACTGCCGCATCACCAATGCGGTGAAATGCCTGCCGCCGGAGAACAAGCCGGAACCCGCCGAGATCAAGACCTGCAACCGCTATTTGTCGGCGGAGTTGCAGACTGCGCCGGAGGTGCGCGTGATCCTGGCGCTGGGCCTCGTCGCGCACAAGGCGGTACTGATGGCGATGGGAAAAACGTCAGCACTGAAGCAAAGCGATTACGTCTTTGCCCACGGCGCGCGGCACGCCCTGCCCGACGGCCGCATGCTGGTCGACAGCTATCATTGCAGTCGCTACAACACCAACACGCGGCGCTTGACCACCGAAGCTTTTCACAATGTCTTCCGCACCCTCCGAACCCAACTCGACACCCTCGGCGCCTGAGCCTGCGCTGGGATGCCCCGAGGAGGCGAACGCGAGTGAGCGTGGGGGGGCTTTTGACGCCAAGGAATTTCTGGCGACGCTGACCGAGGCGCCGGGGGTTTATCGCATGCTTGATGCGGCGGACCAGGTGCTCTACGTCGGCAAAGCCAAGAATCTCAAAAAGCGTGTCAGCACTTATTTCCAGAAAACCCAGCAAAGCCCGCGCATCGGGCTGATGTTGCAGCAGGTGGCGCGGGTCGATACCACCGCCACGCGTTCCGAGGCCGAGGCGCTGATTCTGGAAAACACGCTGATCAAGAAGCTCACGCCGAAGTACAACATTCTGTTCCGCGACGACAAGTCCTATCCCTACATCATGTTGTCGGGCGATGCGTTTCCACAGCTGGCTTTTCACCGCGGCAGTTTCGATAAGAAGGCGCAATATTTCGGGCCGTTCCCCAACGGCTATGCGGTGCGCGAGAGCATTCAACTGCTGCAAAAAACTTTTCTGTTACGCACTTGCGAGAACGCGGTGTTCGCGCATCGCTCGCGGCCCTGCCTGATGCACCAGATCAAGCGTTGCAAGGCGCCCTGTGTGGGATTCATTTCTGCCGAGGACTATGCCGCCGATGTGCGCATGGCGGAATTGTTCCTGCGCGGCCGTCATGGCGAGGTCATCGAGAAATTGACGGCGCGGATGCAAGATGCCGCAGAGGACATGCGCTTCGAGGAAGCCGCGGCGCTGCGTGATCAGGTGCGGGCCTTGCAGGCTGTGCTGCACCGACAGTACGTGAGCTCAACCGGCGAAGAAAACGTGGATATTCTCGCCATTGTGACGACGCTGGGCGAGCTTTGTGTCAACCTGGCGATGGTGCGCGGCGGCCTGCATCTTGGCGACCGGGCATTCTTTCCCAAGTCGGGCGCGGGCGATATCGGGGCAACCGAAGCGCTGGTTGCGTTCATTACCCAACATTATTTGGAACATCCGCCGCCAGCGCGGCTGATTGTTGCCCTGGATGTGGCGGAAGAGTGCGCGGCGGTGTTTGCCGGCAAGAAAGTGCGGGTCGGATTGCCGCACAACGAGATGGAACGCGCCTGGCTGGGCATGGCAGAACAGAATGCACAACTCGCCGTTGCCGCCCGCAGCCAATCGCGCATCCGTACCGGCAATCGTCTCGACTCCTTGCGCGAAGCACTTGAACTGGCCGAGCCGCCGACGCGCATCGAATGCTTCGACATCAGCCACACCATGGGCGAGGGCACCGTGGCTTCTTGCGTGGTGTGCGTTGATGGCGCGATGAAGAAGGGCGACTATCGCCGTTTCAATATTGCCGGCATACAGCCGGGCGACGATTACGCCGCGATGCGCCAGGTCCTGGAGCGGCGCTATGGCAAAGTCGCGAGTGGCGAGGCGGTGGCGCCGGATCTGATTTTGATTGATGGTGGCAAGGGCCAGCATCGTATTGCACGAGACGTATTGACCGAGTTGGGCCTGGATTATCTGTTGAGCATCGGCATCGCCAAGGGAGAGGAACGCAAACCCGGGAAGGAAACGCTGTTCGTTCATGGCCGCGACGAACCGCTACAATTAACACCAGATCATCCCGGTTTCCACCTGATTCAGGAGGTCCGTGACGAGGCGCACCGATTTGCGATTGCTGGACATCGAGCGCGCCGTGCCAAGGTGCGCGGGCGCTCGACGCTGGAAAATGTTGCCGGCGTTGGTCCGGCGCGGCGGAGAAATTTGCTGGCGCATTTCGGCGGGCTGGAGGGGGTGAAAGCAGCGACAGTGGACGACCTTTGTCGCGTTGAAGGCATCAGCCGCAAATTGGCGGAAACCATTTTTAGAGAATTGCACTGAACATCAGACCATGCCGCTCAATGTTCCGAACTTGCTGACCTGGGCGCGCATTCTGCTGATCCCGCTATTCGTGGGCGTCTATTATCTTCCGCTCGACGCGCTGTCGTCTGCTGAGCGCAATCTTGCGGCAACCGTGATATTCGTGGCTGCGGCCATCACCGACTGGCTCGATGGCTGGCTGGCGCGCAAACTGGGCCAGACTTCGGCCTTCGGCGAATTTCTTGACCCGGTGGCCGACAAGTTGATGGTTGCTGCGGCGCTGGTGGTGCTGGTGCAGCTGGGGCGGGCTGATGCGATTTTCGCCATCATCATCATCGGTCGCGAAATCACGATCTCTGCATTGCGCGAATGGATGGCGAAAATCGGCGCGGCGAAGAGTATTGCGGTTTCATTCGTCGGAAAACTCAAGACCGCGGCGCAAATGACGGCGATTCCACTGCTGCTCTATTACGACAATATCGACGGACTCAATGTCAGCTTTGCCGGAACGTGGCTGCTCGTATTCGCGGCGGTGCTGACTTTGTGGTCAATGGCGTATTACCTGATGAAGGCCTGGCCCGAGATATCGCAGCGCAGTCGTTGACTTGGCCGGTTGCGCCGTTATAATTCGCATCCGTTTTGCGGGAGTAGCTCAGTTGGTAGAGCGCAACCTTGCCAAGGTTGAGGTCGAGAGTTCGAGACTCTTCTCCCGCTCCAGAATTTCCAGGTAGTACAGGGGGAAAGCACAGCTTTCCCCCTTTTAACTTGTTCACCTGGCAATCAGCCGGGGCGCGATGGCAGAGTGGTTATGCAGCGGCCTGCAAAGCCGTGTACCTCGGTTCGATTCCGGGTCGCGCCTCCAAATAATTTCCTATAGTTGCCGTCGCCGGCCTTTTCAGCCCGGTTAGCGTCGGCTCGTCCAATGAAAACCCCTGTGTTGCAGTTTTATTATCGTGTGCTAACATACGATCTTGTTCGAGACGCCAGGGAATGGAGACATTATGGATTTCGCATTGAATGACGACCAAGTGGCAATTCGTTCCGCAGTTGAGGAAATCTGCGCTGCGTTCGGTGATGAATACTGGCTCAAGAAGGATAGAGAAGGCGGTTTTCCCGAAGACTTCTATGGCGCCATGGCCAAGGCGGGCTGGCTCGGCGTAGCGATGCCCGAGGCGTATGGCGGTGCTGGTCTGGGCATTACCGAAGCAGCCTTGATGATGGAGACGGTGTCGGCCTCCGGCGCCGGCATGACCGGTGCGTCAACCATTCACATGAATGTCTTCGGTCTGCACCCGGTGGTGGTTTATGGCAGCGAAGAGCAAAAGAAACGCTGGTTGCCGCCTATCATCAACGGCGAGAAAAAAGCCTGTTTTGGTGTCACCGAACCGAACACCGGATTGAATACGCTCAAGCTGAAAACCATGGCGGTGCGCAAGGGCAACCATTACGTCGTCAACGGACAGAAGATATGGATATCGACTGCCCAGGTCGCCCACAAGATCCTGCTGCTGGCGCGTACCACACCGATTGAGGAAGTGAAGTCGCCCATGCATGGGCTCAGTCTGTTCTACACCGACCTTGATCGGACCAAGATCGAGGTGCGCGAAATTGAAAAGTTGGGTCGCAAGGCGGTCGACTCCAACCAGTTATTCATCGACGGACTGGAAATCCCGATCGAGGACCGCGTTGGTGAAGAAGGTCGCGGCTTCGAGTACATCCTGCATGGCCTGAATCCGGAACGGATTCTGCTCGCGGCGGAGGCGACTGGTCTCGGCAAGGTAGCGCTACGCCGTGCGGCCCGCTATGCGGGTGAGCGCATCGTTTTTGATCGCCCCATCGGCAAGAATCAAGGCATCCAGCATCCGCTGGCGGAGCGTTGGGTAGATCTAGAAGCGGCGACCTTGCTATATCAACGCGCCGGGTGGCTTTACGATCAGGGCAAGCCTTGCGGCGCTGAGGCGAATGCCGCCAAGTTTTTCTGTGCCGAAGCCGGCTTCCGTGCTTGTGAAACTGCGGTATTGACCCATGGTGGCATGGGCTATGCCAAGGAGTATCACGTGGAGCGTTATCTGCGCGAATCCATGTTGCCCCGCATTGCGCCGATCTCGCCGCAACTGATTCTCTGCTTTATCGCGGAAAAAGTACTCGGTCTGCCCAAGTCGTACTGATCATCGCCACGGACGTACCCACAGGGACGTCCGTGGCCTGCTGCGGGGCTATTTGAATTTGCTGCTATCGAAACTGGCTTCGGTCTTGGCCTTGATTTCGTCCAGCGTTACGCCCGGAGCAATTTCGACAAGGGCCGCGCCACCGCCGTGACGGTCGATCTCGAATACGCCCAGTTCAGTAATCAACAGGTCGACCACCCCGGTGCCAGTGAGTGGCAGCGAGCAGCGGTGCTTGAACTTCGATGCACCGGATTTCTCGGTGTGGTCCATGACGACGATGACCCGCGGCACTCCCGCAACGAGGTCCATCGCTCCGCCCATGCCCTTGATCATTTTGCCGGGCACCATCCAGTTGGCGAGGTCGCCATTCTCTGCAACCTGCATGCCACCGAGGATGGAGAGATTGATGTGGCCACCGCGAATCATGCCGAAGCTGTCAGCAGAGGAGAAGTAGCTGGTGCCCTTGAGTTCGGTGATGGTTTGCTTGCCGGCGTTGATCAGGTCCGGGTCGACTTCGTCCTCATAGGGGAATGGACCCATGCCGAGCATGCCGTTTTCACTCTGGAGAGTGACCTTGATGCCCTCCGGAATGTAGTTGGCCACCATGGTCGGAATGCCGATGCCAAGGTTGAC
>JAYUGL010000004.1:0-2787 GCA_043738385.1 Sterolibacteriaceae bacterium
GCGGCGCTCACCGTTGGCGAGCTCGTAACGCATCAGGTCGTCAACCACCGCGGTCGGCGCGCCGTTGAGCGCGGCACTGTGCGCGGTCTCGAACTTGCGACCGCGCTCGACGTCGCCCGCCGACGGGAACAACGGATAGCGCGGCGCATACGACTTGATGCGCGTCGGCGGCTCATCAAGGATCGCACTGCCGCCGGGCAGATCGCCGGCGGCGTCGGCAAACATTTCCATGATCACCAGGTTGGCGGAATCCTTCGCTTCGACCGCGGTCAGTCCCTGGGTCTGCATGAAGGCCGTGACCAGTTCGTTGGCCACCGGCCGCAAGGTGGTGAAGAAGTGGCGGTACAAGTCTTTGCTTTCCTGATCGGTTTCCGACATGGCGAACAGCCCGTTGAGCATCAGGTCGTGGCGCTTGCGCAGCCAGCCCGACCAGCCGTTGCGCTTGGCCTCGTCGAGCGCGATCAGCGGCAGGTTGAGCACATTCCACTGCGCTTCGAGGCGCAACTGGTAGTCGTCGCGCAGTTCGTTGTAGTCGAGGCCGAGCGGGGTCTGGTTCTTGATCTGTTTCAGCACCGCGCGCCACGCGTTCAGCGCCGGCAATCTGTCGAACACGCCACGAAACGGCGGATGCAGATAAGTCTTGAACAGGCACTGACGGTTGGCTTGGCCGCTGGCGATTTCATACAGCCCAGCGTAGGACGATTCGCCGCGCGCCGCCGGCGAGTAAAAGCCCCAGGCTTCGTTGACCAGCGCGAACTGACGACCGGCGTAACTGAAAACATCGATCGCGCCATAGTCGCGCGTCTGCGACGAATCCGGGCCGAAGCGGCCACCCGAGTTCGGCTGTTCTTCGATCCAGTGGCCAAGCGTTTGCCGGTCAATGACCGTCGATCCGTATGCGGTAAGGCCGGCCGCACGCAGGGCGAAACTGGCGTAAGGACCGGGGTCGTAGAGTTCGACGGAAATCTGCGCCGCACCGGCACCGCGTCCTGCATGCGTGCCGGCAACCGCGACCATGCCGGGAATCGCCGACGGATCGGCATCACCGACGCGCTTGATCGACTCGTTGAACTTTTCCGCCATCGGCCCGCACAGCGCGGCACCAGGTGCATCTGCCACGGTGAACTGAATGTAGGCCGCCGCCGGATGCACCACCGAACCATCGCCGGCACGACGCACCGGATATGACCAGGCGTTGAGCGCCACGACGCGATCACGGTAAGAACGCGTCAGACACTCGGCCAGCGCCGGTTCGGCGCGATCCGCCGTCATGCGCTCCTGTGGCACCCGGCATGCCGCCACCCGCCCGAGCAGCCATTTGCGCTGGCTGGCGACCAGCGGTTCGCGCCCGAACGCATCGGCGCCGCGCAATTTCTGCCGATAAATTTCGGTCATGCTGCTATCGAGTTGCGACAGCGCATCGGTGGCGCACACCATGTCCTGAACCGTAGATGATGCTTCCATGCAATCGAAGGAAGGCGGATGCACCGGCTGGTAGCGTCGTTGCGTCGGACCGGGGCTGTTGTCGCGCGGCAGCGGCGGACGTGATGCGCAGCCGGCGAGGATGAGGACGGCAAGCAGTAATACGGCCTTGCCCGCACGCGTCAGATTGGATTCAAAAAGGCAGGATGTCTTAGGCATGATGGTGGTTAGCGAATGCGAAAGATGAGGGTGCCGCTGATTTCATAAGTGTCACCAGCATAGGCAGGCGGCGGCGGATACGGGCCGCCATTGATCACGGCGTTGCGCGCTGCGGTATTCAGTTCTTCGTCCGGGCAGGGATCGATCTTGTACGACACCATGTTGCCCTGCTTGTCGACGGTGACCGTATATTGCACCGCGCACTGCCGCTTCTGCAACAGCGCCATCTGTGGATAGACCTTGGCGGCAATGACACGCGCCTTGACCTTGTCTTCGTAGTCTGACGGTATATGGCCGCCGGAGCCGCCCGGACCGGTGGTCACGCCGCCGCTGTCGACGCCCGCGATTGCCGGCGTGTCGCCGTTGGCGGAAAAGAAATGCACCGGCGGCCCGATCCGCGGCGCCAGCCTGATGGAGCGCGTATGTTTTACCTTGACCGCTTTCTTCTCAACCTTGGGTGGCGGCGGTGGCGGGGGGGGGGGCGGCGGCAGGCGAATCAGTTCGATGGCGATCGGCTGCTTCTGCGGCATGGGCTCGCCGAAGGTGGCGTGCGCCAGCATCCAGACCAGCACGGCGTGGGCGATCAGCGAGAGCGCGACCGCGACATTGCGAAGTGACAGCATCACCGGAAATCAGCTCGCGTTTTACTTGTCGCCTTCCGCGGCGATCAGACCCACCTTGGAATATCCCTGATCCTGCAAGACGTTCATGACCGCCATCAGCCTGCCGTACTCGACGTGTTCATCACCACGCAGGAAGATGCGGGTTTCGCGGTTGCTGTGGGTATTGACGAGCAGCAGCGCCGCCAGGCCGTTGAGGTCGGTGCGATCATTCTGAATATGCACCGAGCCATCGCGTTGCACACTGATATAGACGGGCTCCGCCGGCATCGGGTTGGGCGTGGCGGAGAGCGACGGCAGGTCGAGTGGAACGTCGACCGTGGCCAGCGGCGCGGCCACCATGAAAATGATGAGCAGCACCAGGATGACGTCAACGAAGGGCGTGACATTCATTTCCGCGTTCTGCGGATAGGCGTGGCGCTTGACGCCAAGGCCGTAGTCGCCGAGCTGTATCGCCATGATCAGCCCACCTCCTCAAGTTCGCGCGACACCACGGCGGTGAACTCGGCGGTGAAGTTGTCGAGCG
>JAYUGL010000005.1:0-20167 GCA_043738385.1 Sterolibacteriaceae bacterium
AAGTCAGTCAGCGTTTCAGGCGAGGAATTTCAGCGCAAGATCAGGATCGCCTGCCAGGCCTTCAATGTTCACCGTTTGATGTGGCCGCATCTGCGGCGCATGGCGCCCTTGAAATTGTATATGTATATCTCGCACAAGCTCATGCGCTGGTTTTCAATCTACTTTCTCGCTGCCTCGCTCCTCTGCGTATTCGGCGCCCTCATCGCAGCAAGTGCAGCGTTGCCCGCCTTGGCCGCCATCGCCCTGCTCTGTGTCGGACTGCTGGCGGGATATTTGTGGAAGATCACACCGCTTTCCCAGACGGTCGATGTCCTCACTGCCTTTACCGGCGTCGGTATCGGAATTTTTCATTCGCTGACCGGCAGGCTCTACCAGACATGGAAGCCCGCCGCCTCGATTCGAAAGTAAGCGCATACCATTCCGTATTTCCAACGGACTGTAAAGGCGCTTGTCCTGCACAGACGCTGTGTTTGAACAGCGTCTGTATTTCCTGGCTTTGGGCTTGATCAGGTCCGCTCTCGGCTCACGCAGCGCATCCGCGACCCACTGCGACTGAATGTTGAGATCACGTATCGACAAACCAAAGCGCGGCAATACGTTTGCCCTATCCATGCGGCAATCGAAACTTCCGGTTTGAAGCGAGCATGTTCGTGGCGGCTCTTGCGGTCATCGCTCGAAACCGATGGCGGTGCCTGGATTTTCAGCCACACCTTTATAGTGATGAACGGTCGGCCGTCGGACTCCGGCGCGATCGGATTCATGCTGCCGGCGCTTGGCCTGATGCCACATGGCATGCGCCGTGGGTAATGTCGACACCAAGCCGTGAAGTTCGGACAGCGCCATCGGATCGCTCAGCAACACGTTTCTTTCACGCGGCGACAAAGCATCCGGCCCCTCGCTCAACGCTCTGTGCGCCAGCAAAGAGGCATCTTTTCGGTACTGCCGGCTGCGACTGGCGCCGCAGGCGCTTAGCAAGGCACTGCTGAACGGGTCAGTGACGGCCTTGATGAAATCAGCGGGCGGCGCCGAATGCCGGGCGGCGGACATGGTCCACTGCAACTCCTGTGGAGGATCAACTTCTTCCGGTATCAGGAACAATCGTAACCTGCGCATAAATTGTCCGGTCGAGACACGGCTCGAAAGAACAGAAATGGGCGCCGACAGCATCAATGGGCCGACAATCGGCAGCAGCCACCACAGGAACGACGGATTCAGCCAGTACACCCCCCCGGCCCAGGCAAAGCCCAGCAGCATGTGCAGACCATGACGCCGTAGCGCGTCACTCCAGGGCGTTTCAGCGTCCTCGCGCGGCGGAGATTTCCAGTGAATGGAGCGGCCGGTTAAAGCGGCAACAACAAATTGCGTGTGAAAAAGCATGCGGATCGGCGCCAGCGCCGCCGAAAATATCATTTCCAGCAACATGCTGATGGCGAGCGCCGCAGCGCCGCCAAAATGGCGCGTCCCCTGCGCGATGATTAGAATGACACTGAGAATTTTTGGCGTGAACAACAGTGCCGCGGTGGCGGAAAATAGCGCGACGGCGCGCTCTGGATTCCATTGGGGCCATAAGGGGAATAGCTGATTGGGTTCAACAAAATACTGCGGTTCTATCAGCGTATGCGTCGCCAGCAGCGCCGTTGACAAAATCAAAGACAAAAGCCATAGCGGGGCGGAAACATAGGCGAATACACCGCTGAAGAACACCGCGCGGTGTACCGGATGAAAACTGCTTTGCGGGAACAGGCGAAAGTTGATCAGATTGCCGTAGCACCAGCGCCGGTCGCGCTTCAGTTCGTCAAGCAGATTGGGTGGGACTTCCTCGTAGCTGCCGGGAAGGTCATAGGCAATCCATACCGCCCAGCCGGCGCGCCGCATCAACGCGGCTTCGACAAAATCGTGAGAAAGAATTTCACCTGAAAGAGGTCCGCGGCCGGAAAGACGGCCAAGCGCGCAGTGGCGCATGAAGGGCGCCACGCGAATGATGGCGTTGTGCCCCCAGTAATGCGATTCGCCAAGCTGCCAGAAATGCAGCCCGGCGACAAACAGCGGCCCATAAACACGGCTGGCGAATTGCTGAACGCGCGCGTACAACGTGTCGCGTCCCACCGTGCGGGGCGCCGTCTGAATGATACCGGCGGTGGGGTTGGCTTGCATCAGGCGCACCAGCTTCGTCAGGCATTCGCCGCTCATCACGCTGTCGGCGTCAAGCACCACCATGTATTGATAATTGCTCCCCCAGCGGCGGCAAAAATCCGCGATATTGCCGCTCTTGCGCTTGATGCGATGCTGGCGCCAGCGATAGAACACCCGGCCGAAGCCGTTTACGGCGCGACACATTTCAAACCACGCTTCTGTTTCCGCAACACGCGTGTCGGGGTCGCTGCTGTCGCTCAGGATGTAGAAATCAAAACTTCCCGCTTCGCGGGTCTGTGCGAGTGAGCGATAGGTGGCTTGCAAGCCCGCGAAAACCCGGCCGACATCCTCGTTGCAAATCGGCATTACGACAGCAGTGCGGACCCCTTCCGGAATCGGGGAATCGTCCACTCCCCTGGCGGAGATCGCATATCGGTCGCCCCGTAACAACAGCAGGAAACCCATGATCGCCGTCCAGAAACCGGCGGACACCCAAAGGGATAGGATGGCGAACAGAACAAGGATGACCAGCTCCAGCGGCTGACCACCGTGGTAGGGCAACACGCCGCGCATGAAGTAGGTTGCCAGCAAACTCTGGCCCAGCATCAGGATCAGCAGGATGAGGCGGCGCAGGGCGCCGCTACGACGCCACTCGCCGCACGGATCTGGCGAACAATTGCCGTCCGGGCGTGATCCCGCCTGCTCCGGTTGAACATTGTCATCGGCCGGACAGCGTTCGAACTTTGATGAGGGCGGCCACGATTCCGGCGCCATGGGGGTGCGATTAAGCGCGGGCGCGCTCATCAATTCCAGACCAGGTTCGCGACAGTCCGCCGAAGCGAAAACGCGATTCAATCGGGGGCCAGGATATAGCTCCATGTCTCTGACAATGTATTGTTACCGCCACGCAATTGGCAGCGAAGTTCCACGGGCTTGCTGTTGTCCATGCGACGCACGCGCACTGTCACGCGCCAGCCGCCGGTAATCACATTCCGGTAGACGTTGTGTTCGAGAATCTGGCCGTTGGCGTCGGCGGAAACGACATCATCCGGCGCCGCATTTGACGGCTGTTTTTTTAACGCCGGGCCTTCGAAATCAACAGTGAATGCAAAACTTTGGTCCAGGTTCCTGGGGTAGCCATGCCCACGCCGGCTTTGCACGACCCATGAATCCGGCGGATGGGTTTCGATATCCTTCTGCCACAGCACCCGGTATTCGAGTTCGCGCGGCTCCCTGGCTTGCGGCACTTGCTCCGGAACCCAGTAGGCAACGACGTTATCGTTGGTTTCATCCGGTACCGGAATCTGGACCAGTTCGACCCGTCCCGCGCCCCACTTTCCCTTCGTTTCCACCCAGGCGCTGGGGCGCTGCTGATAGTGCGCTTCCAGATCTTCGTAATGATCAAATTGCCGGTCGCGCTGCATCAATCCGAAACCGACCGGGTTGGTCATCGCGAAAGATGTCACCAACAGATGTTTGGGATTCACCAGTGGACGCCATATCCGTTCTCCGCTGGAGGAGTGGATCGAAAGTCCGTCGGAATCGTGAACCTCGGGCCGATAATCCTCGCTGGCGGGCGGCTGATTTTCACCGAACAAAAACATGCTGGTGAGCGGCGCAAATCCAAGCAGGCCGACACTCTCCCGCGGATAAATCCGGGCCCTGACTTCAAGCACCGTCTCGATGCCCGGCTTGAGAATAAAGCGGTAAGCGCCGCTCAAACGCGGAGAGTCAAGCAGCCCGTAGATCGTCAGATCCCTGGCAGACGGCTCCGGGCGCGCCAGCCAGAACTCGACAAAGCGGGGAAACTCTTCGCCCGAGCTCAATCCCGTATCCACTGCCAGGCCGCGCGCCGACGCGCCGTAGACTTGTCCCTTGCCAAGCGCGCGGAAGTAGCTTGCACCGAGAAACGCCAGCACTTCGTCTTTATAGTTTTGCCGATTGACTGGATAGTGGATGCGAAACCCGGAAAATCCCAGATTGCGCATGCGGTGAGGGTCGAATCTGTTCGCCCCGTAGTCGAACTTGCCGGGATCGAAGCTGATTTCTTTCACGGCTGAACCCGTAATCTCGTTGATCTTCACTGCGTGTTCAAAATTTCCACCCTGGTGGAAGAAGGCTGTTTCAAACAACAGGCCATCGCCACGCCACAGGGACATTTCTGGTTTGAATCGGATATCCCGATATCGATCATAGGAAAGGTTTTGCAATTCAGCGGGAAGATTGACAGCCGGCTTCTGGTATGGCACATCGGCGAGCTGCCTGGCGCGCAACGCAACATCGTCAAAATCAAAAGCCAGTACCGTGTTGACCAGGAGCAGGCTAAAAAAGAAACCAGCAGTGACGGATCGGATGAGCACTATCCGGGTTCTTTGCGCGCCGTGATTCGGAAATACAGTTACTGGCGCCGCATTCGATGCCGTCCGCAACCTGCTACTCCAAGCGCATGAATTGATCAGCGGCCAAACACGATCCCGAGTTCATCATGTCCTGCTGCGCTGTTGCCGCCAATCCCTGACCGACTGTCACTGGTTTGTCGCGGGTCGAACATCACCATTAGGTTGAGCAGCCAACCCCGCGCGCGATTGCATGGCGTGGCTGTCGTTCAAGCTGAGCGCCTGGGCGATCTCGCCCCAGCCCATGCCCTGACTGCGCAGTGGCAGCACACCGGTGGTACCAACCGTTTTCTCGCCGCTGACAAAGCTTCCACCCATCAGCGCGATTTGCAGTTGCTCCGGTGTTGGGTTGGTGACGCCGCAATTGGCCAGTTGAGCTTGGGCCAACGACAGCGCGCGGCTGATTTCACTGTAGCCCATCGGCTTGGTCGGCGGCGTAAATATCAGGCTGCCGGGCGCGTTGCTCTGCCCACGCGCAGCCAGTCTGACTTTGCTGATGTAGCGCAAACCGGTAATCAGGCTTTGCGCATTCTGGCGCGACCCGGAAAACATTTCGAACTGACTGGCTATATGGCTTGCGGCAAAAATATCGTTGTCGTCCGCGCCTCCGGCAGTGGCGCCTTCTGCCGACACAGCGGCCGCTGGCGCGGCAGTTTCGTCGGCATTCAGGTTTTCCGCCATCGCTGGCGGCAGCGTGAAGCAAACGCTGATCAGGATCAGCAGTTGTCTTAAGCGGCGCCGTTTCATTCCATTCCTCTCAGGCAGCGACGAGAATTTTTTCGGTTTGGACAATGATTTCGATTGCGGTCGCACTGTCGTAACTCGCACCCTGCCGGGCAACGGTGCGCACCCGGGTGGCCGTGGGGCTGATCGCTTCCACCACGACCTCAACATCACGTTCGCCGCTGATGGCGCGAACGACATCACACTGCGAGTTACGTCGGATCGACGCAACCTTGATGCGCATCTGGTTCAAGGCCGATACCACCGCAAGCAGTGTCATGGCTATCGGCGCGGCGCAGATTCGGTAGGCATAACCATTCACCGTATGCGTACCCGCAATCAGTCGAATCAGCGGACGTCGCGATTCCGTAATCTGGTTCAGCATTGTCATTGTTTGTGTTCCTTTATGATTGCTGCACGGCTCTGCCGTCGACGATCTTCACGTGGTCACCATCCGCCACCGAAGGTTGCTCACGCTGATAGAGGGTGCGTGTTGAGCCGTTCTCCATGCGCACCTTGATGCGGTACGAGGAACTCTTGTGCGTGTTCTTTTCGATTTCGTTGCCGGCGTAGGCGCCACCGCCGGCGCCCAGCACAGTCATCGCTGTGCGACCATTGCCGTTGCCGATGCCGTTGCCGAGCAAGGCGCCGGCGATACCGCCGGCCACCGCGCCGACACCGCTGCCCTGCCCCTTCACTTCGACGACACGCACCGATTCAACGGTGCCGCAACTGCGGCAGGCGGAAGCCATGGCAACATCACGCTTGCCGTTGCCGGAGCGGCCTTTCGATGCAGGACCATCCACCGCCGCAACCGGCACACCGGCTTCGGAATGGGCAAGCGGCAGCGTTCCGGTGAGCGTTGCGATGCCAAGCAGGCTGAACACGGTGACCGTGATCGCGGCAATCACCATTGAGGGGTACAACAGTTTTGGGCGGGTTTGCATTTGAGTTCTCCTTTGAGGATTGATTGCTGTTCCAGTAAGCGCCGCGCTTTTGCCAGGCTTGCGCAAGCTGCGGCGCAGGTGTCTGACAGGTGGCCAAGCGGTGAGGCGGCGTTGAAGTTTCGGCGCGGCATCCATGATCGATTGCGGGCACGACTATTTCCGCGCCAGCTCCCGGCCGATGCGATTGCCTGAGTAAACACCGGAAGCCGCGTCGCCGACAGCGCCGGAAACTGTGCCGATTTCTTTCATGTTCATACCGTTGCTCCTGTCATTTGGTCGGGCACCCCATGCAGATGCTCAGCCTCCCAATTGCAACGGCCGTGCCAATGCCTCTTCCGGCAAAGAATCAGCGTGTTAGATGAGTGCGAGGAAACGCGGGGGGAAACATTCCGTCGCCGGATGGCGACAGCGGGTCGTCGAAGCCGGTTAATGCCCTGAAAGCACTGACTTTCGACAATCGCTGATTTGCGACTTTATTTGAACAGCGAAGGATCCATGGAATGCCGCTGCAGCAGCTTGTAGAAGTCGGTGCGATTGCGATGGGCCAGTTTCGCCGCCTGGGCGACATTGCCGCCGGTCATCTTGAGCAGTCGCGTCAGGTAGTCGCACTCGAAGCGGCGGCGGGCTTCATCGAAGGGAATGATGTCTTCCAGTTCGCGAATCGCGTTATGCACCAGAGTCGGCGGAATGATCGGCGCGGTGGACAAGGCCACCGCCTGTTCCACCACGTTGAGCAACTGGCGCACGTTGCCGGGCCAGCTGGCGCGCACCAGCAATTCCATCGCTTCGGGTGAAAACCCGTTCACCTTCTTGCGGTAACGCTCGGAAATCTTGCGCAGGAAATGATTGGCAAGCAGTGGAATATCATCGCGGCGCTCGGCCAGCGCCGGGATGGTGAGGGCGACGACGTTCAAGCGATAGAACAGGTCGTTGCGAAAGCGGCCGGCGGCCATTTCTTCTTCGAGATTGCGATGCGTGGCGCTGATCACGCGAATGTCGATCGCGTAAGACTTGGTAGCGCCAACCGGACGCACCTCGCGCTCTTCCAGCACGCGCAGCAGCTTGACCTGCAAGGGCAAGGGCATGTCACCGATCTCGTCGAGAAACAGCGTGCCGGTATTCGCCTCGCGAATCAAGCCGACATGATCGCGGGTGGCGCCGGTGAACGCGCCCTTGGTGTAGCCAAACAGTTCTGCTTCGAGCAGGTTGTCGGGAATCGCACCACAGTTCACCGCAACGAAAGGCCCGCCGCTGCGCGGACTGGCGAGATGGACCGCGCGCGCCAGCATTTCCTTGCCGGCGCCCGAGGCACCCATCAGCATCACGCTGACGTCGTTGGCGGCGACGAGATGCGCCTGCGCCAGCAAATCTTCCATGGCGGCATTCTGCGTGACGATTTCGGTGCGCCAGACATCACTGGTCGATTGCTCGCCGGGGCTGGGCGCCGAGAGCTTTAGCGCGCGCGCCACATGCACCAGCAGCTCTTTCGCGTCGTAAGGCTTGGTGAGATAACTGAACACACCAAGATTGGTGGCGGCCACCGCATCGGGAATCGTGCCGTGGGCGGTGAGGATGATCACCGGCAGGGCCGGATGTTCGACGCGGATCGCCTCGAACAGGGCCGAGCCATCCATGCCGGGCATCCGCATGTCGGTGATCACCAGTTGCGGGCGCTCCGCAGCGATCCTGGCCAGCGCTTGCGCGCCGCTGCCGGCGGTGGTGATCGCATAACCGGCGGCTTCCAGACGCATGGTCAGCAGCCGCAATAAGTCGGCATCATCGTCAACCAGCAACAGCGAACGCTGTTCGCTGTTCATTTCTTTTCTCCGGGGTCGATGATGTCGCGCTGGATCAGGTTCTTTTCAATGTTTTTCAGGGCTTCCAATTTCTTCTCCAGATCATCGGCCTTGGCTTCCAATTTCTTCTCCAATTCATCAGCCTTGCGCATTCCGTCCTCGAGGCGGCGACGCTCCGCCAAGTCAATTGTCAGCAGCAGCGCCAGGGCGCGTAATTCACGGCTCTGCGCGCCACCCTCCCGCGTTAGCGGTTCCAGCAATTGCTGGGCGCGATGCACATCGCCGCCCGGCATGGCAAGCAGCAACGCATATTGGAGGGCATGAAAGTCCGATTTGTTGCGGACGTGGAGCAGGCGCATGCGCTCGGTTTCCCTGGCCAGTTGGGCGGCGGCAAGGCCGCGCGCATAGTCGAAGTAATACAATAGCGAGACCGCCTCTCCCGCCGGCTGCGGCGTGCCCACGCCGATCCGGTATTCATCTTGCGGCGCCACCTTGATCCGGGATTCATCTTGCGGCGCCGCCTTGAATTGCGCGCAGCCGGCCAGCCCGGCCAGCAGCAGCGCCGGTAACACGCGACAAAATAATGGCGCGATAATTTTTGCTGCGCGCTTCATGGGTTCAACGGTAACTTCACGGTGAAATGTCCTTTGCCAACTTCTGCATCGATCTGCCCACCCAGCGCCAGCACATGCTCCTTGGTGATGGAAAGGCCGAGACCGGTACCGTTCACGGCGGCACTGGCCTTGGCGCGGCCCTGATAGAACGGATCGAAAATGTGCTCGCTGTCTTCTACCGCAATACCCGGCCCTTGGTCGATGATATCCAGCACGGCGTTGCCATTTTCCCGGCGCATGGCGATGGTGATGGTACCGCCGCTGGGAGAAAATTTAACCGCGTTGGACAGCAGATTGTCCAGCACCACGCGCAGCCGTTCGGCATCGGTGCGCATGACAAAATCTTCCAGCTTCCTCACCTGATGGATATCGCGCGCCGCCATCGCCAGGGTTTGTTTGCCCAGCACGTGGGCGATCACTTCCGCCGGCTTCACCGGCTGGAGCTTGATTGGCGTCTGCTGGAACTCGGTCTCGCCATGGCGCAGCAGGGCTTCGATCAAACGCTGCAGGTCGAGGCTGTGCTGGCGGAGGATGCGCACGATCTCCTTCTGCCGCTCCGTCAGCGGGCCGGCGACTTCCTCGGCAAGTAGATCCGACCCTTCGCGCAGCGCCGTCAATGGCGTTTTCAACTCATGCGAAATGTGGCGCAGAAAGCGGCTCTTCTGTTCCTCCAGCTGGATCAGGCGCAGGCGCAACCAGTCAAGCTGCCGCCCCACCTGCTCAAGATCGTCCGGCCCGTTGACCTCGACCTTGGCATCCAGCCGGCGCTCGCCCAGATCGCGAATTGCCTGTTCAATCTGCGCGATGGGCTTGGCCAGCAGATAGGTGAACCCAGCCACCACGAACAAGGCGACGGGCAACAGCAGGAACAATTGACCCCGCGCCTGCGATTCCATTTCCGCGGCCCGATTACGCAGCGACTCGGCTTCCCGATCAATGACCGTGCTGGAACTCAACAGCAAGCCCCGCGCTCCCGCCGCGATCTCTCGGTAGCGTTTGGCAAGCACACCGGCTTGCGGCGCCTTGGGGCCCAGCGTCACGAGATCGTCGCTGAGCTCTTGTTCCTGCAGCAACATCGTATCGAGTTCGATCCGCATCGGCGCTTCCAGCGGTAGCGCGGCCAGCCGGCCGCCGGCCTCGACAAAGCGGCCATGCAGCGTGAGGTAGCCCTGCCACAGGGTTTCATCGTGCAGCACCGCGCTTTGCTGGGCGGTGCGTTCGAGCGAGGTGGCGGTTTCGCTCAGATCGCGCGTGGCATGGGCAACCCGGGCCGCGTCATACACCGCGCGCTGGCTCTGATTCGCCAGTCGTTGTATGGCGACAGTGTTCGCCAGCAAGCCCACCACCAGAGGCAACACCGCCAGCAGAAAGCCGGCGAACAGCAGTTTGAAGAAGGATTTAGGGTAACGGAGGCGCATGTGGGACGTTATAGAGCAAGAGGCGTTCCCCTTTTTATTTTCCCGATCTCACAACATGGACCGGGACAGCTTATATAGCACTTTCAAGTATTGGTTTCGTAAGCCCAGCAGCCACATCGCGAAAAGAAAGCAGCGCCGCCTCCAAATGCTCGATGATTTCCTGAGCCAGCACGTCCGGCGGCGGCAGGTCATCCAGATTATCCAAACTGTCGTCCTTGAGCCAGAAGATATCCAGGCTGGCCTTGTCCCGCGCGATCAGCTCCTTGTAGGTGAAGTAGCGGAAGCGTTCCGATTCCTTGCGCTCGTGACGATTTTCCGGGTTGTAGGAGACGACGAAGTCCATCAAGTCATCGTGCTTGAGAGGCCTGGTCTTTAGGGTGAAATGTTTGTTGGTGCGCAGGTCGTAAATCCATACGCCCTTGGTGTGTACCTTGCCATCCTTCGGTTTGGTATCGAAGAACAGTACATTGGCTTTCACCCCGTTGGCATAGAAGATGCCAGTGGGCAGACGCAGCAAAGTATGCACATCGCAATTTTCCAGCAGCTTCTTGCGTATCTTCTCTCCGGCCCCGCCTTCGAACAGCACGTTGTCCGGCAAGACCACAGCAGCCTTGCCGGTGTCTTTGAGGATGGTAACGATGTGCTGCAAAAAGTTGAGCTGCTTGTTCGAGGTGGTTTCCCAGAAGTCCTGGCGTTCGTAGGTCAGGGCATCCCGGTCTTCTTCGCCTTCCTCATTGGTGATAGTCATGCTGCTCTTCTTGCCGAAGGGCGGATTGGCCATCACATAGTCAAAACGATTGCCCGAATCAGCAATCAGCGCATCAGCGCGATCCACACTCGGCTCGCCATCCAGCTCGCCGATGTTGTGCAGAAACAGATTCATCAAACACATGCGACGGGTACTGGGTACGATCTCATTACCGTGAAAAGTCTTGTCCCGCAAGAATTCCTTCTGCCGCTTGTTGAGCGTGTTGCCTGGCCGGTTCAGCCAGTTGTAAGCACCAAGGAAAAAACCGCCCGTGCCGCAGGCGGGATCGGCGATGGTCTTCATCGGCTCCGGACGCACGCAGGTCACCATGGCGTTGATCAGCACGCGGGGCGTGAAGTACTGGCCCGCACCACTCTTGGTGTCTTCTGCATTCTTTTGCAGCAGGCCTTCGTAAAGATCACCCTTGGTGTCGGTATCGAGACTGATCCAGTTGACCTCGTCGATCATCTGCACCAGGCGCGAAAGCTTGGCCGGATCCTGAATCTTGTTTTGCGCCTTGAAGAAGATCGCCCCCAACATGCCTGGTTCTTGGCCCAGCTTGTGCAGAATAGTCAGATAGTGAGCTTCCAGCGGCTCGCCTACCTTGCTACGCAACGAAGACCAGTCGCAGCTTTTGGGGATGTGAGTGTTGCGGTTGTAGGGTGGCTGGGAATACTCGTTGGCCAGCTTGAGGAAGAGCAGATAGGTCAGTTGCTCCAGATAATCGCCGTAGCCCACCCCGTCGTCGCGCAAGGTATGGCAAAAATTCCAGACTTTCTGGATCAGAGAAGAAGTGTTCATATTGTCGTTTCACGTCCCGCCATACCTGCTGAAGATAATAAACAGCAAAGTATCTGGCTGTTTTATTGAGATTTTTCCGTAATTCCCGGTTTGTTATCCATGGAGAGAAATAACAAACTACGTCGAACCAGCGTTATTGCTGGTCTGAGCGCTGATGTAGGCCTGTCTTGGGTCATTCGGACGCGGATAAGCCCGAACCAGCAATCCATCCTTGACCATGGAGTTCAACACCTTGTCGCGCAGGTTTTCGCTGTCTTTTCGTCCGAGCAATTCGGTAATGACCCGCAACCCCAGATAGCGCGCTTTGCACAACATCAGCAACACAGGCTGCATGACCTCGGGCTTGACCCGTTTGCTGCCTCTTACCGGTTGCGCAATCGCTTCGAGGATTGCCTGCTCTTCTGCCGTCAGTTGCTCCAGGCTGGAAATGATCTTTACACCGTCGAGCTCCCCGGTTAAGCCACCAAGCTCCCCGGTTAAGGACCCGAGCTCCCCGGTTAAGCCACCAAGCTCCCCGGTTAAGGGTTTGGCATCAACATGGGGATTGGGGACACTCTTTGCTCCCGGAACCTCGGACGAAAATAGCGAAGCCTCGCTCCTGGCCTGCCACGGCAGAAAGTAGACCATGCCCCGGCCAACCCCATCCGGCACCAGCAAGCCATCTTTCACCAGCCGTGCCAGCATCTTGGTGATATCGGCGGAATGTTCCGTGGAAATCTCCCGCATGCGGGGATGGCTGATCATCCCATCCGTTGCCGCCGTCACCAGGGCCAGCCTTTCCAATTCGGGCAGCGCGCTAAATCGCTTGCCCAGCCGGGCTTCCAGCTCCGTCAGCGTAGCTTCGGGAATCAGGCTGGTCATGCGCAACTCCATCAGGGTTTGCTCGGGCTGATCCTGTTCATAGAGAAATGGCCGCCGCCAGTGTTGGCCCGCCCAGTTGCGATAAATCTTCGGTATCCCGGACCCGGCATGGTCGCCATAGCCGACCAACTGAAACAAGGTCTGCAAGCGCCGATTGCGACAATCGCTGTTGCCGCCCTGCACCGCAACCAGCGGCGGCACCCGCATCAAGCCAGGATTGCGAAACCCGAACATGTCGGGCCGCTTCACCACCAGCACCGAGACCCGGCCCGTGAAGTCGGCATGGATCAGGGTATTCACCAACGCCTCCCGCAGCGCCTCATGAACCGGCGTGTCCTCAATGCGCTGGCCCGCCTGCAACTGAAAAGGCACTTTAAGATCGGCGGTCAGCTTCTGATACACCCGCCGATAAAAGTCATAGACATTGCCCGACCAGGTGCCATCCGGGATCAAGCGGTCGATCCAGCGCTTCTCCGCCTTGGGCTCCGGCCTTTCCTGGTAGTCCACCATGTAGTGAGGCAGCGCGTCGCGGATAACCTCGGCCCGGCCAAACATCAACAGTCCGGCCAAACGCAGCCCCGAATAATCCTCTTCGCGATTCCTGCCAAAAGCACCGATCCGTTCCAGAAACTCAGGCAGCGCCAAGTCGGTCCACACATGGCCCGGCTTCACCGCGGCAAAGCGGTTGCGATACGCCGCCACTGTATCCATGTCCAGATCGCTGAAATCAAAACCCTTCAAAACCCGCTCATCACGGGAATCTTCCACCCGCTCCGCCATCATGCGGCGCACGGTTTCGTCGTCGGCCTGATAGTCGCCCTCATGGCGACGCAAATACGTGCCACCGAACGGATTGCTGCCGACATGAATAGGCCGTTGCTGGCGGCTGGCCCGAGGCACCTCTACCCGTAACACCATCTTGCCTGCCACACTCACTGGCTGAATATGCCGCTCCGCCAGGAGATTGAGACTTACCTGTTTGGGGTTATGCAGATTGTCCCAAAGCGCCTTTCGCACTCGTTCAAACTGAACGATACCCAGCGACGTAAAAGTGCCACGCGGTTTTTCCTGAATACCCAGCAAGATGATGCCGCCACCCGTGTTGGCCAGTGCGCAATAAGTGGACCAGAAGTCGGCAGGCAACTCACCCTGTCCATCCCGGCCCTGGGCGGCCTTGCACTCTAGATCTACCGACTCGGCAAGATAGCCCAGCTCGTCGAGGGAAATTTCGTCGGTCAAGCGGCTACCTTTTCTTTGCGCCTGGTCTTCTTGCCATTGTTCTCGCGGCCTGCTCGCTCGCTGCGGATACGCTCCAGCAGTACGCTGGCGGGTTCGTCGCTGGGGTCTTGCGGCACGAGCTGGCCGGAGAAGGCGGCTTTGAGGATATTTTTGCGTTGGGCGGCGGATTGCTTTAGCGAGTGTTCTATCGCATCGCCTTGATGGTCTGCTTGTTCTTTCGCGGATAGTAGTAGCTCAACAATTTCCAGTTGCTCTTTAAATGTGGGGACGGGAACAGCAAGATTTGAAAACCTGCCAAGGCTGACTTTCTTTTGTGCGACGCCTTGAGTCATCGGCTGAATCTGCATTTGACCAATGTAGGAGTTGATGACCGTTGCTAAAAAATGTGGGGCCATCAAATCTTCACTGCACCTCACCTTGATGCAGTCTGCCGTGATGATCGCCATAGGCTGATCGGCGGGGTAAACATCGGCATCGCCCGGCGGCTCGCCCATCTTGGTCACCAGAACATCACCGCCTTTAATACTGTGCGCCGATAACTCAGCCGCCTTTTCTGGAGTGACAAATTTTGCGTGTTTGCCACCATATCTCCCCGACCGGATGTTACGAACAAAAACCAGAGGAACGCCAGCATCCCGATAGTCCGGTACTTTCAAGTTGCTCCCAAATGGACCAATCGCAAGGCTGTATGGCTCGTCCGCAGCAATTTGTTCCAGACTCGCCCATACCCATCTTTCTGGCAACTCGGGCATCTTGGCAATATCGGGAGCGACGGGTTCGGGGTATTTGGCTTGCCAGTCCTTGGGCGGAACTTTGCCTTGTTCGGCGAACTTGGCGAGTTGTTTGGTTTGCCAGCGGGCGCGGCGTTGCTGGAGGATGCGTTGCAGCAGTTGGACACCGCTTTCTTCGGGCTTGTTCTGCTCGCGCCACTCTGCAGTCAGCGCGCCTTCCACGGCAGCCTTGAGCAAGGACTGACGGTATTGCCCCAGCTTCTTCTGCGCCGCCTTGAGTTCGGCCACACCGGCATCCAGGTCGGAGAGCAGCTCTTCGAGTTTTTCGACGATCCGGGTTTGTTCGGCGCGAGGTGATATCGCTATTTGATGCGAAGCTAATCCGCTACTTTTGATGTTGTTGATATTCGAGCCAGCCGATATATCAGAGATTAACTTTCGATAATCTGTGGTTTGAAAGTAATACCCAAAATACTTATATTCAAGAACGCTTTCTGGTCGCAAAACAGTACAGAAAGCACCGAATGAAAAACTATTTTCCACACTAAAGAACTGTCCTGCCTTCCCGACCACCTCTTTGCTGCCGCTCGAAGAAGCAATAACAACATCTCCATTTCTTAGAAACTGATCGTTTGAAACATAAGACGCTGGAACAAAGACCAAAGAAGAAAAAGTTAACGCTTTACCCGTAATGTTCGTGGCACGTAGTAACGGTATAGCCCTGTCAAAAATTGACTCTCTTGCATGCTCTTTCTTATATGTAATTCCTCGAACTAGACGCGCAACATCTTCAATAGGCACTAGCCTCCAAGAACTCGGCAAAACTGTAGGTTCAACCAAACTCACGCCACCAACTCCCGATTCATCTCATCCAGCAATCCATCCAGTGGTTCGCCAAACACCGCCCACGCTTTTTGCAACCCGCCTTTGCCCGCCAGTTCGGCATAGTCAAAGTCGGCGCGACTGATGCTGCAACTGCTGGCGATGTGGTCCTTGATCAGGCGCAGCCAATCGGTTTGCTCGGGGTTGAAGGCCGTACCGCGCTGGGCGTTGTGGCGGAATATCCATTCCTGGAAGCGCTTGTCCACTTGATCAGCGAAGGGCCGCAGTTCGCCATTTTCGCCCTCAAGACCAATGGCGAAGCGGACTAACGAAATCAGGTCGGTGAGTTGGCGCTTGGTATCTGCGCCTTTGACGCGGCTGGCCTGTACGCGTGCATAGGCGCTCCACAGACGTTCGGTAGTGAGCATCAGCGGCGGCCTGCCTAGCGCGTCGTGCAGTTCTTCGATCATGTCGAAGGTGAGGGCACGGCGCTGGTAGGGCTGCTGGTAGAAAAAACTGAGGGCGGTGATTTCGTCTTTGTGCTGCTGGATGTAGTCGGCAAAGGTCTGGATGATTTTGTTGGCCTCGGCTTCGGCCTGGGCACTATAGCCAGAGAAGGTGATCTGATCGGTGTTGATGTGGTCGATCAATTGTTCGCGCTCGCTGCGGGCGGCTTCTATCTGATTCCGTAATTCTGGTTTGTCGAAGGGTTCGCAGGCGGCAGCCACGCGAAGGGCGCGGGCGGCTTCTAGTTCCCCTTGCGTCAGGGTTTCTTCGTCGCGACTGATGCCTTTGGCCTCGGCGGTGGCAAGAGCCGTGGCGACGATCTTGTCCGGATTGATGGCGGTGATCAAGGCCTTGCCCAGCTCCGCCACTGGAATGCCACCCGATGCTTTGGCGATGCGGGCCTGAGCCTTGTCATCCAGTTGCTTGGACAAGCGCACAAGACGGTTGGCGAGCGAAAGCAAGGTGTCGTCGTCGCGGTGGCCGATGGCGACACCTTGCAGCAAGTCCTTGAGCGGCACGCCGGGCTTCTTTTCCAGCGGCCGGCTTTCGGTCTTGAGGGACTTTTCGACGCCGACGGCGTCGACCAGCACGAAGCGGGTCTTGGCACTATCGGCACTGTTGCTGACGCGCTTGAGATCGTCGAAGCTGAGGCTGCGCACGCCGCGGCCCTTCATTTGCTCGTAGTAGCCCTTGCTGCGCACGTCGCGCATGAAGAGCAGCACTTCCAAGGGTTTTACGTCGGTGCCGGTGGCGATCATGTCCACCGTCACGGCGATGCGCGGGTGGTAGTCGTTGCGGAAGCTGCTGAGAATGCTGTCGGTGTCTTCGTCGGAGCGGTAGGTGACTTTTTTGCAGAAGGCGTTGCCCTGTCCATATAGCTCGCGCACGATGTTGATGATGTCGTCGGCGTGGCTGTCGGTCTTGGCGAAGATCAAGGTCTTGGGCACTTCTTTCCGGCTGGGGAAAATCCTGGTCTCCATCGCCGTCTTCATGGCCTGGATGACCTGCCGAATCTGGCTGAGATTCACTACGGAGCGATCAAGTTCCTTGCCGGTGTAGGGGGTGTCTTCCTCGGTTTCGCTCCAGCGTTTTTTGCGAGTTTGACGGTCACGGTGATCGACCCATTCCTTGGCCTTGAGCTCGGCGCCTTTCTTGGTGATCTCGGTTTCGATTTCATACACGTCGTAGCCGACGTTAACGCCGTCGGCGACAGATTGCTCGTAGGTGTATTCGGCGACGATGTTCTCGTTAAAGAAACCGAAGGTGCGTTTATCAGGCGTAGCGGTGAGGCCGATGAGATAGGCATCGAAGTAATCCAGCACCTGCTTCCACAGGTTGTAGATGGAGCGATGGCATTCGTCGATGATGATGAAATCGAAACTCTCGATGGGGATGGCCGGGTTGTAGCGCACGAGCTTGGCTTGCTCGCCGGTTTGGCGCACTTCATTGAGAGAGATATCTTCCGCCGAGTCGTCGATGGGCTCGCCGGAGAGGATGGAATACATACGCTGGATGGTGGAGATGCAAACCTGCGCATGGGGATCGATGGTGCTGCTTGCCAACCGCTGGACGTTGTACAGCTCGGTGAATTTGCGCCCGTCATCGGGCGGAGTGTAGGCCATGAATTCCTGATGCGCCTGTTTGCCGAGATTGCGGGTGTCCACCAGAAACAGGATGCGCTTGGCGCCGCCGAACTTGAGCAGGCGATAGACCGAGGTGATGGCGGTGAAGGTCTTGCCTGCACCGGTTGCCATATGCACCAGAGCGCGCGGCTTGTTGAGGGCGAGAGATTTTTCCAGGCCTGTGACGGCGGTTACTTGGCAGTCTCGCAGGTTGCGCTCGGGCAAGGCTGGCAGGTGTTCCAGCAGACGGCGCCGGAGGGTTTCCGTCTGTGTGAGATATTCGGTCAGATGCTCAGGCTTGAAGAAATGAAAAATCTCCCGCGACCGTGGGTAGGGATCGCGGCCATCGGTGAAGCGAATGACCTGGCCAGTGCTCTCGAAAAGGAAAGGCAGTTGCGTGGTTTTGACCCGCCACTTCAGCGCACTCATGGCGTAGCGCTGGGTCTGGTCTTCAACAAAGGTGAGGATGGTGTTGTCGGCCTTGGCCTCAATCACGCCAACGGCTTCGCGATTGATGAACAACACATAGTCGGCGGGGCCGGTATCGGTGGGGTATTCGCGCACGGCAACGCCAAGGGCGGCACCGAGATTGATCTGCTTCATGTCCTGAATGACCCAGCCCGCTACAGCAAGCTTGGCATCTATGACAGTACGAGCCTTTGCCTCAGGCGACATCCACATGTGCCTTGGTCAGTTCGAATTGCTGGTGAATTGCACTGCGTACATTCAGCATAGGGTCATTATGCGATTTGAGAAACTCTTCGGCAGTCTATCACGCCAAAGTCCGCACCCAGAGCGCTCTTAGCGCATCAACTGCAAGCTCGCGAAGTGCTGATAGAGGTCGTTGGTGCGCATCAATTCCTCATGGCTGCCGATCGCGGCAACACGGCCCTGGTCCATCACCACGATGCGGTCGGCGTGCACCACGGTGGCGAGGCGGTGGGCGATGATCAGGGTGGTGCGGTTCTGCATCAGCCGTTCCAGTGCGTGCTGGACCTGGCGTTCGCTTTCGGCGTCGAGCGCGCTGGTGGCTTCGTCGAGCAGCAACAGCGGCCGGTCGGCGAGGATAGCGCGGGCGATGGCGACGCGCTGGCGCTGGCCGCCGGAAAGGCGCACGCCGCGTTCGCCGAGATAGCTGTCGTAGCCTTCGGGCAGGCGCTCGACGAATTCGTCGGCGAAGGCGGCGACACAGGCGGCTCTGACTTCGTCGAGTGTGGCCTTAGGTCTTGCATAACGCACGTTCTCGATGACGCTGGTGGCGAAGATGACCGGCTCTTGCGGCACCAGCGCGATGTGGCGGCGCAGGGCGCCGGGGTCCAGCCTTGAAAGGGGCACGCCGTCGAAGGTAATCTCGCCTTGCTGCGGATCGTAGAAGCGCAACAGCATCTGGAACAAGGTGGTTTTGCCGGCGCCGGAAGAACCGACCAGCGCAACTTTTTCGCCGCCGTTTACATGCAGCGAGAAATGCTCCAGCGCGGGGTGGGCGGGCTGGCTGGGGTAATGAAAAGTCACGTCGCGCAGATCGAGTTCGCCGCGCGCCGGCATGGGCAGGCTGAGCGGATTTTGCGGGCTGCGGATTTCGGGTTCGGCGCGCAGCAGTTCGAGCAGGCGCTCGGTGGCGCCGGCAGCGCGCTGCAAGTCGCCGGTGACTTCGGAGAGGGTAGCGACTGCGGCGGCCACAATCGCGGCGTAGAACACGAAGGCCGAGAGTTGCCCGGCGGAGATCTTGCCGGCGAGCACGTCGTGGCCGCCGATCCACAGGATCAATGCGATGGCGCTGAACACCAGCAGCATCACCGCGGCGATGAGCGAAGCGCGCTGCTGGATGCGGCTGCGGCCGGTGGCGAAGGCCTGTTCGACGGTTTTGGCGAAGCTGGCACGGTTCTGGTCTTCATGGCCGTAGGCCTGCACCATGCGAATTTCGTGCACCGTCTCGTCGATGAAAGCGCCGATGTCGGCGACGCGATCCTGACTGGCGCGCGCCAGCTTGCGCACGCGCCGCCCGAACAGCAGGATGGGCACCACCACCAGCGGCACGCAGAGCAGCACCAGCAGGGTGAGCTTGAGGCTGGTGGCGAGCAGCAGGCCCAGCCCGCCGATCAGCAGCAGCACGTTGCGGATCGCCATCGAGGCACTGGAGCCGATCACGGTTTCAAGTTGCGTGGTGTCGTTGGTGAGGCGCGAGATCACGTCGCCGGTGCGTCCCGCCTCGAAGAAGGAGGGTGGCAGGTTCATCAGGTGGTCGAACACGCGCGCGCGCAGGTCGGCGGTGACGCGCTCACCCAGCCACGACACCTGATAGAAGCGGGTGTAGGCCGCAGTGGCCATGATGGTGATGATGACGAACAGGCCCATCAACGCGTTGTCGAGCATGGAGGGGTCGCTGGCGACGAAGCCGCGGTCGATCACCATGCGCAGCCCCTGGCCCACCAGCAACTGGCAGGCGGCCGCGACGATCAGCGCGACGGCAGCGATGGCGATGCGCGAATGGTAGGGCCGCAGCAAATCCTGGATCAGGCGGGCGGTGGAATGGGTGGCGGTGTTTTCGGCGATTGCGGATTCCGGCATGGGAGTTCAATAAATTGACGATGTGTTTCCCGATGGTACCGCGCCCGTGGTGTAAGGGGAGCGAGGGATTGCACAGTGCGCTCTGATCAGCGGCAAAATAGTTCCGGCCTACGGTGTGATCATTCGGTGCCGCCGCATTATCACCGGACTGAACCGCGGCGCGCGGCAAGCGCTTCACTCGTCAGCGTGGAAAGAGTGCGCTTGCTATCATCCGACCATGACCCTGACTGAACTGCGGTAT
>JAYUGL010000006.1:0-2772 GCA_043738385.1 Sterolibacteriaceae bacterium
CGCGTGCCGCTGAGCGGGGCGGTCAACTTCCGCGATCTGGGCGGTTACCGAACCACGGATGGACAGCAGGTGCGTTGGAAAACGCTCTATCGTTCCGACTCGCTGGCGGAGTTGACTGCCGCTGACCTGGAGACAGTGGCCGCGCTTGGCCTGCGCAGCTTGTGTGATCTGCGCGACCACCCCGAGCGCGGCCGCAAGCCGAATCGCCTGCAAGCGGGGCCGACGCTCAAGGTTTATCCGATCGGCTTTCAACCTTACGGTGGGGAGAAACTCGTTGCCGGTGTGAGGATGCGGACGATGAGCGCCGCTGAAATCGCAGCGCTGTTTCATGAGATGTACCGCAGGTTTCCGCTCGAACAAACCGCGATCTACACCCGCGTGCTGGAAGTGTTGCTCGAAGCAGAGGCGTTGCCCGCGTTGATCCATTGCACCAGCGGCAAGGATCGCACCGGCTTCGCCGCGGCGACGGTGCTGATGGCGCTCGGTGTGCCGCGCGAAACCATCGTCGAAGACTACCTGATCACCAACCGCTATCGCCGCGACCTCACCTTTTTGCTGGGCAAAGACACCGACCCGGAAGCGCTGGCGACGATGAAGCAGGCGCATCCAGAGTATCTGGGCGCGGCGTTCAAGTCGATCGACGCGAAGTGGGGATCGGATCAGGCGTTTGTGCAAAACGCGCTGGGCCTGACCGAGCAACGCCAGGAGCGCCTCAAGGAACTTTTGCTTGAGTCTGCACCTTGATACACAGGTTTCAAACTCAACCAAAAGAAAACCCGATGCCCCAATCCGAAATGATCAAGCATCTGTCGCTGCCGCTAATCGCCGCGCCGATGTTCCTCGTATCGGGGCCGGAGCTGGTGATCGCCGCGTGTCGCGCTGGCGTGGTCGGCGCATTCCCCGCGCTCAACCAGCGCACGACCGAAAGCTATGTGCAATGGCTGGAACAGATTGAGGCCGCACTGGCGCTGGGGCCGGAAGCGGGTGTCAAACAACTCGGCCCGCATGCGGTGAACCTGATCGTGCACAAGACCAATCTCCGTCTTGAGGCCGACTTGAAGGTCACCGTTGAACATCGTGTGCCCATCGTCATCACCTCGCTTGGCGCGGCCAAGGAAGTGGTCGGCGCGGTGCACAGCTACGGCGGTCTGGTGTTTCACGATGTGATCTCGATTCGCCAGGCCGAGAAGGCCCTCGCTGCGGGTGCCGACGGCATCATCGCGGTGTGTGCCGGGGCCGGTGGGCATGCCGGAACGCTCAGCCCCTTCGCGCTTTTGTATGAGTTGCGTCAACTCACCGACAAGACGCTGATTCTCGCCGGTGTCATTTCTACCGGCGCACAGGTGGCCGCCGCCATCGTCGCTGGTGCCGATATGGTCAGTGTCGGCACGCGCTTCATTGCCACGCGCGAAAGCATGGCGTCGATGGCCTACAAGGAAATGATCACCCGCAGCAGCGCAGCCGACATCATCTACACGCCGAAAATTTCCGGCGTCAATGCCAACTTCATCGGCCAGAGCATCGTCGATGCCGGCCTCGATCTGGCGACATTGCAACATGAAGGCCCGATCGACATGGGGGTGGAGCTGGGTCCGGAGAGCAAGGCCTGGCGCGACATCTGGTCGGCAGGCCAGGGCGTCGGCGCGATACGGGATATTCCGGCCACCGCGGAGCTGTTGCGTCGCATGCGCGCCGAGTATGCGGGTGCGCTGGATCGGGCCTTGGTGCTGCGGGGTTAGTACTCAGGCCTCTTCGTCACCGTGGGTCAGGTATTCCCACATGCGTTCGTAGACCCGGCCGGCCGTGACCTGGCGGGCCGTGACTTCATCCGCCGTCAACAAGGTCTCGGCGCCGTCGGCCCCGCATTGAATTAACCCGGTTTCAACGCGCGCCGCTTCTTCCAGAAACCACGACAGCGCGACCGCTTCGATCAGATCAACACCCGCCACCACCGCACCATTGGCGCGCATGACGATGGCCTTGCCGTCGCCCATCATCTCCGCGAGGCGCGCGGCCATGGCATCGTCACGCAGCAGCCGCGGGTCTTCCCACAGCGGTGGGCACGGTGCGAAGTAGGCGCCGAATCCGTGGCGCGGTTTCGGCGTGCGCCGCATCACCGACAGCAGCATGGTCTGCGGTGCCATGATGCGACACACAGCGCCGATGTCAGGCCGACGGCGATAGATCGCCTGATGGATACGCACTTCGCCAAGCACGCCTTCGGGGAGCGGACCATCGATCGGCACCACCGTACCCGACTCGCCCGTAGCGATGGTTCCCATCGGTTTGGCGGCACAGACGATGAAACGCTCCGCATCGAGTCGCGCACTGCAATGCCCGTAGGCATGTACCAGCGCGCCGCGTGCGAGGGCGCGGGCGGCGAGCCTGACTTGTCGTTCCATGGCTTCTTGCATGTTTGCTCCGGTATTCTAAAATTGTGTTCGACGAACATGATAGTACAGGCGGGATCGGCCAGCGTCCGTCCCCATGCCGTCGCGAAGGTCAACCTCAGCGCTGGCGGCTACCGCACCTACGGCTACGACGCCAACGACAATTTGGCCACGGCGACCAGTACAATGGATCAAATTAACCCAACAGGGTGTGGCAGAGGGCAGGGCAAACTGAGGTTATGAGAACGCACGCACGAAAATTATTAAGCCTGGTCCCTTTTACCCCTAGGGAGTGTTGACAATCAAAATCACGCGAGCCAAATGACGGCAGCGGCGAGGGCGACAAAGGAAGCGAAGCGTTCCGCGAGTTTGTCATAGCGCG
>JAYUGL010000007.1:0-2744 GCA_043738385.1 Sterolibacteriaceae bacterium
CATGTCACTCGGTTAAGCCCCTGACGCCCGGAAGAAGGGTGGGCTGAGCACTTCTGGTGGTAGGCTTTTGTTGCAAAACGAAAGTCACCATTTCCAGGAGGTCAGCCCAGATGAAGGATACCGAAGTTGAACGAGTCCGGCAGGGATCAGCGGTGTTGCGGCGGCAGTTTTTGCAAGAGGACACCGGCGTATTTGACCAAGTGCTTGGCGACCAAGAGGTGACGGCAGTGGCGAGCGATCTGTTGAAACCGCACCGCGAGCGAATCTATCCCCCACTGGACACGCTGCGCCTGTTCGTCGGGCAAGTACTGTCGGCTGAGCGCGCCTGCCAGGACGTGGTGGGTCGCCGCTTGTCCGAGCGTATTGCGCAAGGCCAATCGGGGAGCGCACTGAATACCGGTTCGTACTGTGACGCGCGCCAGCGATTGCCGCTCGCCCTGCCGACGACGCTGGGTGCTGCGATCGGTGAGCGGTTGGAATCGATGGCGCCCTCGCGCTGGCGGTGGCAGGGCCGGTGCGTCAAGCTGTTCGACGGCACCACGGTGTCGATGCCCGACACGCCGAGCAATCAGCTTGCGTATCCGCAAAGCCGAGAGCAGAAACCGGAGTTGGGCTTTCCCATCGCCCGTATTGGTGCCCTCATTGGCCTGGCCAGTGGCGCGATACTGGGCTATCAAGTCGTGGCGTGCAAAGGCAAGGGGACGGGGGAACAAAGTCTGCTGGGAAACTTGGCTTCACCATCTCCATGCGGGCGACGTGATGCTGGCCGATGCGTGGCTGGCCACTTGGTGGATCATCGAGGGGGCGATTCGTCGGGGTGCGGAGGTGGTGATGGCCCAGCATGGCAGACGGATCACCGACTTTACCCGCGGTCGACGACTCGGCAAGTATGACCACATCGTGCAATGGCCGCGACCGCCCAAGCCGAAGACGATGAGTGCGGAAGAATACGCGCGCCACCCCGAATTCCTCACGATGCGCGAGGTCGAGGTGAATGGACGCATTCTGGTGACGACCTTGTGTGATCCGAAGTTGGTCTCGGCCCGTGCGCTCGGCGCGCTCTACAAGATGCGCTGGAACATCGAGGTCGATTTCCGCACCATCAAGGCCACGCTGCAGATGGATGTACTGCGCTGCAAATCTCGGCCGATGGTGGACAAGGAGATCGCGGTCTGTTTCTTGGCCTACAACTTGGGTAGCGCTGGGCGATGGCGAAGGCAGCGGTGCTCTCGGACGTATTGCCACGCGCGGCTCCGCTTTACCGGCGCCAAGCGTCTGCTGAACGCATTCGCCGATCAGCTTCGCCGTGCGCCTGGCGATCAAGTTCGCACCCTGATTGCGACCGTGCTTGGCTGCATCGCCACACTGCGACTGGCGCATCGACCCGACCGGATTGAGCCACGCGCAAAGAAACGACGGCCCAAAAATCTTCCGCTGTTAACCGTGCCGCGTCACATCGCTCGCGACCTCATTCGTACCCAGCGTAACCGAGTGACATGAGTTACATGAGGGTCAGACTCGATTTACTCCGACCACAAAACAGAAGAATTGGAGTCTGACCCTCATGTCACAGCCTTCAACACGCGCGGGTCGAAGTCGGTGCCGAGAACGGCCTCGCGCACGCGATGCTGCAGAAGCCTCAGCAACAGCCGCAATCCGAGGCCGAGGTCACCGGACTCGAAGAACTGCTGCGCATGGTCGCGCACGAGGTAACTCACGAAGGCGTCCGGAAAATATCCCTCGAGCCCGTAGCCGACTTCCACCTTGAGGCGCCGGCCCTGCATGTCGTAGAGCAGCAACACGCCGCGCTCTTGCCCCGTGTTGCCGCCGATCCTCAGCTCGTCGACGACGTCGGTGGCGACCTCCTCGATGGAGCGGTTGCCCGTGCCAGCGATGAACGCGAAGCGGATATCCACATCCGATTCGCGCAGGATCCACCGCATGTAATCCTCGAAACGCGGCACGTCGGACGGTGAAAGCGCTCCGGCGGCGTCGTACACGTGGCGGCACTTTGCCTGGCCCGGGCAAAGCTTGATGCGGTCCTTTCCCGGGGTCGCGGCAAAGCCGGTGACCACGAGGGAAGTTGCCATTATGAAGAGGAGATGGCGGATCCACATTGGGGCGACTCTACGCCTCCCGCAAAACGTGCGATAGGATTCACGGTCCACCAGCGCCCGAAGAGGCCATTTCCATCGCCGCGTGCCCGGTTCGAGTACCAGCCGATGGTGCGAACGAGGTGCTCGTAGCGATCGGGAATGTGATTGCACAGCAGCACCAGCTATTGCGCACCCGGCATCACTTGGAACTTCCGCTTCAAAAACGGGCTTTCGTTTTGAGTCTACGCCTCACTAGAAAGTAAAGGCCCCTAGTTCTTTCAAAGACGCGAAGAAACGGAGAGACCTGGTGCGTGAAACACATCTGGCGCTGTAAACACAAAGCGGTAGTACGGCTGATCAACGAAACCACCCCCATCCCAGCCTTCCCCCTGAAGGGGAAGGCGACAAACTTCTCCCTAAAAAGGAAGAGGATGAGCGGCTCAGTCTTCGCGCTCTTGAAGCGCGGTCATTCTTCCAGCGTAAAGCCCACCTTGATCGTCACCTGCCAGTAGGTGACCTTGCCCTCTGCAATGAAGCCGCGCGTGTCGGTCACGTGAAACCAGTGCATGCCGCGTATCGTCTTGGCGGCGCGCACGATGGCGGCTTCTATGGCGTCCTGAACGCTCGTCGTAGATGAACCGGTGAGCT
>JAYUGL010000008.1:0-7973 GCA_043738385.1 Sterolibacteriaceae bacterium
CCGAAAACGCAACGGCCGGCACAAGGCCGGCCACAGTGCGGTATTTGAACGCGCTCAGCCGGTGGTCGGGCGCTGCGTCAAAGCCGCGTTCTCGATCCAGCGCCGGATGCGGTTGGCGTCGCCGATCCGCGTCAATCTACCGGCCGCGTCGAGCAGCACGATGATGGTCGGCTTGTTGTTGAGCCAAGCCTGCATCACCAGGCATTTGCCGGCTTCGCTAATATAGCCGGTCTTCGACAGGCCAATATCCCAGTCCGAATTTCGGACCAGGATATTGGTGTTGCGGAAGGTTTGCGTGCGACCCTGGATCACCACGTCGTACTCCGCCGTGGTGGTAAATGCCCGGATCAGCGGATACTGGTGCGCCGCTGTGACCATTTTTACCAGGTCGCGCGCGGTGGATACGTTGGCGGAGGTAAGCCCGGTGGGGTCTTCAAAGCGGGTCGAGGTCAGTCCCAATTGCACGCACTTGCGATTCATCGCAGCAACAAAAGCCGGCCGGCCACCCGGGTAGTAGCGCGACAGCGCGGCGGCGGCACGATTCTCGGAGGACATCAGCGCCAGCCGCAGCATGTCTTCGCGCGCAAGCTGGGTGCCGACCACGAGACGCGAACGGGTGCCCTTGAGCGCATCCACGTCCTCATCACTGATGGTCATCACGTCTTCAAGATTCGGAACCGAGTCGAGGACAACCATCGCGGTCATCAGTTTGCTAATCGACGCGATGGGCGCCACGGCGTTGCTATTCTTTTCGAACAGGATCGAGCCGGTCAATTCATCTTGCACCAGCGCGGAGGCGGAAGCCACCGCGAGCACTTTTGCATCGGCAATGGTGGCGCGCGCATGATGATGATGCCGCCGGTGCGCCAGAACGTGCTTGTAGGAACCCTGCTTCTTAAGCGTTAAAGTCTTTCCCTCGGCCGCCGAAACGTCGGCGACACCGCATCCCAGCACCAGACTCAGCACAGCCAGCAGGGAAACCAGAGGTTTTGTCATGTCGCTTTTCCAGTTGGTCAGCTTCAGTCTAGCACTAGCAGCTTTTGAACACAAAGCTTGAATATGGTTCAATATACCAACAAATTAACAGCTTAGAATAAATTTCTAATTAATTTTATGAGGTATTACGGTGGAATTCCCAGAAACTTGGTGAGTTCCTCACGCTGTGCCATCGCGTCTGCATATCCCAGATCGATCAACGCCTGCGTGTAGGGCTTCTCAAACAGAAGATAACTGGTTAAGGCGCCGCCATTCCGATTCATGGCTCCGATTCCGCGCAACAGTGCGCGTACCGGCCATGGCAGGGCACTCGCGTGGAAGGCTGCCAGATGATCGAGGCGTTCCGAGGGTGCGATCACCAGCACGTCAACAGGGCGCAACGCGATGCCCGCCTTGCGTTTGGCCTCGTCCGGAATCAGGGCGATCGTCTGGTTGATCCGGGTCATGCGTTCCAGATCCATGGACAGGCTGTCGAGAAAGATGCTGGACAAGGCGTGGCCGGCAATCTGGGCCAGCGACGGATATTGATGCGTTTTCTCCGGGCGATTCGGTTCCTCGCTCAAGCGACCGGCGCCGATCACCAAAACCTTGTCCGCGCCGAGGTGAATCGCGGGGGAGATCGGGGCGACCTGGCGCATGGAACCGTCGCCGAAGTATTCGCGGTGCAACTCGATCGCCGGGAACACAAAGGGGATGGCACTGGAGGCCATCAGGTGACCCACCTCCAGCTTGACGTGAGCGCCAACCCGTTGTGCACGGCGCCACGGTTCAAGATCAGGTCGCCCCTGGAAAAAGCTCACACTCTCGCCGGTGTTGTACCCCGAACAGGTAATGCTGACCGAGTGCAGCGCATGACGGGCAACGGCACGGTCAATACCGCTGAAATCTATGTTCCGTTCCAGCAGCTTGCGCAATGGCGCGGTGTCTAGTAGCGACACCGGAGCACGGTGGGTCAGCCAACCGATCATCAAGGCGCTGAGCCAGCGCGCGGCGGTCCACGCAATACCCAGCGCGTCGGCGCGATAAATATCCCCGGCGTGGAAGTTGCCCCACACCTTGGCCAGCGCGTCCACTCCGGCACCGAAGTTCTCCGCCGATGCGGCGACGCTCGCGGCATTGATGGCGCCAGCGGAAGCGCCGCACAGGATAGGGAAAGGATTGTGCGCAGGGTCGGGCAGCAGATCCTTGACCGCCTGCAATACGCCGACCTGATAGGCGGCGCGAGCACCGCCGCCGCTCAGGATCAGTGCTACTTTCGGTGCCGGCGCAGCGTTCAAACGCGCTTGCTCGCCGCCTCAACCGAAAGCAGAGCCGTGACGTTGACGATGCGGCGTACCGTCGCCGTCGGTGTCAGGATATGCACCGGGTGTGCCGAGCCGAGCAATAGCGGACCGATGGTCAGTCCGTCGCCGGCCACCGTCTTGAGCAGGCTGTAGGCGATGTTGGCCGCATCCAGCGTTGGCATGATCAGCAGATTGGCCTCTCCACGCAAATTCGAACCGGGGAATATCTGCTTGCGAATCGACTCCGAAAGCGCCGCATCGCCGTGCATCTCGCCATCGACTTCGAGATCGGGCGTGGCGGCCTTGATCAAGGCCAGCGCCTCGCGCATCTTGCGCGCCGCCGGCGTATCTTCGTTGCCGAAGTTCGAGTAGGAAAGCAGCGCCACTTTCGGCACGATGCCGAAACGGCGCACCTGCTCGGCGGCAAGCTGGGTCATTTCGGCGATCTGCTCGGCAGTCGGATCGTAATTTACGTTGGTATCACCGATGAACAGGGTTCGCTCCGGAGTCACCAGCATGTTGACCGTGTAGTAACTGCCCACGCCTTCGCGCCTGCCTAGCACGTCACTTACGTGGCGCAAGTGGTCCGAATGGCGGGCATAAGTGCCGCACAACATGGCATCGGCGAAACCGTGCTTGACCAGCATCGCGCCGATCAGCGTGGTGCGGCGGCGCATTTCGCGCTTGGCGTATTCGATGCTGACTCCACGTCGGCACATGATGTTGTAATAATCCTGCCAGAGTTCCTTGTAGCGCGGGTCGGAGTCCGGATTGACCAGTTCAAAATGCGTCCCGGCACGAATGCGCAAACCAAATTTCTCGATCCGCTTGCTGACCACATCTGGACGTCCGATCAGGATTGGCTTGGCCAAACCGTCGTCGACGACGGTTTGCACCGCACGCAACACCCGCTCATCCTCGCCTTCGCAGAACACGATGCGCGCTGGCATTTTTTGCGCGGCTATGAATACCGGCCGCATGCGCATGCCGGAGTGGTAAACAAACTCGTTGAGCTGCCGACGGTAAGCGTCCATATCGGCCAGCGGCCTGGTTGCAACGCCAGAATCCATCGCCGCCTGTGCTACGGCCGGCGCAACTTTGACGATCAAACGCGGATCGAAAGGTTTGGGAATCAGATATTCCGGGCCAAACGTCAGGTCCTCCTTGTTATAAGCGGCAGACACGATGTCAGACTGTTCAGCATGCGCCAGATCGGCAATCGCCCTGACCGCAGCAACTTTCATCTCCTCAGTAATGGACGTCGCGCCGACATCCAGTGCCCCGCGAAAAATGAAAGGGAAACAAAGAACGTTATTGACCTGATTGGGATAATCCGAACGGCCGGTGCCGATGATGGCATCCGGACGCACCGCCTTGGCCTCCTCCGGCATGATCTCCGGCACCGGATTGGCCATGGCCAGGATGATCGGATTGGCGGCCATGGTTTTGACCATCTCCGGCTTGAGCACGCCACCAGTCGACAATCCCAGAAAAATATCGGCGCTACTGACAATGTCGCTTAACGTACGTGCCGAAGACTCCTGCGCATAGCGGGCTTTGGATGGGTCGAGCTTGGCATCGCGGCCTTTGTACACCACGCCTTTCGAGTCGGCAATAAAAACATTCGCCGGACTCAGCCCCAGGCTCACCAGTAGATCAAGGCAGGCGATGGCGGCGGCGCCAGCACCGGAACAGACCAGTTTGACCTCGGCAATTTTCTTGTTAACGACCCGCAGGCCATTGAGAATCGCCGCGCTGGCAATAATGGCGGTGCCGTGTTGATCGTCATGAAAAACCGGGATTTTCATGCGCTCACGCAACTTGCTCTCGATATAAAAGCACTCGGGCGCCTTGATGTCCTCCAGATTAATGCCGCCAAAGGTGGGCTCAAGCGACGCAATGATATCGACCAGCTTGTCTGGGTCGTTCTCGTTGATCTCGATGTCGAAGACATCAATGCCGGCGAACTTCTTGAACAGCACGCCCTTTCCTTCCATCACCGGCTTACCCGCCAGCGGACCAATGTTGCCCAAGCCCAGCACGGCGGTGCCGTTGGTGATCACCGCCACCAGATTGCCGCGCGAGGTGTATTGATAGGCGTTGGCCGGGTCTTTGACAATTTCGTCGCACGCCGCAGCAACCCCCGGTGAATACGCCAGGGAAAGGTCATATTGGTTGTTTAGCGTTTTGGTCGGCGTAACCGCAATCTTGCCGGGCTTCGGCGTACGGTGATATTCGAGTGCCGCAGCGCGGATGCTTTCGTCCATGTTTTTATCCGGATGTAATGCTAAATGTGTAGAAGGCAGGTGGTCTCCGCCAATTGTAAACTTATTGGGAAATTTTCCAGTACAAATGTGATGTGAGATAATCATACTTTTGCGGCGATCAACCATTGTCTTCCCTCCCCGCTGTCCCTCGGTCATCAAGAATCGCAGAGTTCGATACCCAACTCCGTAGTGGACGGTCCCGCCCCTAGCTTGAAGTGGAGATGTCAGTAATGATGAATCAGCGTATTTCCGATATGGCCGTATCGGCCGTCCCCATCCACGTCAAACATGCGAAATTAAAAGCATGGGTGGCCGAAATCGCCAAACTGACCCACCCGGATGCAATTGTCTGGTGCACGGGTTCCGCTGAAGAGGCCGATCTCCTCTTTGCCCAGATGGTCCAAGCCGGGAGCATGATCAAGCTCAACCCGGCCAAACGACCCAACTCCTACCTGGCGCTTTCCGATCCTTCGGATGTCGCGCGGGTCGAAGACCGCACTTATGTCTGCCCCACGAATCGCGAAGATGCCGGTCCGAACAACAATTGGGAAGATCCTGCGAAAATGAAGGAGACCTTGCGCGGTCTCTTCAGCGGATGCATGCGCGGTCGCACCATGTACGTCATTCCTTTCAGCATGGGCCCGGTCGGTTCACCCATCGCGCATATCGGCGTCGAGATTTCCGACAGCCCCTACGTGGTGGTCAACATGCGCATCATGACCCGCATGGGTCGCGCGGTGCTCGATCAACTTGGCTCCGACGGCGAGTTTGTACCCTGCCTGCACTCCGTCGGGCATCCGCTTGAGCCGGGTCAGGCGGATGTCAAGTGGCCGTGCAACAAGACCAAATACATTTGTCATTTCCCTGAAACACGTGAGATATGGTCGTTCGGTTCCGGCTATGGCGGCAATGCGCTGCTCGGAAAGAAATGCTTTGCGTTGCGCATCGCCTCCACCATGGCACGGGACGAGGGCTGGCTGGCCGAACACATGCTGATTCTGGGGGTGGAATCGCCGGCGGGCGAAAAGACTTACGTCGCCGCCGCATTCCCTTCAGCCTGTGGCAAAACCAACTTCGCAATGTTGATTCCGCCGAAGTCCTTCAACGGCTGGAAGATCACTACGGTTGGCGACGACATTGCCTGGATCAAGCCGGGCAAGGACGGCCATCTTCATGCCATCAATCCCGAGGCCGGATTCTTTGGCGTCGCACCGGGAACCTCGGATAAAACCAACTTCAACGCCATGGCGACGCTGAAGGAAAATATCATTTTCACTAACGTGGCGCTGACTGACGATGGCGATGTGTGGTGGGAAGGCATGACCAAGGAAGCGCCTGCGCATCTGATGGACTGGCAGGGCCAGGATTGGACGCCCCAGATCGCGAAGGAAACCGGACGCAAGGCAGCCCATCCCAATTCGCGTTTTACGGCACCGGCAAATCAGTGCCCCTCCGTTGATGTCGATTGGGAAAATCCCGCCGGCGTACCCATTTCAGCTTTCATTTTCGGTGGCCGCCGTTCCACCACGGTGCCACTGGTATTCGAAGGTTTCAACTGGAACTACGGCGTGTATATGGCCGCCACGCTTGGTTCCGAAACCACTGCCGCCGCTGTCGGCGCGCAAGGCATCGTGCGCCGTGATCCCTTCGCGATGTTGCCGTTCTGCGGATACCATATGGGCGACTACTTTAACCACTGGCTGCGTATCGGTCATCGCATCGAACACGCGCCCCGCATCTTCACGGTCAACTGGTTCCGTCAGGATGCCGATGGCAACTTTATGTGGCCCGGTTTTGGCGAAAACATGCGCGTGCTGAAGTGGGTTGTGGATCGCTGCCACAGCCGTGTGGATGCGCGTCAAACAGCCTTGGGCTGGATGCCAAAATTCGAGGACATCGACTGGAGCGACTTCGACGGCATCACCAAGGAACAGTTCGAGGTGCTGACCCAGGTCGATACCGCTGCATGGCGCGAAGAACTAAAACTCCACGCCGAGTGGTTTGAAAAACTCAAGAGCCGCCTCCCCAGGGAGTTTGGGCTCAGGCGCGAATTGCTGGAACTGGCGCTGGTCGACTGACAACACCGTCGCCAATAAAAAAGCCACCTGCGGGTGGCTTTTTTATTGGCTGCACCGTCTCTAATCCACGGAATAAAACGCAGAGAAAGAAAAAGCGCGCGGGGTCTGAATTGCTCCCCCGCGCGCCCGCAAAACGTGCAAACAAATTTACTGCACGTACAAATCCGGCGATTAGGACGGACGCGAACCGGTCGGAAACGGCCATGCCGCCGCAGGATTCAGCGACGACCTCAACCCGGGCGCAGCAGCCGTCGACGGAGTCGAAGCAGCGGGCGCGGGGGCAGATGGCTTGGCTACGGCAGGTTTCTTTGCAGCAGGCTTTTTGGCAGCCTTCTTTGCAGCAGGCTTTTTGGCAGCAGCCTTCTTCGCTGCCGGTTTCTTGGCAGCAGCCTTCTTCACTGCGGGCTTCTTGGCAGCAGCTTTCTTCACTGCGGGCTTCTTGGCAGCAGCCTTCTTCACTGCCGGTTTCTTGGAAGCGGCCTTCTTCACCGCCGGTTTCTTAGCCGCAGACTTCTTAGCGGCGGGTTTCTTGGCAACAGCCATATTGAACCTCCATAAACAAAAGTGACAAGAAAGAAACTTAACTACGGCCCGACTGCAATCCGTCTGAGCTAGCACGGATTATTCAACACTTTCAATCGAATGAAAGCGAGGAATTCCTTATGTTTCTCCGCCCATCACTGAGTTTATGTGGAGTGACGAATTGTTGGTTGCGCGCGGCAACTTGCAGCATTGATCACGTCGACAGGCAACACAACATGCAACAAAACATGCGCAACACTTGTTTTTGTACAACATCAATTTCCTCCGAATCGCCCTTTGGCTGAGGGACGGCGAGCATCTCAGATATCCGCGAAATCCAAAATTTCCTGTTTCTCTCTCTGCTTAATCCCATGACAAAGCACCGCCGGTTTGATACTCGGTAACTCTCGTCTCGAAGAAGTTCTTCTCTTTTTTCAAATCGATCATTTCACTCATCCAGGGGAACGGATTCTCTTCGCCGGGAAAAAGTTGGTCAAGGCCGATTTGCTGGCAACGGCGGTTGGCGATATAGCGCAGATACCCCTTGAACATGGCGGCGTTCAACCCCAGCACGCCGCGCGGCATGGTGTCTTCCGCGTAGCGATATTCGAGCTCGACCGCCTTCATGAACAACGCCTTGATCTCGGCCTTGAAAGCAGGCGTCCACAGATGCGGATTCTCGAGCTTGATCTGGTTGATGAGATCGATGCCGAAATTGCAATGCATCGACTCGTCGCGCAGGATGTACTGGTACTGCTCGGCAGCACCGGTCATCTTGTTCTGACGGCCGAGCGCCAGGATCTGCGTGAACCCGACGTAAAAGAATA
>JAYUGL010000009.1:0-2727 GCA_043738385.1 Sterolibacteriaceae bacterium
CTGTTCCTGAATGCTTCTCCGTACCGTGCCATCTTTCATCCTTATCGCCCCCAAGTCCAAGATCATATCGGGGCGACAACTATTCTGACGCGGGGGGCCCTCCAGTCCTACTGCCCAAACCCGTGATGTGCCAGCTTCTCGATGTTGTGCACCAGGCAGAACAGTTTCCACTGCGTACCTCTCCGGGCATAAATGTCGACTTTCTTCTGTCCACGTAGCGTGAAGCGGTTGAGCTTTTTATTGTGGCGGATATTGGCGAACACCGGCTCCACCGTGGCAAAGCGCCGACCATACAACGCCTTTCCCTGTGGACTGTCGATCGCCCGTTTCATGATCTCGCTGTAGTTGGTGGCCGTTGGGTCGGCCTTGCCGCGAAAGAAGCTCACTTGTCGAGTCTTGGTCTTGTCCGGCGTGCGCAGGCACTGGTGGCGTCGGGTGCAGGGCACGCAATCGCGCTGTGCGCCCTGGAACTTCACCGCGATGAAGCCGTTGTGGATGCAGTTTGATCCGTTCTGGTAGAGCGTCTTGCCTGCCGGACAGATGCAGGTCTGCTGGCCGGGGTCGTAGTCGAAATCCGCCGGTCGATAACGCCCCGCCTTCTTCGGTTTCATGCCTGCCTTGTCATGCAGCGGATCAGGCACGACCTTGTACTTGCCCCGGTCCTTGAAGCGTTCATCCCGGCCGCGCATGCCGTTGTCAGCAATCAGGGCCGGGATGCTGTATTTGGCCAATGCGGTGATGTTGGCGTCAGAGTGATACCCGGCATCGGCCGTGATCAGGGTTTGGTCTGTACGTAGTGAATTCGTTGCCTTGACCATCGGTATCAGTAAGGCCTGCTCACTCCCTGTGCCATGGGCTTGCGCCTCGACAATGATCTGGTGTTTGGCATCCACCGCCGCAACGCCGCAGTACCCCTGGAGTACGCCCTTGTCGGTCGCCATCTTGGCCGACTCGTTGTCGGTGCGGTTGCTCTTGACTGTCTTGCCCTTGCTACCCTTTCGATCCTCGGGGTGATCGGTGAGCCATTTATGCCCGGAGAGGTATTGCCGCATTTTGGCAGCGTCGCTGTGCAACCGCTCGACACGTTCAGCCGCTTTCGCATCCAGACCCGGTTCGATGCCGCAGGCGTCATTCTCGCGGTGGCGGGCGAGCATCTGTTGGGCGGCGGCTTCAAGCTTGGCGGCTTGCTTGATGAAGTCGGCACGGCTGCCGCTCTTGGCCTTGCTGGCGTTGCTCGGCAGCTTGACCCCATCGATCGCGAACATTTCGCGGCCAATGAGCCCCTGACGGTCGCAGAGCAGGAGGACTTCGCCGAATAGCGGCGCGATTTCGTCGCCCAGCGTGCTGACGAAGGCGGCGAAGGTGGTGAAGTGCGGGCCGCTATCCCCCGAGAGGGCAATGAAGGTGATCTGTTCGCGGCAGGCACGTTCGATCTCGCGTGAACTAACAATGCCTCGGCTATAGGCAAACAACACGACCTTGAGCAGCATCGCCGGTGGGTAGGCGGCAGCGCCGGTGAAATCGTTCCGGTAGCGGCCATCAAACCCGGATAGATCGATCTCATGATCGATGAGGTAGTTGAGCGCATGCTCAAAGGTGCCGGGCAGGAGCTGTCGTTCCAGGTCCACGGCGAGAAAGCGAGGACTCGTGTCCCACAAGGGGACTTCCTGCGGGGCGTCAATGTGTTTGTAGCGCGCCATTTCTGCTCCCCTTTGAATATCCTTTCCTACGACTCTTGAGTTTCATTTTGGTTCACGGCACGATGCGGACATGAATCAACTTTTCCTACAGCTTCGTTAGACCCCTACGCAGATGATCCTCACAACGATCGATTGGCTTACGCTGGCGCTTGTCGTCGTAACTGGGTTCTACGCTTGGGCCACATTCCGCATCCTTCGTGCGAATGAGGGAGTCGTCGCCGCAATGCGCGAGCAAACGGAGGCTCAGCTTCGCCCGAACGTCGTCATCTCCGTCGCACCTCGCATTGGAACCAGTCTTTTGTGCCTTACGGTCAAGAACACTGGCCGCTCGCCCGCAGTCAACCTCCGAATGAAGTTCGACCGAGACTTCTTCATGAACGGTGAGAAACGGGAAGGAAGCAACCTTGCGGCGCTTTCAGCCTTCACCAACCCGATCGAAAGCTTGGCGCCCGAGTCGCAGCTCATTTTTATTCTTGGTGTCGGCGGCACGATCTTCGGCTCACAAATCGATCCGAGTGTTTGCCCCACCGTCTTCTCAATACAGGCAACGTACCAGCACGGTGCCAGAGAGTATGCTGAGAAGTCAACGATCGATATTCGCCCAATGCTCAGTAGCACGGTTGAACAGGATCCTGTCGCGGAAGAACTGAAGCGTCTTCGCGAGTCCATAGAGAAGGTTGCCAAGCGCCAATGACGGGATCTAACTTTAGCTGCACCGGACGCGCTGAAGCGCGCCGGTGAGCATGACGTTCGGCGTCTCTTTCCCGCTTCGTTGACGGAAGCACACTAGATAGGAGTTAAACCGAGATGGAAGCAAAACCAAACTCACAAAGGTCGACGACCACTGGAGGAGATGCGCGCACTTTAGACGTTGCAATCGTTGGCGGAGGAATAGCAGGACTCTACGCCTACTACAAGCTTCAGGGCTTAGGTGGACAGATAAAACTCTTTGAATCATCCGACCGTCTGGGCGGCAAGATTGATACTTGGCGCGTTGACCCAACTGCTAAAGATGGGCCGAAGTCGA
>JAYUGL010000010.1:0-2723 GCA_043738385.1 Sterolibacteriaceae bacterium
TCGTGCGGACCGACGTGGGTCTTCGCGCCAGGCCTGCCAAGTGGCAAGAAAGTTGAGGCCAAGGCCGAAGCCGGTTTCAAGGACGGTGAAACTTTCCCGCCCTTGCCAGCGAGACGGCAGATCGTTGCCGCCGAGAAACACGTGGCGGGCTTGAGCGAGCCCGCCATCGCTTGAATGGTAGATGTCGTCAAAAGCCGGCGAGTAGGGGATGCCCGCTTCGTTGAATACCCAGCGGGCAGGCGATAGGCGGGAAAGCATCCTTTACAGCACAGGGGACAAAGGGCGCGAACTTGTCGCAGGTTTTCTGGCGCCCTTTGTGGCCAAAGGATCTATTCCTTGCGCATCTGCGGGAACAGGATCACATCGCGGATTGCCGGCGAGTCGGTGAGCAGCATGATCAGACGGTCGATACCGATACCGCAGCCGCCGGTGGGCGGCAGGCCGTATTCGAGCGCGCGGATGTAGTCGGCGTCGTAGTACATGGCTTCCTCGTCACCGGCTTCCTTGGCCCTGGACTGTTCCAGAAAGCGCGCGGCCTGATCTTCCGGATCGTTCAGCTCGGAGAAGCCGTTGGCAATTTCGCGGCCAACAATGAAAAGCTCGAAGCGCTCGGTGACATCGGGATTGGCGTCGGATCGGCGGGCGAGGGGAGAAACCTCGGTCGGATAGTCGATGATATAGGTGGGCTCCCACAGTTCAGCTTCCGTGGTTTCTTCGAACAATTGCATTTGCAGTGTGCCAATGCCAACAGTTGATCTCACTGCTAAATGGAAGTCGGCGAGTTTCTGCCGCAGCCAGACTGCATCGTTGAGTTGCGCAATGGAGAAACCGGGATGGTGTTTGAGGATCGCTTCCACCATGGTGAGCCGATGGAAGGGACGCGACAGGTCGAGCGTGCGCCCTTGATATTCAAAGGTCTCGCATCCAAGCGCTTCGCGCGCTGCATGACGGATCAAACCTTCGGTGAAGTCCATCAGGCTCTTGTAATTCGCGTAGGCCTCGTAAAACTCCATCATGGTGAACTCGGGATTATGGCGCGGCGATAGCCCCTCGTTGCGGAAATTGCGGTTAATTTCGAAAACCTTCTCGAAGCCGCCCACCACCAGCCGCTTTAGGTAGAGCTCCGGCGCGATGCGCAGGAACAGCTCCATGTCCAGCGCGTTGTGATGCGTGACAAAAGGCTTCGCAGATGCGCCACCAGGAATCGGGTGCATCATCGGCGTTTCCACTTCGAGAAAGTCGTGGCCCGTCATGTAGTGGCGAATGGAGCCAATCAAGCGGCTGCGCGCAACGAAGGTGAAGCGGGTCTGGTCGTTGGTGATCAGATCAAGATAGCGCTGGCGATATTTCTGCTCCACGTCAGACAGGCCGTGAAATTTTTCCGGCAGGGGGCGCAGTGACTTTGACAACAGGCGAATCTGGCTGACATGAACGGAAAGTTCTCCGGTCTTGGTTTTCATCATCGTACCGGCCACACCAACGATATCACCCAGATCCCAGTGCTTGAATTCGGCATAAATTTCTTCGCCAACACTGTCGCGGGTGACAAAAATCTGCATGCGCCCCGACAGGTCCTGAATCGTGGCAAAGCTGGCCTTACCCATGACACGCTTGAGCATGATACGGCCAGCCACCGAAACCTCGATGGGCGCTGCCTCCAGTTCTTCGCGGCTTGCCTCGCCGTACGACTCGTCCAGCCTGGCTGCGGTGTTTCCCCGCACGAAGTCGTTGGGGTAGGCATGACCCGATTCGCGCCATCTGGCCAGCTTGGCGCGACGTTCGGCGATGATGTGGTTTTCGTCCTGAAGCGGTGTGTCGGGAGTCTGTTCGGTCATGATCAATAGAGGTGATGGCCTGACTCAGGCTGGCGGGCAATCCATCATTTTAGTCTAAAGCGATGCCGCCCCTGCCGCCCGGCGGGGTATTTCCATAAAGAGAATCAGGCCATGGAAAAACGAAAGCGATGGCGTGGTCCTGCCTTTGCCTGTTCAAGCCAGGTTTGCTCATCGAACAGAATGTTTCCACTGCGCTCTTTAAGCAGCACAGTGGAACTGCGCGTCCCATAACCGGGACCGCGCACGAATGCCGCCGATAGCAGCCTTTCCCATTCCTTATCGATTCCGGTGCGCGGCAGCATGTCGTCGGGATAGATTGTGTCATCGCGCAGCAGCTGAAACAGCGGCTGCTCGTCGGGCAGGGCCATAAGCGCCTTGGTCAGTGCTGATTTCGACTGTTCGACCTTGGGCCATGGGGTGTCCAGCAATTCGTTGGACAGTCCGTAAATGCCTGCGGAAAGCTGACGCGCCTCACGGCTGACATTGCTGATCCAGAACAGCCTGTCGCGATCTCCCACCAGTAGATTGAAGCCGTTATAGACGCGGCCATCTTGACCAGCAAGCCGTTTGCAGCAGGTCTCAGGCGATTCTGCACCCTCCAGAAAATCCGCCACCAAGGGGCCGCGCGAGGGCGCATCGTTCCGATTTCGCGCGGGATCGCGGTGATTGGTCAGGGCGGCGAAGCGACCGTTGCGGGCGACCCCAATCCAGGTACCGCCGACGCTCAGGTCGCGACCGGCCAAGACAAAACGATGGTCCGGCCAAAACCTGGCAGGTGCGGTGGGGCGCGCAAAAAACTCGTCGCGGTTGGCGGCGACGACCAGCGGGTACTCGGGATGAACCTGCCACGCAAGCAGTATCAGGCACACGGATCGCTAATCGGTCTGG
>JAYUGL010000011.1:0-7900 GCA_043738385.1 Sterolibacteriaceae bacterium
GAAGAAGCGCATCACGGAGAAAGTCGACTCCTCCATCCATTGAAGCGCCAGCCCGACGGCAGCTTCGAGCAGATTTCGATGGAAAAAGCGCTGGACGAAGTCGGCGCCAAACTTTCGGCACTGATCGAACGCGATGGCCCCGACGCTATCGGAGTGTACTTTGGCAATGGTTCGATATTCAACTCCACCGCTGTAACGATGCAGGCGAGCTTCCTCGAAGCAATCGGCTCGCGTTCGCGATTCACTTCCTACACCATCGACCAATCCGCGAAGACGCTGTCCTTCGAGCGCATCGGCGGTTGGGCCGGAGGCAATTTGCAGCTCGCCCAAGCCGACGTGATTCTTCTGCTCGGCTCCAACCCACTGCTGTCTCACGGCCTGCTTGGCATGCTGGCGTCCCAGCCGACCAATAATCTCAACGCAGAACGTGCCCGTGGCTTGAAGGTTATCGTCATCGATCCTCGCCGCACGGAGACTGCCACTCACGCCGACGTTCTTATTCAGCCCCTGCCGGGCCAGGACGCCCTGATACTGTCCGCCCTCATCCGACTGGTGCTGAGCGAAGGTTGGCAAGACAAGGCTTTCTGTGAACGCTACGTCGGTAAAGCAGCCATGGCACAGTTGCGCCAAGCCGTTGAGCCTTTCACCGAAGCCCTGGTCGAAGTCCGTGCCGGGCTCCAACCGGGCGACCTGCGCCGGGTGGCCGAACTCTTCGCCCGCGATTCAAAGCAGGGCGCCGTTTATACCGGCACCGGCCCCAGCATGGCGCCGCATTCGAATCTCATGCAGCACCTGGCCGATTGTCTCAACGTCATCTGCGGTCGCTTCCTGCGCCCCGGTGACAAGGTGCTCAGCGTCGACATGATGGTGCCCTCGGGCCCCTTCCGCGCCGAAGTGATCCCGCCCTCACGCACCTCGTGGAAAGCACCACCCAGCCGCATTCGCGGCGTAGGTTCAATTGGTGGAGAGAAGACCACCGGCACCCTAGCCGACGAAATCCTCACTCCCGGCCCCGAGCAGGTGAAATGCCTGATCTCGTGCGGCGGCAACCTGGCCAACCTGATGCCGGACCAGAAGAAGATGCAGCGCGCCTTCGACGCCCTTGAGCTCAAGGTTTCGGTAGAACCCTACATGACCAATACGGCGCGGCTGGCGGATTACATCTTCCCGCCCCGATTGCAGTATGAGCGTTCCGACCTGCCGGTCAGCGCCTATGGTTTCGCCTTCTTCCGGGAACCCTGGGTGCAGTACGCCCCGGCCTTGCTTGAGCCACCCAAGGGATCAGAGGTCATTGAAGAGTGGTATTTCTTCTGGGCGCTGGCCAAGCGTCTGGGCAAGACCATGCAGTTCTGCGGCAATGTGCTCGACATGAAGACGGGGCCGACCAATGATGAGCTGCTTGCGATGCGCGCCCAGCATCCGCTGGCGCCTTTGGAAGAGATCAAAACGCATCCTTCGGGGAAGATCTACCACGAGGCGCAGAGCACCGTATTACCACCGCGCCCCGAGGCGACGGCAATGTTCGACGTAATTCCGGCGGATGTGGCGACGGAAATGGCGCAACTGGCGACAGAACTTCCGGCGGCCGCGCACATCCACCACGGAAAGAAGTTCACCCATCTCCTCTCGACGCGGCGGATGCGCGACTTCTACAACACGATAGGCATGTTCCTGCCGACCACGCGCAAACGCAATCCTTTCAACCCGGCCTACCTCAATCCGGATGACTTGGCTTCCCATGGACTGACGACTGGGGACCGGATCGAGATCAGTTCCGATCATGCGCGCATTTCGGCCATTGTCCAGGCGGATCCGACGGTGCGGCCCGGAGTGGTATCGATGACGCATGCCTGGGGACCGTTGCCCGGAGAATCCATGGATATTGCGAAGCATGGCTCTTCGACGAACATGCTCATCTCGACCGACCGGGATGTGGAACCGATCAATGCCATGCCAAGGATGTCGGCAATTCCGGTCAATATCGTGCGGGTGAGCGCGCATCGGGAAGGCGGCAGTCAATCGCAGCAACGAGAGGATCGCGAAATTTTCGCCAAATAAACGGCTCCAAGCGACGCCCTCGGACATCGCTTGGGCGCATTTTTGCAGTTGGGGATAAACGAAGCCAAGGCAATAAATTGGCGCACCACTAAAACAAAAAGGCCTGGCCGAAGCCAAGCCCTTGCTCTGTTGGTTGCGGGGGCAGGATTTGAACCTGCGACCTTCGGGTTATGAGCCCGACGAGCTGCCAGACTGCTCCACCCCGCGACTGGAGGCCGGATTCTAGGCCATCGCCCCTAAGAGGTCAAGGTCAGTGATCGCGAATCAATCTGTCGAAGCAGTCACATCAAAAAGCGCGCGGCGAATTGGCAGCATCTTTTTTTTCTGCCCGATGAATAAATTGCTGTAGGCACTTGCCAACACAGGCTGGGGCGTGGTTAAAATTCGTTCAGGCCAACTGGCCTTGACCAACTCGAAAGGACAAGACATGAACAAAGCGGAACTGATCGAAATAGCCGCCAAGGAGGCTGACATCAGCAAGGTCGCCGCGGGCAAGGTGCTGGATGCCTTGACTGGCGCAGTGGTTAGAGCGGTGTCCAAGGGCGATACCGTCACACTGGTTGGCTTTGGTACTTTCAAATCATCCAAGCGTGCGGCCCGCAGCGGCAAGAACCCGCAGACTGGCGCGACGATCAAGATTCCGGCCACCACTGTGCCCAAGTTCTCTTCTGGCTCCGGCTTCAAAGCCGCGGTAGCCGGCAAGAAAAAGAAATAACTCATTTCTTCGAACGCCACAGATGGCCATCAAGCCCATCTTTTGGACGGGCTTTTTTTGGCACTTGTTTCGCCTATGGTGCCGGCTGTCGGAATCGAACTGACGACCTACCGCTTACAAGGCGGTTGCTCTACCAACTGAGCTAAGCCGGCGCGTAACAAGATGCAAACCGGGCCGGATTATACCGGCCATCCGACTTTCCGCTAAACTGGCCTTCCGGATTTTTGGGTGCTGATCTGCGATGCAATGGTTGTTTCGTCCAAGGCAAAAAACTCCAAGCTGAAACTGCTGCTGGTTGATCGCAGCGAGGATGGTCTTTCCATTCTGCGCCAGCGTCTCTCCATCTCCGGCCATCGCCCTGACATTGAGCAGGTGGAAAATCTGACCACGCTTCGTGAAAAACTCGCCACCCAGCGTTGGGACGCGCTGCTTTGCGCCAGCGCGATTCCCGGACTGTCGCCGCATAAAGTTGTTCGCACGATGCGCGACTGTGATCTGGATATTCCCGTTATCACCCTGACCGACTCCTCACGCGAACAGCCGGCGATCATTGCGATGAAAGCCGGCGTCCGCGATTGCCTGCGCCGCGATCAACCGGCTCGACTTGCACTGGTGATTGAGCGCGAAGTACGTGAAGCGCGGCAGCGGGCCGACCATCGGGCAGCGCTCGCGCTCCTTCGGGATAGCGAGGACCGCTTCCGCGGTTTGGCGGTCAATCTTCCCGGAATGGTGTTCCAGCTCGAACGCAACCGCAGTGGAGCGTTGCGATTTCTGTATGCCAGCGAAGGTGGCTACAAGTTGATCGGCATCCGGGCGCAATTATTGACGTCTTCGTTTGAAAATTTTTTCGGCGCTATCGAACCCGATGATCGGGCCGCCTTTCAGACCGCAATCGCAGAATCCGCAGCAACCTTGTCCACCCTCAACTGGGAAGGCCGCATTCGCGCTCGCAATCGGCTCAAGCCCAGGTGGGTCAACCTGCATTCCGTACCACAACGCTTCAATGACGGAACCCTTCATTGGCATGGGATCGCCAGCGACATCACGCGCAGCAAAGAGACCGAGGCAACGTTGCGCCGTTCGCGCGAACAACTCTCCGAGTTATCGGCCTATCTCGAGGCCGCGAAAGAGGAAGAGCGGGAGAGAATCGCGCGCGATATCCACGATGAATTGGGCAGTCTCCTCGTCGGAATCAAGATCGAAGCCGCCCTGTTGGCCGGAAAGTTACCCAAAGCGCAGCTTGGTCTGCGCGACAAGCTGCGCTCGATACAGGCCTTGCTCAATCAGGCAATGGGAACAGCAAGCCGCGTGGCACGTGAGCTGCGCCCCGGCATTCTCAAGGAATTCGGTCTGCTGGCGGCCCTTGAGAGCCAGGCGGAAGACTTCGCCCAACGCACCGGCATTCCCTGCCGCGTTCACTACGATGAAGTCGTTGATGTCGACGACCGCACCTCGCTGGCGTTGTTTCGTATCGTGCAGGAGGCGCTCACCAACATTGCCAAGCATGCTCATGCATCGCTGGTCGCGCTGCGGCTACAGCGCGACGGTCGACATATCGTGCTTGAAATCCGCGACAATGGCCGTGGCATTTCGGAAGCCGACATGAACAAATCAAAATCTTTCGGCTTGCGTGGCATTCGCGAAAGATCCCGCAGTCTCAATGGTGAATTCCGCATTGAGCCATCCGAGCTGGGCGGGGCCCATTTGGTCATTCAACTGCCGCTGAAGCAAAGCGTTGAATCCGAACGCGCTGAAGCAGAACCACAGCAGAATCTTTTCTAACATCCCACCATGGCCCGAAAAATACACGTTCTGATTGCCGACGATCATGCCATTGTGCGACAAGGTCTCAAGCACATTCTTTCCGAGACCGAGGACCTCCTTGTCGCCGGCGAAGCCGAGGATGGGGTCGAGGCACTGCGTCTGGCGCGTCATCAGCGCTGGGATGTGTTCCTGCTTGATGTGTCGATGCCCAATCGCAACGGCATCGATACGCTGAAGCAACTCAAGAAGGAGTTCCCGCGTCTGCCAGTGCTGATCCTCAGCATGCATCCGGAGGAACACTATGCGGTGCGTGCCATCAAGTCCGGCGCAGCGGGCTATCTGACCAAGCAAAGCGCCCCTGAACTTTTGGTGACTGCGATACGGCAAGTGGCAGGCGGCAAACGATTTATCAGTCCGACGCTGGCTGAGCATCTCGCTGCCGCCATTTCCGATGATGGTGAAAAGTTGCCGCACGAGCGCATCACCGACCGCGAATACCAAGTGTTGTCGCGTATTTCGTCAGGCAAAACCATTACCCAGATCGCCGATGAGCTGAGTCTCAGCGTCAAGACGGTCAGCGAATACCGCAAACGGTTGCTGGAAAAAATGCGCCTCGAAACCACGGCCGAACTGATTCGCTACGGAGTCGAGCACGGTCTGGCACAATAGATATTCATAATTACCATATAAAATACAATGGGTTGATAAAGACCATAACCGCTGTAATGAGTTCGGCCCCCAGTGGAAAAGACCGGGGAACCTACCGTTCTTTCGGGGAATTGGCGCCGCCTTGGCCGGTACCATGTTCCCATGCGTTCGCAAATTGAAATCTACGAAGAAATGAGTGCGCTCTCAATGCGCATGGTTGAGGCCGCCCATGCGCACGACTGGGAACGTCTGGTTGAGCTCGAGAAATCGGTTGCCGCGTTGCGCAGCAAGCTCCCGAAAGAGGACGACAACACGACCTTGTCTGCCGTTGAGTTAAGCCATAAGCGCGAACTGATCCAGGGCATTCTTGAAAACGACGCGGACGTCAGAACCGTTACCGAGCCGTGGATGGAACAGTTGCGCAAATTTCTCGGCAACGGCAACGGCAACGGCAACGGCAACGGCAACGGCAACGGCAACGGCAACAGACGCAGGCGCATGAAGACAGCCTACGGCGTCGATAGCTGAATCGGGATCCGCTGCCGTATTTATAATGCGGCCTGACTTTACACACGCAAACAAATGAAGGCAGTCAGCGCTACCATGGCTGCTCCGGTCCAACAGTTCGACGCCTGCACTAGGCGTCGAACTGTTGGAGATCGCTTCCAGGAAAATAGCCTCTACCCATGAGCAACGACCGCTACGACGAATCATCTTTCCGTGTCCTCAAAGGTCTGGAGCCGGTACGCGAGCGTCCAGGCATGTATACCCGGACCGATTCGCCTGCGCACATCATCCAGGAGGTTATCGACAACGCTGCCGATGAAGCGCTGGGCGGCTATGCAGCCAGCATTCATGTGCTGCTCCACCTTGATGGTTCCGTGTCGGTCACCGATGACGGGCGCGGTATTCCGGTCGGGCCACACCCTGAGGAAAAGGTAGCGGTGGTCGTCCTCGCCTTTACCCGGCTGCACGCCGGAGGCAAGTTCGACAAGCGTTCCGGGAAATCCGCCTACGCATTTTCAGGCGGATTGCATGGCGTCGGGGTGGCGGTCACCAACGCGCTGTCCACCAAGGTATCGGTCGAAGTGCGGCGTGACGGAAAAATCTGGTCCGTCGATTTCGCCGATGGCGGGGAGAAAGTCAGCGAGTTAAAGGCTATCGGCAATTGCGGCCGCGTCAGCGGTACTCGTGTAAGGGTGTGGCCGGACCCGAAGTACTTTGATTCGGCAAAGATCCCAGCGGCCGAACTGGAGCGCCTGCTGCGCTCAAAAGCCGTGTTGTTGCCTGGAGTCAAAGTATTCCTCGACACCGAGCAAACGGATGGCACGATCCTGACGCGCACTTGGTCATATCCGGACGGGCTGACCGGATATTTGGCAGAATTGGCGGGCGAAAGCGAGCCGGCAGCCCCGATCTATGCCGCAGAAAAATACGCTGAAAACAACGATAGCGATTTCGCCGAGGGTGAAGGCGCTGCTTGGGCGCTAGCGTGGTTTGCCGAAGCCGTAGCGTCGGAGTCGTACGTAAACCTGATACCAACCGTTGCTGGCGGCATGCACGAATCCGGCCTGCGTGCGGGCGTGTTCGATGCAGTCAAGTCTTTCGTCGAACACCACGCATTGCTGCCGCGTGGCATCAAACTGCAACAGGATGATGTCTGTGGAAAAATGGCTTTCGTCCTTTCCGCGCGCCTGCTCGATCCGCAGTTTCAGGGTCAGGTAAAGGAAAAGCTCAACTCGCGCGAAGCGGTAAAGCTCGTCTCTGGCGTGGTGCGCGACCCTTTCGAAATCTGGCTCAATCAGCATGTGGATGCCGGCAAGGCGATTGCCGAAATGGCGATCAAGCAAGCGCTGGCACGGCAGAAGAACGCGCAAAAAGTTGAGAAACGAAAGCAATCGGGCGTTGCCGTGCTGCCGGGAAAACTCTCCGACTGCGAATCCACCGACATCGACGAGAACGAGTTGTTTCTGGTGGAGGGCGACTCGGCAGGCGGTTCCGCCAAGATGGCCCGCAACAAGGAAACGCAAGCCATTCTCCCGCTGCGTGGCAAGGTACAAAACGCGTGGGAAATTGAACCGGGCAGATTGCTTGCCAACGCCGAAATTCATGACATCGCGGTCGCGCTCGGGGTGGACCATCATGGCCCCGATGTTGAGGGAAAAAACAGCGCCGATCTTTCTGGGTTGCGATACGGCAAGATCGTGATCATGTCCGATGCCGATGTTGATGGCGCCCACATCCAGACGCTTTTGCTCACGCTGTTCTACCGTCACTTTCCGGCATTGATCGCGCGCGGTCATATTTACGTCGCGCAGCCGCCGCTCTATCGCATTGATGTCCCGGCACAGGGCAAGAAGCGCCCGGCGCGGCGGCTTTATGCGCTCGATGATGGAGAACTGTCCGCGATCCGCGACCGGCTCACGAAAGAAGGATTCAAGCCGGAGCAAATCGAGATGGGGCGTTTCAAGGGTCTCGGCGAAATGAACCCCAGTCAGTTGCGCGAAACCGCGATGGACCCGGCGACGCGACGCGTGCTTCCGGTTGTTGCGCCACCGGATGCCAGTGGTGCAACGTTGAAGCTGTTCAATCTCTTGATGGGCAAAGGCGAAGCGTCAGGCCGGCGCGCCTGGATGGAAGAAAAAGGACATTTAGTTGACGCAGATATTTGAAGTGAGTGAAATGAATCAGGAAACGCCCGACTTGTTCGACCCC
>JAYUGL010000012.1:0-7887 GCA_043738385.1 Sterolibacteriaceae bacterium
CAGTCAGGCAAGAATTCGGCCGATATCCGCATGGTGGTGGACGCACTTGATCTCTGTTACACCAAGTCCCATGTGGATACCTTTGTCATCATCAGCGGCGATTCGGATTTTTCGCCCCTGGTATCAAAGCTGCGCGAGAACAACAAACACGTGATCGGGGTTGGCGTTAAAGATTCAACCTCGGATCTACTCTCCGCGAATTGTGACGAGTTTATTTATTACGACGACCTGGTGCGAGAACAGGAAGCAAAAAAGAAGCGCGCCGTGCGCAGAGCGCCCGCCAAGGAGAGCGGCGGCGGTGCCGAAAAGAGCATTGCGGCCAAAACCGACGATGACAAACGCCAGGAAGCCCTCGATTTTGTCGTCGAGACCGTCGAAGCCCTGATCGCCGAACGCGGCGAGGGGGAGAAAATCTGGGGCTCGATGGTCAAACAGACCATGAAGCGCCGCAGGCCCGGCTTCAACGAGTCCTATTACGGTTACCGCTCCTTCGGCGAACTCCTGGAGGATGGACAGAAGGTCAAGTTGCTGACTCTGGAACGCGACGAAAAATCGGGACAACATATCATCCGCCTGCCGGGCAACGATGAATAGAGGCCGGTTACCAGGCCGCGTGGTGCTATAGTCGGCGGTCTACAAAACTCCTTTATCGACATTTGCTGTGAATGCAACACCAGTCGAATCCGGCGCAATCCACGATTTAAGCCTTGAAGGCGCAGACAACTTTCGCGATCTCGGCGGCTACACGACTCTCGACGGCGGCACGGTTCGGCGCGGCAAAATTTACCGGTCGAACACCCTGCACGATTTAAGTGAGTCCGATTTCGAATATTTCAGGAAACTCGGCGTTTCCCTGATCTGCGACTTGCGCGGCCCGATAGAACGCAAGGAGGCACCGAATCTCTGGCGCGAAATCCACGGCATTGCCGAACTGCATATCGACACCAGCGCCGAGTTGAAGAACGCCAATTTGGGCATGCTGCAGCAGTTGCGCGACGATCCCACACCGGAGCGGGCGGTCGAGTTGTTGAGTGATATCTATCGGCGCATGCCGGGTGCTTTTTCAGGACGTCTCCGTGTGCTGATTGATCGGTTGCTCGCAGGAACGGGCCTTCCGGTCGTGATCCACTGTTCAGCAGGAAAGGACCGAACGGGCTTTGTCTGCGCCATGCTGCTGTTCGCACTGGATATCCCGGCCGAAACGATTTATCGCGACTACATGCTGAGCGGTGTCCCGGGGCGCAATCATAGGATCAGACGCACCGCCACAACGCTGATGACCACAATTTTTGGTTTTCCACCCGAACCGGAAGTGCTTGACGTGCTGATCGGCGTACAAGAAGAGTATCTCGATATCGCACTCGACACCGTCAACTCGCAGTACGGCTCGATTCAGGCCTATCTGGAGCGGGCGGGCGGGTTGGATGCCCACAAACGGCGTCGGCTGAAGCAGTTACTGGTTGAATAGTCCGGCTGGCCTCATTGCCGGTTTTGGCTCAAGCAATGAGATACTTCGCTTTTAACAATTTTCCCTGTCGCGACGATGAACACCGATACCCCAGAAAATCCAGAAATTCCTGCAACGCCTGAAGTCCCGGAGGAAGTTCGGGAAACTCCCGTCAACCCGCCGCCGGACATCCGCCGGCGCCTGCAGCAGTTGCTCTCCATTCCCGAACGCGACCGGACCGATCCGCAGTGGGATGAAATCGTGGAATTGGAAATCCGCCTGGCGCCTGGCAACCGGGCCGATGCAGGGAGTCCCGGCAACGTCGGCAACGCCCCGCGCCGCGACAACAACAATCCCGGCAGGGCCCCCTCGGGCCAGCCCAAGTCGCGCCATCCCCAAAAGACGAAACATTTCGGTGGACCGAGCAACAAGCATCGCAAGCCGAAACCCCCTTCAGGCAGCGGGCAATAAGCGTTAGCCGCCGCCAGGAGTTAACGCCGCAAGGAAATCCGCGGGCGCGGCCTCAACGGCTGAAGCGCGGCTGCTTGAGCGATCCCGACACCGCCACATTGGCGTGTGCCTGGCCCGTGGAATACTTGAGATCGGCGCCAAAGCGACCCCGGATATTGGCGTTTGCGTCCGCCTCGGCACTGCCAGACGCAGACACAATGCCCGCCGTCAGGCGCATCTGTTTCAATTGCGTCCTGTTGCTGTTGTGTACAAAACTGCCGACCAGTTCAGAGAACGAAGTTTTCCCGCCACTGCCACCATTCTTCAGCAGATTGGCCAGATTTACCCCGAGCAAAACCCCATCGTGAACAACAAAGGATCCCTCCACGTGAGGTGCCGCGAACAGATTCGCGGCATCTGCCCCACGCATGGAATAGATCCCGGTGCCCCCAATCTCGCCGCTCTCCAGAAGTCCCGGAACCGCCTGTAGCGACGCAATCCGCCGCGCACTTAAATCCCCATCCAGACTCCAATTGGTCGCCCATTTCAATCGGGCGGTACCGCTGACAAAGCCACCGTAAAGCCGGCCCGTGAATTCCGTCACATTGAGGTCGTTACGACCTGCCGTGCCAATCGCGTTGAAACTGCCCAGCGTAAGCGCGGAACCAAACGGCACCGCAAACCTATCGGCGTTGATTTCCACCTGCACGCGGTTACCTTTGGGTTGAAGTTCAATGACGCCATTATTATCGGAAGTAAAGATGACTATCTTCTGCCAATTGCCGTCATCACCCACCTCTGCCTTGAGGTCAAATGTGAGCGGGCTGATGCTTTTTGAATTCAGCTTGGCGCTTACCGCGCTAAAGCGCTCAACCCTGAAGGCATCACTCCGCGCTTTGCCGAACATCAGCCAGCGCAGCCCATCGTCGTTCAAAATCGGCGCATAAAGTTCGACCGACTTGAATACCTGCTTCTCGCTGAACACCGAACCCAACTCGATGACTGCTTTGATCTTGCCGACCATGATCTGCCCTTTACTGCCGATCGAAACACCCTCGATAATCCAGTTCGGTTGGGGAAACAGCGCCAGGTGCATGGTTTCAATGTTGACCGGCTGCTGAAACTGATCCGATGCCGCCTTTTCAAGCTTCGCCATCTGGCCGTCAAAAGAAACGACGTGAACCAGGCCAAGGCCGAGCGTAATCAGGACAAATAGCCCCAACACAATTGCCTTGCCCAGGTTGAGCTGCTTTGTGTCAACAAATCTTTCGCTTTTGGCAGCGGCTTTTCCCGCGGTATTGTTGCTGACTTTTTCTTCCGCCTGCTGCCGCGCCAGCGCCTTGGCCTTGCGTTTGACCAAGGCCAAGGCTTTTTTCTTCGCCAACGCTTCAGCTTTGCGCACGGCTTTTTCTTCCGCTTCGCGACGTGCGGCCTCCGCAGCTTCAGTTTTGGCCTTCTCGTCAGCTTCGTGCCGAGCGCTATCTTCTGCTTCTCTACGGGCGAGCTCTTCGGATGCTCTCCTCGCCGACTCTTCTGCCTCGTGATTAGCTCGTTGTTCAGCTTCGCGGCGGGCTTGCTCTTCTGCTTCCCGCCGGGCCAATTCTTCAGCGTCGCGCCGGGCTATTTCCTCCGCTTCCCGACGTGAACGCTCTTCAGCTTCGTGCCTGCCTCTTTCCTCGGCTTCCTGTCTTGTTTTTTCTTCAGCGTCTCGCCTGACCGTCTCTTCAGATTCGCGACGCGCTTGTTCTTCCGCTTCCCACTTCGCCTGCTCCTCCACCTTGTGGCGCGCCTCTTCCTCGGCTTCGCGACGTGCCAGTTCTTCGGCTTCGCGCTGGGCCTTTTCCTCCGCTTCGCGACGCAGCCGTTCCTCTGCCTCGTGCCTGACTTGCTCGTCGGCCTCCCGACGTGCGCGCTCTTCAGTGTCGCGTTTGGCTTTCTCCTCGGCTTCGCGCCGGGCCTTCTCCTCCGCTTCACGACGCGCGCGTTCTTCCGCCTCCCGCTTTTCCTGTTCTTCCACCTTGCGGCGCGCTTCGTCGGCTTCCTGCCGTGCCTTTTCCTCGGCTTCGCGCTTGGCGCTCTCTTCCGCTTCACGACGCGCAACTTCCTCCGCTTCGCGCTTGGCCTTTTCCTCAGCCTCTCGTCGTGTTTTATCTTCCATTTCGCGACGCTCCAGCTCTTCCGCTTTGCGGCGTGCGACTTTTGCTGCTTCGCGCCGGGCTTTTTCCTCGACTTCGCGGCGCGACCGTTCCTCTGCCTCGCGCCTGACTTTCTCGTCAGCCTCCCGCTGTGCACGCGCTTCAGTGTCGCGCTTTGCCTGCTCCTCGGCCTCGCGGCTAGCTTTCGCTTCCGCCGCTTTGCGACCCTGGTCTTGCCCCTCAAGCTTCGCCTTGCCATCCGCCGCCGGCTTGGCTTTCGCTTCGACATCCCGTTTGGCATGCTCTTCAATCTCGCGCAGCAGGTTGGCCTCAGCCTCGCGGCGGGCTTGCACCTCTGCTTTTTCGCGCTCCCGTGCTTCGGCTTCGCGCTTCGCCTTGGTGGCCGCTTCCTGCTTGGCTTTTTCCTCAGCCTCCCTGCGCGCTTGCGCTTCCGCCACCTGCCGTGTCTGTTCGTCAGCTTTCCTCTTCGCCTGCACCACAAACTTTGCCTTGACTGCCGCCTCAGCCGGTGTTTCCTTTGTCTTGCGCAGGGCGTCAGACAGACCCTTGTTCCCTGGCATCGCCTCAGCCTCTGCGGATGGTGGCAAAAGCCCTGAAAAATCGAGATCTTCGCTGGGCTCTATAATTCTTTCCGTCTGAACAAACTCTCGGATGTAATTTTCTTCAGCAAGCGTATTCAACTCGTTCCAAAGTTCGGCCTCTTGCACCTCCTCGAACCTGCCCAACATTTCCTCAACCGAGCTCTTGCCGTCAACCTCCTTGAGGACGACACGCAAGCGGCGCGACAGGGCGCGGGTTTTCCCGGTCGCCTCGCGCAAGCCTTTAGCCGTTTTGGTAAAGATAATTTTGTTATCCATACGTCTCAAGTCAGAAATTCACCGGCACAACAACCTAGATTCCCCGCCATAGAGGGATAAACACAAGGGTTCAAGGTCACAATGGATCGAAATCAGTATACCGCTCATCGCAACAATTTCGACGCCAGACCGGCTCCCCTGATGTGAATGATAGCGTTATGAACAGGAATAATCGGGCAAGGCTGCTTGTGCGCCATCGACAACGCCGAGCCCGACGCTTGCGCGACGGACGCGTGGCAAATGGTTCAGGACCACTGAAGTAATGCTCAGGACGGCCTTGATGTGCGGGAAAAACATGAAACCGGAGTGTTGGATCGACCATGAAAACAGACCGACTATCCGGCATCGCGCGAGTGGAGCAAGTCAGGCGACCAGCAGCGCAAGGGCGCTACAATCACAGGCTGTCGAAAAAGCCCTCGTCGCACTCATCGAGGCATCGCCCAGCCGGAAACGTTTTCGGCGCATTACCGCCGTATCGAAATGCCTATCGAATCACCCAACGCACGCGCGTGGAAAACATTCTGGCTGCCTTTGGCAATCTCGCTCCTGCTGCACGCGGCCGTGTTGTCCATTCGCCTGTCTTCACCCGGCCCTGCGTCACGACGCGCGGCGAATGCGAACAAGGTCGCACCCTCGCGCCTCGATGTCGTTATTTCCAAATCCGACCCGGTGGTACCGAGGGTGCCAAAAGTGCCAAAGGTGCCAACGAAACAACCCGAACCCCCGCAGAAGCGCCTGGTACAAAAAAAGCCCAGCATTACTGTTCCCCAACAAACCTGGTCCATTGCCGAGCGCAAGGAGATGGACGAGTTTCTCAATGAACTGGCAACGGCGCCCAAACCTGCGCCAGCCCCCGCGCTGTCGCAGCGGGCAATGACGATGGCCCGGGCCATCGGGCGGCAGCGGGAACACGAAGAAGAGGAATCCGAACAGCAATCGGCCAACGCCAGAGTGGTCGAACCGTTCAGCTTGCAAATGTATTTTGATGCGTTCATCCGCAAAATGAACCAGAGCGCGGCGTTCGTCAAACGTGAACCTCGAACCCAAGGCTCCCACAAGGCACTGGTGCAGGTGGTTCTGAATCCTGACGGCAGCTTGAAGAATTACCGCGTGATTCGCGCTTCCGACCAGAAAGCGGAGATTGCCTACATCAAGAGCGTGGTTGATCTGGCGGCGCCGTTTTCGGCCTTTCCGTCGGATCTCCGCAATGGGATGGATTCGTTTGCCGTGCTGTTGTGCATATTCCCCGGACGCGCGGGAGAAGCCGGTGGCGGCTTCTCCCGCAGTTTCAGCGGGCAGGATTGCAAAGACTGATGCGCTCCGACACGGTCAAGCGCTATTTGCCCTGGGTAGTGGCGACTGCGCTGTTCATGGAGCAACTCGACTCCACACCATTGTCAATACCGCGGTTCCGGCAATGGCGGCGAGCCTGCAGGTCACAGCGCAGGGTCTGAAGGCGGTCGTGACCAGCTATATCCTGAGCCTGGCGGTCTGAATCCCGGTCAGTGGATGGATCGCGGATCGGTTCGGTTCGGTACGCGAAGCGTGTTTGGCATCGCGGTGGCCATCTTCACCTTTTCATCGATACTGTGCGGGCTTTCGGTCAATGTACCGATGCTGGTCGCGGCGCGGATATTGCAGGGAATGGGCGCGGCCATGATGATGCCCGTCGGCAGGCTTGCCATCGTCCGCACCTTTCCAAAATCGGAGCTGCTGATGGCGATGAACTTCGTCATCATCCCGGCGCTGATCGGGCCGCTGCTCGGCCCCACCGTGGGCGGCCTCATCGTGCACTGGCTGTCGTGGCGGGACATTTTCTTCGTCAACGTGACGGTCGGTCTGATGGCGCTGCTGCTGATTCATCGCCATATGCCGGACTATCACGGTGACAAGCCCCGACCACTGGACGTGGTCGGTCTGGTCCTGTTCGGCGCGGGCACCGCACTGCTGTCGTGGCTGCTGGAGGACTTCGGTGAACACCATCTCGACGCCACCTCAGCCGCCATTTTGTTGCTGCTTGCGATCAGCCTGCTGGCCGGCTACGCGCTGCATGCCCGCCAGGCGGCCTATCCGCTGCTTCGACTCGCATTATTCCAGGTGCGCACCTTTCGCGTCTCCGTGGTTGGCGGTTTCGTTACCCGGCTGGGCGTCGGTGGCCTGCCATTTCTGCTGCCTCTGCTCTATCAACTCGGCCTCGGACTGCCGGCATGGCAGTCAGGCTTGTTGATGATGCCGTCCGCAGCCGCAGCAATGGGAATGAAGCTCATCTCGACAAAAATACTGGGGCAGTTTGGATATCGACCGGTACTGATCGTGAATACGCTGATGATCGGCGTCACCATCAGCCTCTTTTCTCAAGTGACCCCGGCCACATCGATTGCGCTGATCGTACTTCTGGGTCTGGCGACAGGCTACTTCACCTCGCTCCAATTCTTCAGCATGAACTCCATGGCTTTTGCCGACATCGAAACCAACGATTCAAGTATGGCCAGCACCATCGCCAGCTCTTTGCAACAAATGTCGATGAGCTTCGGGCTGGCCTGCGGCTCGTTGGTGACTGCGTGGTACCTCGGCGATGTGCCGCAAACCGATCGCGTTGCGGTGACTGGCGCGCTCCATCATGCTTTCCTGACCCTGGGTGCTCTCACCATACTGTCTTCGCTATCGTTCTGGACATTGCGCCCGAACGATGGCGAAAGTGTCAGCATGCACATTGCCGAATAGGCATGGTTAACGCCGCCGGTGCCATAGCTGATAGGTCATGAAACCGACCACAAAGGCGTTGCTGGCCAGCACTGCGGCATTGATGAGTGCCGGCCGATACAGCAGGTGGTGAAGCTCGAACGGAATGTAGAGTGCCCCCGACAGCGCGGCCAGCCATTCGGCCCAGGCCCTGTCGTTCCAGAGTCCGTAGGCTTCCGACAGGCGCACCGTGATGTAGACCACACCCAGCAGCACCAGCGAAGCCGGATTGATG
>JAYUGL010000013.1:0-7860 GCA_043738385.1 Sterolibacteriaceae bacterium
CGTACCGAACTGCCACGGTTGATGGGGGATGTGGCGCGGTTGAAGGTGCCGTTGCTGGTGGAGGTGGGGGTGGGGGTTAATTGGGATGAGGCGCATTGACTCGTAGTGCAACGTCCGCGCCGGGAGTTCGGCCTGGTCATCCTGACCTGCTCCCTGTCAGCCATACCAGTTGGCAATAACGCGCCTGCCGCTTGTAACGATTGGCACGACGTGCGCAGATTCCATGTCGGCACGGGCCACTCCGAGTCCACACTAGATGCCGGATACCTCGGTCCCGCTCCGACGGGATACGACTGCATGCGCTTCCTACCAGCCAAACCTATCGATCAGTTTCCTTGCTTTTTGGGGGAGCCCATATACGAAGGGTTAGCCCGCATCTCGATTGCGCGCGAAGTCTCTCGCATCGTAGATCTTTTCAAAGTCTTCTCTCTTCAGTGCAGTGGTTCCTTCAATGATTGCTTTGACATCGGCGTCCAACTCTTGCTCGAACTTCACATAGCTTTCGTGCACTGGCCCAAGGAGGTCATACGATGGGGCGGCGGGATTTCTTAAGTGGTACGCGATATGCCAGCGAGTTGCCATCGTCGTCTTGTACAGGGCAGTCACGCGATCGCCCCAGAGTTCGATCGTAGCGAGAAGTTTGGTCTCATCTGGAGAAGTTCGCCGCTCGGTGTTTGCATCTTCAGCAAACTTCGCCAACTCTTCGTTCTTCTTGTTCAGGTTGTCTAGGGACGCGTGAATCAGTTGGTACGAAATGCGCTGCTCTCGGTTCAAATGCGAGAACGCCTCCTTGAAGTATTGCTTGAAGAACATGTTCTGGACGGGCAGCGACGCAGTCGGTTCCAAGCCCTTCAGGGAATAGACCTGTAGTTGACGGTTGTGGATCAAGAGGACCCCTTGCAGCTGATCCTGAATGTCCTGTAACTCCGTCAGCAAACCCACTCGCAACTTCCTGGCGGCCCACCAATCTTTGGCTACAGCGGTGCCTTGGGCCAGCAACCAGCCAAGCGCCACCGAAATCAGGGCAATGAGTACCTTGGAGTCCATGGGTTACTGCGGGCTAACGATTGAGCTCAGCCGCGCCGCGAAGCGGCGTCGGCTGCAGCGACGTGTTAGGCCACATCTACGACCCACAACCGCAATTGGGTTGGTGGTGGGTATGCCTTCGGGATTGCCGCCAACGCGAACGGGAGATCTAGTGCTGCGGCAAGCGGTGTGTCCATAAGGGTCCTCTCGCGGCTCATTTCGATTGCCAGCTTGAGATACCGACGAAGAAGCAAGATGGGTGGAAACTGGTTTCTCTCGGCCAACCATTCGAGTGCATCGCGGGCGCACTTTGAACTGTTGCATGATCGGCACGCCCATACAAGGTTGTCTCCGGTATTTGCTCCGCCTCGCTTTGTTGGAATGAGATGGTCAACCGACAAGTGCATGCGACTCCCGCAGTAGCAACAAGCCTGCGGCAGAATCATCTTTAGGCGCTCGTCGTCCGCGAGCGGACCAATGCTCATGGTTTGCTTGTTCAGTCCTGCGTATAACCGAGCCCGAATCATAAACTGAGTGCGACCGTACTTCTCAGCTTTCGAAGTGATTGCCGAATGCGCCATCGCGAGGTTCGCGTATGACCAGTGCAGTAACTCGCCGACGGTGGTGATCTCCATGTATGGGGCCTAACGAAAAGCGTTTATCCGCCGATGCGGCGAAGGGGATGCGAAGCGAGAAGACATATCGGCGGATAAACCTCGTTGGACTGAACCGCCGGGAAGGCGGTCGCTATGGGGATTGTAAGGAGGCTGCGCGGGCTGTCAATCGAATTGCATAGCACAAGCCGTTGAGACGTGGGCTGACGAGCGGCGGAATTGGCGCGGGATGAGGTTCAAGAGCGCGTGAGCGGTGCGCAGGATGGCCGATCGAAGCGCATTCGCGCCCGCACCAGCGTGTCATGGTCTGGCGACAGAATGCGCCATCGAGCGGAATGCGATAGTAGGGAAAGTCCATGGGCGACATCAAGGCGGCGCGCGTGGCTGCCAACGCCGCGCGCTCGGAATCGCCTGAGCAAATTCGAAATGGCCACGCTGGCAATGCGGGCAGCGCGCCCACTCGACGCTGGCCACCCGCTGCATGAACGTCGCCACCGACGCGATCATGGCCGGGTCAGGCGGAGGCGCATCGAGGGCCGCGCGGGCCGCAGCGAGGTGTACCGCCTTGTGCGCCGGGCCCAGCAGGCCGTAATGGCGAATGCGCTTGAAGCCACGGGGCAAGACATGAAGGAGGAAGCGTGCGATGAACGCCTTGCCGGACAGGTGTAGCGTCCGCTTCTTGCTGCCATCGCCGCTTGCTCTGACCCGGAAGGCTACCGTGCCATGCTGGATAGCGACGATGCGCTCGTTCGAGATCGCCACCCGGTGCGTGTAACGGCCCAGATACTCCAGCACCTGCGCTGGACCGCCGAGCGGCGCTTTGGCATACACCACCCAGTCGTGGGCGTATAGCTGTGCTCGCAGGCGATGCCAGTCGGTGTCGGTGAGCATCGCGTCGTGACGTAGCCGGCCGCAGGTGCGTTCCCGATTGACAGGATCGAACGACTGCACGTGTTGATCAAATCACACTTCGAGTAACAACAACAATTCCAAATACAAAACGCGGTGGTGGATCACCTCACCACCGCGTCAGCGGTTTAGTTCAACGAAACTTTATCCATCCTAAATTGACGGCAATACCGGCGTGCTTCAAATTGTCGAGCGGGGAATTATGTAACCCGATTTACGCCCGGTTACAGCTCCACTTGCGTACCCAGTTCGACAACGCGATTGATCGGGATGTTGAAGAACGCCGTCGCGGTGTCGGCGTTGCGGAACATCCACATGAAGAGAACCTGCCGCCACACCGGCATGTTGGGCATGCGCCGCGGCACGATGATTTCGCGGCCGAGGAAGAAGGAGGTTTCCATCGGCAGGTAGGGCAGGCCGAAGGCGGCGCAACGTTCCAGCGCCAGCGGAACATTGGGGTCGTCCTTGAAGCCGTAGTTGATCACGACGCGATGGAAACCCTGGTCGAGGTGGGTGACTTCGAGCTGCTCGGCTTCCGCCACGTGCGGCACGTCCTTGACCCGCACGTTGAGCAACAGGACGCGCTCGTGCAGCACCTTGTTGTGCAGCAGGTTGTGCAGCATCGCGCGCGGCACGCTATCCGGGTTGAGGGTGAGAAACACTCCGGTGCCTTCCACGCGGTGTGGGCCACCATAGCTCAGGCTGGTGAGAAAGGCATCGAGGGGCATCGAGTCCTGCTGCAGCTTTTGACTCAGCAACAGGCGGCCGCGTTTCCACGTCGACAGCAGAGCAAACACGGAGAGTCCCAGCGCCAGCGGGAACCAGCCGCCGTCGAGCACCTTGGTGACGTTGGCGGAGAAGAATGCAAAGTCCACCACCACGAAAAAAGTGAGGAAGGTTCCGGCCTGTAGCCAGCTCCAGTGCCACAGGGCGCGCACGACGATGAAGGCGAGGATGGTGTCGATCATCATCGTCATGGTGACGGCGATGCCATAGGCCGAGGCCAGATTGCTTGAAGACCTGAAGCCCAGCACGAGGATGATGACGGCCAGCAACAGCAGCCAGTTGATGTTGGGGATGTAGATCTGGCCCTGTTCCCGTTCCGAGGTAAATTTGATCTGGATGCGCGGACAGTAACCAAGCTGGATGGCCTGGCTGGTCAGCGAATAGGCGCCCGTAATCACCGCCTGCGAGGCGATCACGGTGGCCACGGTGGCCAGGGCCACCAGTGGAATCTGCAAGAAGTCCGGCGCCATATGGAAGAAGGGATTCGCCACTGTCTCGGGTTTGGCCAGGATCAGTGCGCCCTGGCCGAGATAGTTCAGATACAGACAGGGAAACACCAGGATCACCCAGGCCCACATGATCGGGCGCCGGCCGAAGTGGCCCATGTCGGCATACAGCGCCTCACCGCCGGTGATGGCGAGCACCACCGCACCAAGGGCGAGAAAGGCCAGATGGCCGTGCTGGACCATGAAACGAACCGCGTAGAGCGGATTGATCGCCGCGAGGATCGCCGGATGGGCCACCACGTTCCACAATCCCAGCAGGCCGAGGGTGAGGAACCAGAAGGCCATCACCGGACCAAACAATGCAGCGACGCGGGCCGTGCCCTTGGGCTGGAAGACGAACAGGCCGACCAGAATCACCAGGGTGATGGGCACCACATACGGCTTGAAGACCGGAGTCACCACCTCCATGCCCTCGACCGCGGACAGTACCGACATGGCCGGTGTAATGACGGCGTCGCCATAGAACAGCGCCGCGCCAAAGATGCCCAGCACCGAGATGGTCCATAGTAACCACGGCTGTGCGTCGCGCGTGCGCAGGGCCAGCGCGGTAAGCGCCATGATGCCGCCTTCGCCACGGTTGTCGGCGCGCATGATGAACAGCACGTATTTCAACGACACCGTGATCGTCATCGCCCAGAAGATCAACGAGAGGATGCCCATCAGGTTGTCCGGCGTCACCGGCACAGCATGATGGCCGTGGAAAACTTCCTTCATCGTGTACAACGGGCTGGTGCCGATGTCGCCAAAGACGACGCCCATGGCGGCAAGCGATGCAGCAGCCAGGGCAGGCGAACGCGTTGCGGGCGATGATGGGGTGGAAGACAAGGAGCGCTCCTGTGCGGCTTCGCACGAAAGGCGGGATTATAGAGCGCTATTCGGGTGACGCCTGTCGCCTGATCGCAGGCGTTCGGCGGTGGTTGCTACAATCAGCGCCATTCCTTCTCCGGCAAGACACACGTGCTGATCCATCCCCAGTTCGATCCCGTTGCCGTGCATCTCGGGCCGCTCGTCATTCGCTGGTACGGCTTGATGTATCTGGCCGGCTTCGTCCTGTTCCTCGTGCTGGGCCGTTACCGCGCGAAGAAATTTCCCGCGCGCGGCTTTACCGCCACCGACCTTGACGACCTGCTGTTCTATGGCGTGCTGGGCGTGGTGATCGGCGGGCGGCTGGGACAGGTGTTGTTCTACGAACCCGGCTACTACTTCAGCCATCCGTTCGAGATCATCGCGGTATGGAAGGGCGGCATGAGCTTTCACGGCGGCTTTCTCGGCGTGCTCGCGGCCATGGCGTGGTTTGGGCACCAGACCGGCCGCAGTTTTTTTCAGGTGACCGACTTCATCGCACCGCTGGTCCCGACGGGACTCGCGGCCGGGCGCATCGGCAATTTCATCAACGGCGAATTGTGGGGCCGGGTGGCTGATCCATCATTGCCGTGGGCGATGGTGTTTCCGCAGGTGGACAATCTGCCGCGCCATCCGTCGCAGCTCTATCAAACGGGAATGGAAGGGTTGTTGCTGTTTGTGATCCTGTGGTGGTACTCGGCCAAACCACGTCCGGTGAGCGCGGTATCGGGTGTCTTTCTCATCGGCTATGGCAGCTTTCGTTTCATCGCCGAATATTTTCGCGAGCCCGACGCCGGCATTTTCGGCCAGTCGTATTTCATCAGCATGGGCCAGTGGCTATCGTTGCCGATGGTGGCGGTGGGATTGGTGATGATAGTTATCGCTTATCGCAAAAAGGAGTACACATGAGCAATATTCGTCCATTCAAGATTCTCGGCCTGCAGCAGATCGCGGTCGGCGGTCCCGGCAAGGACGCCTTGCGTCGCATCTGGATCGACATGTTCGGCCTTGCCGTGACCGGCAGCTACGTTTCGGAAAAGGAAAACGTGGATGAAGACATCGCCGTCCTCGGCAGCGGCCCGTTCAAGGTGGAAGTCGACCTGATGCAGCCGCTCGATCCGGCGAAAAAACCGGCAGTGCATGAACCGCCGCTGAATCACGTCGGCCTCTGGGTGGACGATCTGGCCAAGGCCGTGGAATGGCTCACGGCGCAGGGCGTGCGCTTTGCGCCGGGCGGCATCCGCAAAGGCGCGGCGGGGTACGACGTGACCTTTGTGCACCCCAAGGGCAACGATGCATTTCCCATCGGTGGCGCGGGGGTGCTGATTGAGCTGGTGCAGGCACCGGCCGAGGTGATCGCGGCGTTCTCGGCGCTCGGCTGATCAACGACTACAGCGGCAGACTTGCAGCTGCGTTGATTCGGTGTTGGTTCAGGCGGCGAGCGGAAAGTGGACTCTGAACCTTGCACCCTTGTCGTTGACGCCGGCGCCGACAATGACTTCGGCGTTGTGCGCATCGGCGATCTCGCGCACGATGGCGAGCCCCAGGCCGCACCCGTCACCCATCAAATCGCCCGCACGGTAGAAGCGATCAAAAATGCGGCTCCGTTCTTCGGTCGGGATGCCCGGCCCGTCGTCTTCAACTTCAAAAAATGCGTGCTCGCCGTAGCTGCCGCAGCGTACGGTCACGACGCCACCTGCTGACGTATAACGCAATGCGTTATCGACTAGATTGCCAAGCAACTCCTGTAGTAGCCAGGGCACTGCTTTAATCGACGCCGGCGCAAGCTCGAACCCCAGATCGATACTCCGCTCGAGCGAAAAATCGAGATAAGAAGATGCAATCTGCTCTGCGGTTTTCTGCAAATCGACGTCGCGCATTTGTACCGCCATGCTGGCACCCGGTTCGCTGCGGGCCAGCGCCAGCAACTGATGGGTGAGGTGAGTCACGCGTTCGGTCACTGCTTCAAGCTGTTGCAGACGAACCCGGACCGACGCCGGATCGGGGTCCATGCTCGCCAGCTCAAGCTGGGTTTGCAACGCGGCCAGCGGCGTTTTCAACTGATGTGCGGCGTTGGCAAGAAAGCGCTGCTGGGCTTCGGCCTGCTGCGCCAGCAAGCCGAACAGACGGTTGAGGCTGTCGATCAATGGCCGCACTTCGCCGGGCACGGACGCAGTGGTCAGCGGTTGCAAGTCGCGTGAGGAACGCGCCGCCACTTCGTCGCGCAAGCGCAGCAACGGAGACAGTGCACTTCTGACGCCGAGGGTAATCAGTACCGCCGCAGCGACGATCAACAGCAGGTTGGGCCACACCAGCGCGCCCAGCAAGCGTTGAATCAGGTGCTGCCGCTTGTGGGTTGTTTCGGCGACCTGGATATAGGTTGGATGATCCTTGGCGCCGCTTTGATAAAGCACAATGCGTATCGGCTCATCACCGATTTTCTCCCTGAAATATGTCGGGTTGGCTTTGCCGGGCGATTGCCAGACGAGTTCGTGGTCACCCGCGAGCTGTCGCTTCTGGTCATCGAACACCGCGAAATAAATGTGATCGGTACCGTCGAAGCGCAGCACGGCTTCGGCTTCGGGCGACAGGCTGAGGCGGGTGGTGCGACCTTCGGTCTTCAGATTGGCCGCGAGCGCCAGGGCGGAATCCAGCAGTGCGCGATCAAAGGCTTCTTCGGCGGGGTCTTGGGTCAGATGGTAATCGCCGACCACGCTGAGGCCCCACAGCAGGATCAAGGGAGGCACCAGCCAGAGCAGCAGGCGCTGGCGGATGCTTAAATTTCTATGCCGTAACAGGCTCATCCAAACGGTAGCCAATACCGCGCACGGTGCGGATCTGAATGCCGGCCGGCGACAACTTGGCACGCAGGCGGGAGACGTACACTTCCACCGCATTGGGCGTCAGGTCGGAATCCCAGCCGCCGAGCGATTGCACCAGTTTGTCCTTGCTGACCACGCTGGGCGACGACATCAGCAAGGTTTCGAGCAGGGACCACTCGCGTCCGGGCAGCTCCAGTTCTTTTCCGTTGAGGTGGGCAGTGTGACTGGCATTGTCCATTTCGAGTTCACCATAGCTGAAGCGGCTGCTGGTTACCGAGTGGTGGCGACGGATCAGCGCGCGTACCCGTGCAATCAGTTCCGGCAGGCGAAAGGGCTTGGTCATGAAATCGTCGG
>JAYUGL010000014.1:0-19721 GCA_043738385.1 Sterolibacteriaceae bacterium
TCCCGAACGCGACTCCATCATAAAGACGCATTTGGCGGGCAACCATAATCAACCATTGGCTGCATGACTCAGGCGACAACTACCTTGACGCGCGCCGCACCCTTGGTACCCGCATCGCTGACCCTTCATCCCAGAGAAGCTATCTTCGGCAATGCAGTTGCGCAGCGTCTTTTCACCGCCAAAGAAATCAGCGATGCCGCGAACAACAACGGCTGCCGTATCTATTGCTTTGGAATCGTCCAGTACGATTCCTTTGGCAGTTCTCGTATTACAAGATTTTGTCGATCTATTGCGGGAAGTAAAAATCTGCTGGCCGTCGGAAGCGGAGGAACGAAAAAAGAAGTGCACCTAGACTACGAAATAACAAGCCAACACAATGAGGCCGACTAAGGCGATTCGTGTGTTAATGCTTGGCGCCCTCAACCCGTCGTTCGAGCGGACCCGCCCATACCGCGAGTTAAAACAAAGATGAAACCAATCCCAGAAGGCTTCCATCTCGCCGCGCCAGCCCTGAATTTCAGGGAAACGTTCGAAAGCATCGTCGGTCCGCTCTATTGCCGCAAGGTGGACGTGGGTTATGAGTTCGGCCTCTGGATCGAACCGCGCCATTCGAATATCCGGGGCACCACGCATGGCGGTTTCATGACCGCCGTGAGCGATATGGCGTGCGGCCTGACCACCTATTTCCATTTCGGCGAATCGGGAACGTCCTTCGTGACGGTTTCGATGAGTTACCAGTTCATCGGCGCCATCGCCATCGGTTCCTGGCTCAGTTCCATCTGCAAGATTCGCAAGGCGGGGCGCAGCACCGTGTTCGTGGATTGCGAACATTTTGTGGACGGCGAGCTGGTGGGCGCATCGCAAGCCGTCATGAAAACCACCAAGAGCCGGGATGGAGAACCGCCACTTAAGCCCGACTTCTGATTCAGGGCGAAATTTCCTGGACCAATGCCCTTCGACAAGCTCAGGGCGAACGGAGGTCTTGATCAGTGTTTCACTGAATTGATGCCGGGTCAGCCCCTTCGACCCACAGGCATTTGCCTTTCGACTCGTTCGTGATTTCCTGCAACACCCGCTGATGATCGACCAGTTCCGCGTCACTGGCCCGCAACACCTTGAGCGGCGGCCGATCCGATGCGGCGCCAAAAGCGAGCTCGCTCGCTGGCGTATCGAGATCCATGACTAGGCTTTCCTGCCCGCGCGTCAGCGCCAGATACACCTCGGCCAGCAGTTCCGCATCGAGCAAGGCGCCGTGCAATTGACGACTTGAGTTGTCAACCTGGTATTCGCTACACAGCGCGTTCAGGGAGTTTTTCTTGCCGGGGCGCAGTTCGCGCGCCATGCGCAGGGTGTCGATCACGCCGGGGCAGACTTGCTCCAGCGGCTCCCGTCCGAGCAGCCCCAACTCGTGGTTGAGGAAGCCCATGTCGAAAGGTGCGTTGTGGATGATGAGTTCCGCACCCTGGATAAATTCGAGCAGTTCGGTGGCAATCTCGGCGAACTTCGGCTTGTCGGCGAGAAACTCACTGGTGAGGCCGTGCACTGCCTGCGCGCCGGGGTCGATGCCGCGTTCGGGATTGAGGTATTTGTGAAAACGCCGGTCACTGAGTCTACGCCCGACCAGCTCGACGCAACCGATTTCGATGACGCGGTCACCGAGACGATATTCAAGGCCGGTGGTTTCAGTATCGAGGACGACTCTTCTCATGGCATTTTGTGAAATTCAATTGCGGCCAATAACGATGTCGGCATTATTTTCTCGCCGTTTCCACGCCGCGCCGCGCCAGGGCGTCGGCGCGTTCGTTGTCAACGTGGCCGGCGTGACCCTTGACCCAAAACCACTCGACCTGGTGACGAGCCGCCTCGCACTCCAGCGCCTGCCATAGATCAACATTCTTGACCGGCTTCTTGTCCGCCGTCTTCCAGCCGCGCCGCTTCCAGCCGGCGATCCACTCGGTGATGCCTTTTTGCACATACTGCGAATCGGTGTGAACCCGCACCCGCATCTCGCGCTTGAGCGCGCGTAAAGCCTTGATCACGGCCATCATTTCCATGCGGTTGTTGGTGGTGGCCGGTTCGCCACCGAACAACTCCTTTTCCTCGCCGCCTAGACGCAGCAGCGCGCCCCAGCCGCCGGGCCCGGGATTACCGCTGCATGCGCCATCGGTGTAGATATCAATTGTTTCGTCGGTCATTGTTCAGTCCGTTGTGTGACCGTGGCCAATGCCTTGGCCCTGATTTTGCGATCATGCCATGGCGCCGTCAGCAGGCGCATGCCGTGCTGCCGCTTGATGCCCTGCATGACATACACCGCCCCGGCAAATGGCCACCAGCGGTCGCCGGCAAGTTCCATGAAGCTGAAACGGCGCAACCATTTTTCCTGGCGTACCGCTGGTGCATAACAGCCAAAAGCACCGGCACGCGTTTCGAAGCCGAGCAACGCGAACCAGTCCTTCAGCCGCAACACACTGATGTAGCGGCCGTTCCACGGCGCATCGGACGAGCGGTGACGTATGCGTCGGTTCAGGCCCCACAGACTGAAGGGATTGAAGCCGGTCACCACCACCTGACCTTCCGGCACCAGCACGCGCTCCACCTCGCGCAAAATCCGGTGCGGATCGGCGTCGAACTCAAGCACGTGCGGCAACACCACCAGATCGAGGCTGTTGCTCGCGAACGGCAGGTGATGAACATCGGCGACGGCCTCAACACCCGCGTGCGGCCCGCAGCGAAAACGAAATGGCATGCGATTGGCGCGCAGATAGTCGTGATCCGACAAGCCAATCTGTGCCGCGTTGAAACCAAAGATATTGGTCAACAGCAGGTCGTGCCGGCTCATTTCCCACTGCAACACGTATTGACCCTGGGGGGTGCTCAGCCAGTCTTCAAGAAGTGGAATTGACATCGCGGGCCGGTTGGAGAAGACTGTATCGATGGAAACCACTTTCGTTCGCGCGTTCAAGGACAATTATATATGGGTGCTGCGCCACGCGGGCTGTGCCGCCGTGGTTGATCCGGGCGATGCGGCCCCGGTGCTCGACTACCTGGCCCGCAGCGGTGACCGGCTGTGCGCGATCCTCGCCACCCATCATCATCCCGACCACGTCGGCGGCGTGGCGGCGTTGACTGCGCGTTTTCCGGTGCCGGTGTTTGGTCCTGCCGCTGAAAATATCAGCGAAGTCACACGTCCCGTCAACCCTGGCGACCACATCCGCATCGCCGAACTTGATGCCGATTTCGACGTGATCGATGTCGGCGGACATACGCGCGGACACGTGGCTTATTATCGCCCAAGCACCCTGTTCTGTGGCGACGCGCTGTTTACTTTCGGCTGCGGCCGGCTGTTCGAGGGCACGCCGACGCAAGCCTGGCATTCACTGACGCGCATCGCGGCACTCCCTTCAGAAACCCGTGTCTACTGCGCACATGAATACACCAGTAACAACCTGCCTTTCGCCCTGATGGTGGATCCGGACAATCCCGCCTTGCAGGCCCGCCGCGCGCGCCTGGAGCCGTTGATTGCCGCCGGCGTACCCACCGTACCTAGCACACTGGGCGAGGAGCTGGAGACCAATCCTTTCCTGCGCTGGAATGAACCGGCGTTGATCAACGCGGCAAGCCGCCATCGCGGAGCCCCGGTGACCTCGCCCATCGAGGTATTTGCCGCTTTGCGCGAATGGCGCAACAAATTTTGACGCGTGCAACGCGGCGTGAGGGCCGAAATTTTCTGCCCGCAAAAATTGACGCCAGCTTGAATCCTTCGTTACGATCGCGCCCCATGCAACGCAGGCCGATTTCTTTCCTTGCAAGCCTGCGCGCAAAATTCCTGCGCGCCGTTTCGCTGTTGACGCTTGCGCTGTTATGCGTCGCCTCCTTGTCCGCAAACGCAGGGCCCGGACCACAGATGATCATTGCGCAGCCCGAGGCACTTGCACCTGCTCCGGTACCTTCCAGTGATGTGGGCAATTCACCACCGATCGAGATCAACGACGATCTGCCGCCGATTCCGACGATAGATCTGACCAGTCGGCCTGACGATCTGTGGCAGCGTGTACGCAACGATTTCTCCATGCCCAATCTGGACAGCAGTCTGGTCGCTGACCGTCAGGCCTGGTACCTGAACCGGCCGAAGATGCTGCAGGATATTCTCGGACGCAGCCGCCGCTATCTCTACTACATCGTCCAGGAGCTCGAAAAACGGGGCATGCCAAGCGAACTGGCACTGCTGCCGATGGTGGAAAGTGCATTCAATCCGCTTGCCTATTCGCGTGCCAAGGCACTGGGCATCTGGCAGTTCATTCCGTCCACCGGAAAGTCCTACCGGCTCGAACAAAACTGGTGGCTCGACGAGCGGCGCGACATCGTTGCCTCCACCGGCGCGGCACTGGATTATCTGCAAACCATTTATGAAATGCAGGGCGACTGGCACCTCGCGCTGGCGTCCTACAATTGGGGTGAGAACGCGGTGGCGCGCGCGGTCAAAAAAAATCGTGCCCAGGGCCTGCCGACCGACTACCAGCACATCAACATGCCGGGCGAGACACGCTACTACGTGCCCAAGCTGCAAGCACTGAAGAACATCATCGCCAATCCGGAAGCCTTCGGCATCAAGCTTGACCCGATTCCCAACAAGCCCTACTTCGGCACGGTGGACAAACCGGCGACGATGGATGTGTCGACCGCGGCATCACTGGCCGAAATTCCGGTCGGCGAATTTATTGCGCTCAACCCGGCGTACAGCCGGCCTGTCATTCCGGCCAGCTCTGATTCGCCGCTGATACTGCCGGCCGACAAGGTCGCGGTATTCCTCGCCAACCTTGAGCGCCACGAGAGTGAAGAAAAACCGCTCTGCGTCTGGCATACACGCATGCTCAAAAAAGGTGAACGGCTTGATGGCGTTGCTGCCGAGCATGGACTGACACTGGCTCATCTGAAACAGATCAATAGCATCGGGCCGCGCACGAAGGTGCGGCCGGGATTCAATCTGCTGGTGCCAGACAAGAATGCGTCAGGCGTCCCGGCACTGTTACTGGCCCGGTTGCCGGTGACGCCCGAAGCCACAAGCCCGGTGCACGGCAAAAAGGGCAAGAAGTCTGGTGCGCGCGTCAGCAAGAAACGCGGCGCATCAATCAAGGCTGCTGCCGCATCGAAGAAGAAGGCCGTCAAACGGCGACAACACTACCGATACAAGTGACAGCGCACCACGCGCGTCGTCGACAGTGGTGTTTGCTCCGGGTAGTCGCGTTTGCAAACCTCCAATGCATGCGGACAACGTGGATGAAAATGGCAACCACCCGGCGGATTTGAAGCCGACGGCATGTCGCCCGGCACCGTCAGCACTTCCCTTTTCTCACCGTCAATATGCGGCACGGCGGCGATCAATGCCGCCGTATAGGGATGCTTGGGATCGCGCAACACCTCGTCGGTGGTGCCGGTCTCAACGATGCGGCCCAGATACATCACCGCCACATGGTCGGCCAGATAATCCACCACCGCGATGTTGTGGGTGATGAACAGATAGGCCAAGCGCAGGCTGGCTTGCAGATCACGCAACAGATTGAGAATCTGCGCCTGGACTGACACATCGAGTGCGCTGGTCGGTTCGTCGCAAATCAACAGTTGTGGACTCACGGCCAACGCACGCGCGATGGCAATACGCTGGCGCTGGCCGCCGGAAAATTCGTGTGGAAAGCGACTCGCCATGTCCGGCGCCAACCCGACCCGCTGCATCAGTTCCGCAACCTGTGCCGGATGATCGCCGGCCAGTTTCATCGCCGTCATACCTTCAGCAATGACATTGCCCACCCGCATGCGCGGGTTAAGCGAGGCATAGGGATCCTGGAACACCATCTGGGCCAAAGACCGCGCACTGCGCAACGCCTTTGAAGTGAGCGTGGTCAACTCCTGCTGATGCAGGCGCACGCTGCCCGAGGTCGGCTTCACCAATTGCAGGATCGCCTTGCCCACCGTGGTCTTGCCGCAACCCGATTCGCCGACCAGCGCCAGTGTCTGCCCCTGGTTCACAACCAACGATACACCGTCCACTGCGCGCACATGACCCACCGTACGTTGCAGGACGCCGCGGCGAATGGGAAAGTGAACTTTGAGGTTGGCCACCTCAAGCAGTGAAGCGTGAGGAGTGAGGAGTGAGGAGGAGAAACCTGCCGTGGACTTGGCTTCCAGTTGCGAAGACGTCGAAAAAGTTGGCGCGACTGTGCTGGCATAAAGATGGCAGCGCACTCGCTGCCCCTGCGCCAGTTCGTACCATTCGGGCTCCACGGTACGGCAATGATCCATCACTTCGGAACAGCGATCGGCAAAACGGCAACCAACGAACCGTGTGTCCAGCGTCGGCACGCGGCCGGGAATCGTGGCAAGCCGTCCGCCGCGGCTATTGGCGTCGGGCAGCGCGGCAAATAATTTGCGCGAATAAGGGTGAGCCGGCGTGGCAAAAAACCGCGCCCGATCCGCGGTCTCCACCAGGTGGCCGGCATACATGACGCCGACGCGATCCGCCATGCGCGCCACCACGCCAAGATCGTGGGTGATCAGCAACATGGCCATGCGGCGCTGCTGTTGCAACTGCCCCAGCAGGTCAAGCACCTGGCCCTGTATGGTGACATCGAGCGCAGTCGTCGGCTCATCGGCGATCAACAGTTCGGGCTCTCCGGCCAGCGCCATCGCAATCATCACGCGCTGCTTCATGCCACCCGACAACTGGAACGGGTATTCGTTGCAACGTTGCTCCGGATCTGAAATGCCGACCGCCTTGAGTAGTTCGACGCTGCGCGCACGCGCCGCACGGCCTTTCAAGCCACCATGCGCTGCCAGCGACTCGCCGATCTGGTAACCCACGGTGAGCACCGGGTTGAGGCTGGTGCCTGGCTCCTGGAAAATCATCGCCATCGCGCCGCCGCGCACACGACGCATCGCTGCTTCGGGCAGACCGAGCGTGTTGCGGCCGGCGAGGTCAACCGTGCCACCATCAATACGCGCCACGTCGGGCAGCAGCCGCATCAGCGCCAGCGCCGTCATCGACTTGCCGCAGCCTGATTCACCGAGTAGCGCGAAGGTTTCGCCCTGGTGAATGTCGAAAGACACGCCATCCACCGGCCTGCCCTGGCCGAGAGAGACGGTCAGGTCGCGAACTTGCAGCAAGATGTCCTGGGTGTTCATTTGGTCCGCGGATCGAAGGCATCACGCACGGCATCGGCAAACAGGTTGGCCGCCAGCACCAGCGTAAACATGAAAGCAAAAGCCGCAGCCAGCGACCACCACACCGCCGGCTCGCGCGCCAGCTCCATGCGGGCGGCATTGATCATGGTGCCGAAGCTGATGGTGTTGGGGTCGACGCCGATGCCGACGTAGGACAGCACCGCCTCGGCCAGCACCAGGCTGGAAAAATCCATCACCACCGAAATCAACACGATGTGCATGACGTTAGGCAGGATATGGCGCAGCATCACGGCGAAGCGCGAAACGCCGAAGGCCTGCGCCGCCTGCACATATTCCAGCTCGCGCAACTTGAGTGTCTCGCCACGCAACAGACGCGCCAGGCCGGTCCAGCTGGTCATGCCGAGAATGAAACACAGCGCCAGCAGCCGCGCGTCGGCACGTTCGGCTGCGGTGGCGAACCAGCCGGTATGGGTATCGATGATCACCTGCATCATCAGTACTGCGGCAGCGATCAGCAGTACGCCGGGAATGGAATTGAGCACGGTGTAAAGATACTGGATGGCATCATCAATCCAGCCACCGGCGTAGCCCGCTGTAATGCCGAGCAGCACCGCCAAGGGCAGGGTCACCAGTGTGGTCAACGTGCCGATCAGCAATCCGGTGCGAATGGCTTTCAGCGAAAGATAGAGCACATCCTGCCCGACCTTGTCGGTGCCTAAAACATGGTAGCCCTGCGCCAGCGAAATCACCGGACCGGCGAGCAGACACATGATCAGCGTGGCGCCAAGGACTGCGTCCCACGCGATGGCGCGGTCGCGTGTTGCCGCCTTGACCAGTCCCAGCATCAGGCACCACACCACGGCGCCAAGTACCAGCCCTTGCAACAACCTGTTACGGATATCAGCTTCATGACCAGCGAGATCGCTTAACTGTGCCCCGCCGTATTTCAGACGCGGGAAATCGCGGCCCCGATCGTCTTCCAGCATCTCCTTGGCGAAGAGATGGGTGGCCAGCGGCGCCGAGTAGGTTTTTTCGGTGTGCGTGCGCAGCGGTTTCAGCAGCGCGTCCAGCGCCGACAATACTTCCACTGAATAGACAAGTCTGTTCGCACCGGGCCCTTCGTCCTTCGTCGGGCTCAGGATCTCAGGGCGAACGGTGCTATTTTCCGTTCGGGCTGAGCTTGTCGAAGCCCCAGCAATTCCATTCCGGACCTGCAATTGCGGACGGTAATGAATTGAATCCAACAGCCCGACGACAAGAAAAAAGAACAGTCCCGTTGCTGCCGCCATACCGCTACGGCGGGTTGCCACCCGTCGCCACGAACCGCGCATGGTTTCGCTGCGCCACGCCAGCGTGCCCAAGACCAAGGCTATCAGCAGCAATGCCATGAACAGTGCATCGGACCAGAGCATTACGAAATTCACGGGCATCACTGCAAGCGCACTCTCGGGTCAACCAGGGTATAAGACAGATCGGTCAGCAACAGCCCGGCGATGTAGAGCACCGCGCCAATGAAAACCATGGCCCGCACCACGGAAAAATCCTGTGCGTTGATGGCCTCGATGGTGTAACTGCCCAGCCCCGGAATACCGAAGAAGGACTCGGTCAGCAAGCTGCCCATGAATAGCGCGGGAATCACCACAACGACGCCGGTCAGAATGGGAATCATGGCGTTCTTCAGTACATGGCGAAACAGCACGATGCCTTCCGAGAGGCCCTTGGCGCGCGCGGTACGAACGTAGTCGCGGCTGATTTCTTCGAGAAAAATGGTCCGATACCAGCGGGCGCCGCTGCCGATGCCACCGATGATGCTGATCCCCACCGGCAAAACCAGAAACTTGGCGATATCGAGGCCCGCGCCGTAACCGGAAATCGGCGCCAGGTGCCAGACCTTGCTCACCAGCCACTGCCCGCCGATGATGTAGAACAGGCTGGAGATCGACATCATCGCTACACACAGCACGACGCCGGCGAAATCGAGGTAGGTGGCGCGGAAGAACACCAGCAGCAAGGCAAACGAGACGGTGATCATCAGCCCCAGCAGGAACACCGGTATAGCGATGGCCAGCGAGGGGCCCATGCGCGTGCGCAACTCGCGGGCGATATCGCGACCATCATCGGCACGGCCAAAATCGAGCGCGAACATGCGTACTGACTTGGCATAAAAAATCGTGTCAGTCAGCTTGTCGGCCCCGACTGCCTTGGCGTTCCAGATCAGCGGCTTGTCGTAGCCGCGCTCCACTTTCCATTTTTGAATCGCCTCCGGCGTCACGCGCTTGACCCCGAGTTGTAGTCGCGCCATGTCATCCGGCGTATTGACGACGAAGAACAGCGCAAAGGTGATGAGGTTCACGCCCACCAGAATCGGGACAGCGTAGAGCAGGCGACGAAGGATGTAGGCAAGCATTGGGTGTGGAATATAGCAGGCCGGCTTGCTCCCGGCGTGGGCGGCGGCCGGCTGTTTGTTCCGCAGACTGCGCGATCGTCAGTCCCGCAGCGTTCCGGAAACCCATGGTTAGTTGGTATGATGGTCGCTATCCAACCTCTTAATGGGATGTCCATATGTTTCAGAATCTAACGCCATTTTTTCTGCATTGGGGCATTACTTCGCTGTCGCTTTGGATGGCAAGCTATGTGTTTCGTGGCATCAAGTTTGCCGACACTTGGTCATTGATCATCGCGGCGCTGTTGCTCGGTTTTGCGAATGCGATTGTGCGGCCGCTGATCATCATCCTGACCCTGCCGCTGACGCTGCTAACGTTGGGGCTATTTCTGCTGGTGATCAATGCGCTGATGATGATGCTGGTTTCGTCACTGGTACGGGGTTTTACCATCAGCGGATTCTGGACTGCCTTCTTCGCCAGCATCTTTATCGCCATCCTCAGCTTTGTCATCAGCGGGTTTGTTCTGGGTGGCCAGACGCCAACCGGCTTGCCAAGTGGCGGAACCTGGCTTTAGGGTGGATTCGCATCGGGCGCCAAAAAACGGCCAGCGGGATCCTTTGCCGAATTGCTGACTTTTATTGGAGAAACGCATCGTGCCGAATCGCTCAATTACGCTGTTCCACGCTCCCAACACCCGCTCCAGCGGAACGCTGATTCTGCTTGAAGAACTTGGCGCGCCCTATACGCTGCATACGCTCAACATGAAGGCGGGAGAACAGCGCCAGCCGGACTATCTCGCCATCAACCCGATGGGCAAAGTGCCTGCGATCAAACATGGCGATGCCTTGATTACCGAACAGGTCGCCATCTTCATCTACCTCGCCGACCTGTTCCCGCAGGCCGGGCTCGCCCCCGCGTTTGATGACCCGCTGCGCGGCCCCTACCTGCGCTGGCTGGCGTTCTACGGTGCCTGTTTCGAGCCGGCGGCGCTGGACAAGGCGCTCAAGCGTGAACCTGCGCCACCGGGTTCGTGCCCTTACGGCGACTACGATTCGGTCATCAATCTCCTGATCACGCAACTGCGTGAAGGGCCGTATCTGTTGGGCAGCCGCTTCACGGCAGCGGACGTGCTGTGGGGCACGGCGCTGAAATGGATGCTCGGCTTCAAACTTGTTCCCGATGCCGCGGAATTCACCCGTTATGTGGAGCGCGTCAACGCCCGCCCGGCAGTGGCACGCGCAAACGCGCAGGATGCCGCCATCACGGCAGCGCAACAGCAGAAGAGTTAACAATCCGTCCGGCCCTGCGGGGCTGGTGCGAACGTGGTGCGCTGACGCAGATTCTGCCCGGTCTCCTGCCTACGTCATCGGACTGGGCCGAATGTACCGTTATCAGGAACGCTTCGTCGATGTGGAGGGTGCACGCCTGTCGGCACTGCATCTGAAGCTGCCCAACTCAAAGGGGGTGATGTTCTATCTGCACGGCAAAAGCACCGGCCGCATCGAGAGCGAAGCGCAGCTTAAGTCTGACGTACGCCGGGCATGGGACACCATTGCACCGCTTTATGCGGGCAAACACAAGGTGATCGTGGGGCGTTCGCGCGGCACCGATCTTGCAGCAGCGGTGGCAGCGAAGGTTCAGCCGGATCTGACGGTACTGCTTTCGCCCTCCTTCAGCATGGCGGCAGTTACGCGCGAATAATATCCGCTGGTACCCGCCTTCCTGGCGCCGCGCATGACGATGGTTATAAGTCCACTCTCTATACCGCTGGCCGACCGCCTGAGGAAACTGTAGTTTTGCGGTTCATCCGGCGCTGCCGGCTTTCCGAACCAGATTGCCTGCCGGATATCGTCGGAACTATCGGGAAAAACGCCGTTCTAAGCATTTAGTCACAGTCGTGCCGGTATCCCGGCGGCGGGTTTCATGTGATGCCGACCGGGTGTGTCAGAACACTTACCAATGGAGGTCCATCATGTCGCTCATGAGCCTGCCCAAGATGTTCCTGTCTGAAACCGAAGGATGGCCGGATCTGGTTCGTATCCATCCCTCAGTCACACAACTGCTCGTGTTTTTTGTCGCGCCGCTGTCGTTGATTCCGCCCCTGATGTACGCCTACGCCGGACTGGTTCAGCCGGGCGGCGTGTTTCCGCTCATGCAACCGCCTTTGACCGGGCTGGAAACATTCTGGGTGGGTTCGGCGTTTTTCATGATCGAGCTTGCCACGGTGGCCATCATGGCCGCCTATATTCAGCAATTGGGAGACGCTGCCGGCGTCCATCCTGAATATGCCGAAGCCTATACACTGGCCGCTATCGCACCGACGCCGCTCTGGCTGTCGGCGCTGGTACTGTTCATTCCCAGCATGGGGCTCAGCGTAATGGTGGTTGCCTTGGCTTGGGCCGGTTCCGTGGCATTGATACGGCACGGCGTTCGCCCCTTGTTCAGGGTGGCCGGTGACGACAAGGTCCGCAGCCTGGCCAATGCCATCACCATGACAGGCGTTGGCGCCTGGGCCGGGTTGATGCTGGTTCTGGTGCTTTTGTTGAGTATCGCGCTGGGTTGGCGGTAAAGTCGCCGCTCAGTCAAACCCCCAGTCAAACCCGATGGACGCGACGCCCACCGCGCGTGGGCATCGGCGTTTTTGGTTTGCCCGTCATCAGTTGCCGGCTGGCTATTGCCGATGCCCATTGCGTGATAAACAATAGGCATAAAGAAGCCGCTTACGGTTCTGTAGAGAAGATGGGCAAGAAGACCGAAGAAGCCCAAGCCTTGGCTTACCGCGCCGCATAAATCGTTGCGATGAAACGATAATCAGGGGCTAAACTTGCTTCCCTGGATATTCATTCAAGGAATCGCAATGAAGAAGCTCACCATTCACATTCACGCCATACTCGACGTGCCCAACGATTGGGAAATCGTCGAACACCCATCGGGCATTCAGGTGCTGAAAATCGGCGACCGGTTTGTCGATTTTGACATCGCGCCGCTGTCGACGACTTCCGCGGAACAGGAAGCCATCTGGAGCGACGAGGACGAGGAGTTCACCGAAAATATCCTCGATGCTGTCTGTGGACTGGATACCGAACTGGAGATGACCTACGAGCAGTAGGGGTGCAAAGAAGTTAAGCATCCGAAGATGAAATCAGGACGCCGGTTACTATATTTTCTCGGCGTACTGGCGCTTGCAGCTGCGCTTGGTGCTGCAGGCCTTTACTTCGGCGCCCGCGCGCTCAAGGCGGAGGTTGAACAGGCACTCGGTCCGACGAGCGAAATCGGCGCCATCAATTTGCGCTGGAACGCCGTCGAGATTGAACACCTGCGCATCAAGGCCCCTATAGGATGGCCGGCCAAAGACGAGCTGCGCGCCGAACGCATTCGCATCGAACCCGACCTGCGCGGCCTGTTGTCGAAGCAGATTCGCGTATCCAGCATCGTGATCTACGATGGTTATCTGTCGGCGTTGCGCAGCAACGATGGGCGATTGCGGCTCTTGCCCAGCCTGCTGGAAACCAAAAAATCCGACAGCCCCAACCCATTGCCGACCGTAACCGTCGGCCGTGTGGAACTGCTCAATGCCTCGATGGAATTTTTAGATGCGACGGTGAAGAAGCCGCCGTTGCGCATACGCCTCGAGCAGTTACACGCCACAGTGGACGATGTGCTGCTGCCGACGCTCAAGGGTCACACCCAACTGGACATGCAAGGCGTGCTCAAGGGCGTGCGTAACGACGGCCGCATCTCGATCAAGGGCTGGGTTGAAATCGCCACCCGGAATTCCCGGATCGTCACTCAGCTACGCAACGTCGACCTGATCGCCTTGCAACCCTATCTCATCAAGGCGACGGAGACCGGGGTCAAAAAGGGCACGCTCGATCTGGATATCACGGCAAAGGTGAACAACAAGCAACTGTTCGCACCAGGCACGGTCACGCTCAGCGATCTGGAACTGGACGAAGGCAGCAGCACCTTCATGGGCATGCCGCGCAAGGCGGTGGTTGCTATGATGCAAGATCACGCGCGGAAAATCACCGTCAAATTCGAACTGGCCGGCAATCTGGACGATCCACAGTTCAAGCTGAATGAGAACCTGTCGAGCCGGCTCGGATCGTCCATCGCGTCAACCCTTGGCATTAGTTTCGAGGGCATTGCCAGAGGCGCCGGCTCGGTGGGCAGTGCCTTGAGCGGCGCAACGGAAGGCGTGGGCAAGGCGATCAAGGGATTGTTCGGCAAGTAACCGGCCGCCAATACGCGCTACCAGCGACGAGTCTTACTTTTTCTGCGGCACCTGGACGAATACTTCGCCGTCCTTGACCAATCCCAATTCGTAACGCGCCCGCTCTTCAATCGCGTCGTAACCATTCTTGAGGTCGCGCACTTCGGCATCGAGCGCGGCGTTGCGCTGTTCAAGTTTCTGATTGATCTCGCGCTGAGCCTGCAACTGCCGATCCATATCCCACACCCGAAGCCAGCCGCCCTTGCCCAGCCACAGCGGGTACTGCAGCAGCACGATCAGGGCAAGCAGCACCCGAGTGGGCCAGCGCATCTCGTCACGCGGGTCGCGTCAGCGACCCACCATGTTCCCCTTTCCCTGCGGGAGAGGGGCTAGGGGTGAGGGCCGGCTTGCGCATCACTTCCGCAGATTGTAAAAAGTATCCCGGCCCGGATAGCTGACGGAATCGCCGAGGTCTTCCTCGATACGCAGCAACTGGTTGTACTTGGCGATGCGGTCGGAGCGGGACAGCGAGCCGGTCTTGATCTGGCCGGCGTTGAGGCCGACGGCGATGTCGGCGATGGTGGAATCCTCGGTCTCGCCGGAGCGATGCGAGATCACGTTGGTATAGCCGGCGCGCTTGGCCATTTCGACGGCGGCGAAAGTTTCGGTCAGGGTGCCGATCTGGTTGATCTTGATCAAAATCGAGTTGGCGATACCCCTGGCGATGCCTTCCTTGAGAATTTTTGGATTGGTGACAAACAGGTCGTCGCCGACGATCTGCACGCTTTTCCCCAATCTGTCAGTCAGGATCTTCCAGCCATCCCAGTCGCCTTCCGCCATGCCGTCCTCAATGCTGACGATGGGGTATTTGTCGGCCAGCGTCGCCAGGTAGTCGGTAAAGGCGGCGGAGCTCAGCTCCATCTTTTCCGAGGCGAGGATGTACTTGCCATCCTTGTAGAACTCGGAACTGGCGCAATCCAGCGCCAGCACCACGTCCTGGCCCGGCGTGTAACCGGCGGCTTCTATCGCGCGCAGGATCATTTCGATGGCCTCGTCGTTGCCCGACACGTTCGGCGCAAAACCACCCTCGTCGCCCACCGTGGTCGGATAGCCCTTCTTGTCCACCAGCTTCTTGAGGTGCTGGAACACTTCGGCACCGCAGCGCAAGGCTTCGCGAAAGCTCTGCGCACCGACCGGCATGATCATGAATTCCTGGATGTCCAGATTGTTGTTGGCATGCGCGCCACCGTTGATCACATTCATCATCGGCACCGGCATCTGCATCGGCCCGGAACCGCCGAAGTAGCGATAGAGCGGCAACCCGGCTTCCTCGGCCGCGGCCTTGGCCACTGCCATCGACACCGCCAGCATAGCGTTGGCGCCGAGCCGCGACTTGTTGTCGGTACCATCGAGGTCGATCATGCATCTGTCGACGAAGGCTTGCTCCTCGGCGTCGAGGCCGATGATGGTCTCGGAGATTTCGGTGTTCACATTCTCCACCGCCTGCAACACACCCTTGCCCAGATAGCGGCCGGCATCGCCGTCGCGCAGTTCGATGGCCTCGCGCGAACCGGTGGAAGCGCCCGACGGCACCGCGGCGCGACCCATGATGCCGGACTCCAGCAGCACGTCGGCTTCCACGGTGGGATTGCCGCGCGAGTCGAGAATTTCGCGGGCGATGACATCAACGATTGCGCTCATGAATGAACCTCAAAAAATGTTTGAACCACAGAGACACAGAGGCACAGAGAAAAGCGAAAGAAAAAACAGAGCAATCCATTCTTTAAATGACATATCGATTTTGGATTTCTTCCCGGTTTTACTCTGTGCCTCTGTGTCTCTGTGGTGAAAGCCTTTGAATTATAAATCCCCGCGCCGCTTCACCAGCGCATCAATATCTTTCAAGGTGGCGAGCAGCGACTTCATCTGGCCCAGCGGCCACGCATTGGGGCCGTCGGACAGCGCCTGGGCTGGATCGGGATGCGTCTCCATGAACAGCCCCGCCACCCCCACCGCCACCGCCGCCCGCGCCAGCACCGGCACAAACTCGCGCTGGCCGCCGGAACGGTCGCCCTGGCCGCCGGGCAACTGTACCGAGTGCGTCGCATCGAACACCACCGGGCAATCGGTCTCACGCATGATCGCCAGCGAGCGCATGTCGGACACCAGATTGTTGTAGCCGAACGACGCGCCGCGCTCACACACCATGATGCTGTCTGCGCCGCCGTTGGCTTCCCTGGCTTTCGCCACCACCTGCTTCATGTCGCCGGGCGCGAGGAACTGCCCCTTCTTGATGTTCACCGGTTTGCCCGAAGCAGCACAGGCCTGAATGAAATCGGTCTGGCGGCACAGGAAGGCCGGTGTTTGCAGCACATCGACCACGGACGCGACGGCGGCAATCTCATCCTCGGCATGGATATCGGTCAGTACCGGCACGCCAATCTGCTTTTTCACATCGGCAAGAATATCCAGCCCCTGCTCCATGCCCAAGCCGCGAAACGACTTCGACGAACTGCGGTTGGCCTTGTCGTAGGAGGATTTGTAAATGAAGGGGATGCCCAGCCCGGCACAGATTTCCTTGAGCTGCCCGGCAGTGTCAAACGCCATCTGGCGCGACTCGATCACGCAGGGACCGGCGATCAGGAAGAAAGGTTGGTCGAGGCCAACATCGAAGCCACAGAGTTTCATTGAACACACCTAAACATTGACATTATGGCTTGCGACCCTTCATTTTTTCAATTGCTCTTTCCAGAACGATACGATCCAAAACATCTTTTTCGCGCACAGTCTGCTTGGTACGAAGCAGTCCTTCCACTGATACCGTCCGGACAGGTATGCCATCAATTTCAAGTACCTCCAATTCGGAGACGAGTGATTGATAGGTCTCGCCACAGGCATTGAACATGATATCGACAACGAACTCGTCCGCAACGCGGATCGTATCTCCGTCCTTGAACCACTCCGTGTCGATTTCTTCACTGACCTGCCGTGGCAATATCAGGAGCGCACGTTTGACCCTTTCCCCAGTCTCGACCGTGGCCGGCACAAGGATATCGATATCCGTCGTTGCACGTATATATCCTTGAGCCGCGATGGCATAGCCCCCGATCAACAGATACTCGACCTCGTTCTCATTGAGCGCACGCAGCACTCGTTTGAGATCTTCAATCGTCGCCGGGCGCGAACCATCGTTCGACTCATCCGCCACGCCGCTTCTCCTGCGTTGCCACTACGTTGTCAACTACACACTCCAGCCAATGACGATTCGCCTCTTCGTGGGTTTTGTAGCGATACACCCCATACGGAAAACGAAACACCGCGCCCAGCTTCAACAACCCGGCGCTGAACAGGGCAGCCTCACGCAACGACTCGCCGCTGGCGCGGGGGTTAATCTCCCGCTCTTTGCGGCGGCCAACAATATGGCCTATTGGTTGCTGATCGTCAGATGTTGTCATCTCGAAATCTCAGTCCGCATGCGCCGTTTGCGCATTGCCATGCTGGGCATGCAACAAATCCAGCAGATACTCTGGCGCAAGGTCTGCGCCGTTATCCCAGATGACCGTCTTGAACAGCGGATGTTGGCGCGCCGTGGCGAACAACTTGGCATCGCGCAAGGGTTCGAACATTTCGCCGGTCAGAGCTTCGGTCAAATCCACCTCGCCCGCTTCGCCATTGTCGAACGCGACAAAGAGCCGGTAACCGGCAACAGGTCTGATCTCAACAGTGTGCAGAATCATGATTCACTCCAATGGCGGAATGGGTTGCAAAGGTCGATGCGCGGATGCCAGTTCCCAATCGGACAGCAATTCGTCCCGATGCAAATCCAGCCATTCCAGAACAAGGCGCAAAGCACGTTTGGGAAATTTCCCGGCCACAACGCCTTTCTCGATGGTCACGGTAATCTCGTAATCACCATAATAGGCATGAAAATGCGGTGGCGCATGATCGCTCCAGAACATCGCGATGACAATGCCGAGAAAACGGGATATTTCAGGCATGGTGGTTTAAAAACATATCGGCCTTGACCCCATTAGTTGGGTGCTTAACTCCTGTCGTTTGGTTCAATACCAACGATGTCATATCTTGCCCACACCGACTTGCAGTCCCAATTTTCTGGCATGACTGATCGCAGACCACTCGCATTGAGTTTTTTATGCTCTTCCGTCGTAACTAACAAAACACGGAAATACTTTTTCAGAATCGTTGTTACTTTCCTCTCAGTGGGCAGATTCATGTCCATAAGCTCATTGACGATATGCATCAAGGGAACAACGTGCTCAACATGACACTTGCTAAGCGGTTCACCAAGAGCAGCTTTTGACCGGGGAATGTTCTTTTTTTGTGATTGTCCATGCAAGCCAAGTGTCTTGTTTTGCCAATACTGATGCAATGCAATCTTGAGATTTCGACAGCATATATTCCGGGTGAAACCGAAATCTTCTGCCTCTTTTGCTTGATTTACTGCAAACACTATATAACTTTCATTTGTGCGCATGGCCTATCGACCTCTACCGCGCCTTATATCCCAGCGCCGCATTCACATAAGCAATGAACAGCGGATGCCCGGTGCGCGGGTTGCTGGTGAATTCCGGATGGAACTGACAGCCGACGAACCACGGGTGATCCGGCAGTTCCACCATCTCGCACAGGTCGGTCCCCGGCGCACGACCGGAAACGCGCAGGCCCTTGGCTTCGAGTTGACCGAGCAGCGTGTTGTTCACTTCGTAGCGATGGCGATGGCGTTCGACGATCTCCGCCTTGCCGTAGATCTCTCGCGCCACGCTGCCGTCGGCCAGTTCGCAGACCTGGCCGCCGAGGCGCATGGTGCCGCCCAGGGCGGCGTCCTCGCCGCGCTTTTCGACATGGCCGTCGCGTTCCTGCCATTCGGTGATCAGGCCGATCACCGGGAACGGCGTGTCCTTGACGAATTCGGTTGAGTGCGCGCCAGCCATACCGGCCACATCGCGGGCGAATTCGATCACCGCGAGTTGCATGCCGAGACAGATGCCTAGGTAGGGCACCTTGTTTTCACGGGCATGGCGAATCGCGGCAATCTTGCCTTCGGTGCCGCGCCGGCCGAAGCCGCCGGGAACCAGGATGGCATCCATGTCCTTGAGCAGGTCGCAGCCATTTTTCTCGATGTCTTCCGAGTCGAGGTAATGCACGCGAACCTTGCTGCGGGTATGGATGCCGGCGTGGATCAGCGCCTCGGTAAGCGACTTGTAGGATTCGGTGAGATCCACGTACTTGCCGACGAAGGCGACATTCACTTCGTGCTGCGGATGCTCCAAAGCGTCGACCAGGTTTTTCCACACCGACAGGTCGGCGGCGCGGGCGAGGATGCCCAGTTTGTGGCAGACAATCTCGTCCAGCATCTGGTCGTGCAGCATGGCCGGAATCTTGTAGATGCTGTCGGCATCGGTCATGGAAATCACCGCCTCGGACTGGACGTTGGTGAACAGCGCGATCTTGCGCCGCTCTTCGTCGGGCACCGGGCGGTCGGCGCGGCACAGCAGCACATCGGGCTGGATGCCGATCTCGCGCAGTTCCTTGACCGAGTGCTGGGTGGGTTTGGTTTTCAGTTCCCCCGCCGTCGGGATGTAGGGCAACAGCGTGAGGTGGATGTAGCAGGCGTTGTTCCTGCCCTCTTCGAAACCGATCTGGCGGATGGCTTCGAGGAAGGGCAGCGACTCGATGTCGCCCACCGTGCCGCCGATCTCGACGATGGCCACCTCCACATCCACCGCGCCGCGCTTGACGAACTCCTGGATCTCGTTGGTGACGTGGGGGATCACCTGCACCGTCTTGCCCAGGTAGTCGCCGCGACGCTCTTTCTCGAGCACGCTCTTGTAGATCTGGCCCGAGGTGAAGTTGTTGGTCCGCTTCATCCGCGTGGTGATGAAGCGTTCGTAGTGCCCGAGGTCGAGGTCGGTCTCCGCGCCGTCATC
>JAYUGL010000015.1:0-7836 GCA_043738385.1 Sterolibacteriaceae bacterium
CGGCTCCGCCATGGTCAACCAGTGCCGGTAGGCTTTGAGGCGCCACTCCAGCAGCCACTCGGGCTCATTCTTTTTGCTCGAGATCAGCCGGACGATGTCCTCACTGAGCCCGCGTGGCACCGCATCCGTCTCAAGCTCGGTGACAAAGCCGTACTTGTACTCGCGCTCGGTGAACTCGCGCAGTTCGTTCTGTACAGCGCTCATGGCCGACTCCCCAAAGTATTTTTGCCGGCGCTCTTGCTGCGACAGCCAGCCTCTTGCGAAACCACCGAGCGCAGCAGCCTGAGCGTCGTTCCGTCAGAGGTCGGATCCGCGGCCATTTCGTAGCGCGGGATGGACGGGTCCACCTCGTTCGACCAGGCGTCGATGCCGCCCGTCATCGAGCGGACGTTCTTGAAGCCATGGCCGGCGAAGTACGAAGCGGCGTCGAGGCTGCGCTGCCCGAGGTGGCAATGGAAGACGATCAGCGTGTCCTTGGGCAAGCGCATCATTTCCTGCGCCAGATCTTCTGTGTTGAGCGTTGCGCCATGGATTCGAGCCAACTCCCACTCTTCCCGGGTCCGAACGTCGACCAGACGGGGAGGAAACTTGCTTTGAAGCGCCGCCGCGACGTCCACCGGGCGCATCTGCATACGCCGATCGGCCTGCTCGGCCTGTTCGATGAATGCGATGAGCGCGTCGAGATCCTTGATTTTGTGGCTGCGTGCAACCTCCCCGAGGATGTCCCCGGGTTCATAGCCGCAACTGTTACATCCGCCGATGTGGAAATGTTGAAACAGAGCCCGCTGCGCGCTCGGATAGGCCGCCAGCACCTCCTGCATCGTGCTGGCCGCGTTGATCGTTGTTGCCGTCATGAAACGACTCCTTGTCTAAAGAGAACGCGTTGTCGGATCGCTTTCCGCTGGAACCTCGGCGCCAACCGTACCCGATATTTGATATTTAGAAAAGTATACTCTTTGTTTATATTTGTCAACAATACGCTTTCTTTATTAACCTACGGCCAGTCGCTTGACTTTATTTTAATAAGCAAGTACTTTACTTAATAACATTAAAAATCAGAGGGCATCATATGGCTCTAACAACGCAAAAGCCGGCCTCGGGCCGCGACAGATTGCCCTTGTTGCTCAAGACAAAGGGTCCCCAAACGGCTGCGCGAATGGCCGAACGGCTTGGCGTTACGACGATGGCTGTGCGTCAACATCTCGCCGTCCTCCAGGAAGAGGGACTGGTCGACTACGTTGATGAAAAGCGAAAGGTTGGCCGTCCGGCACGTGTCTGGCGCCTCACGCCCAAGGCCAATGAGCAATTCCCGAACCGTCACGCGGAGTTCGCCGTCGGGATGCTCCAAGCCGTCCAAAGTACCTTCGGCGAAGAAGGTCTCGCGCGCCTGATCAGCGCGTCAACGCAGCAACAGATCGAGGCCTACCGCGTGCGGATGCCCGGGCCCGGCACGCCACTCAAGCAGCGCGTGGCGGCGCTGGCGAAAATTCGACGCGCCGAAGGCTATATGGCTGAATGGCGCCAAGTGAGCGACGGGACGATTGAATTCCTGCAGAACCACTGCGCCATCGACAGCGCCGCGCGCTTCAGCGGGATGCTCTGCGGCGGTGAACTGTCACTCTTCCGCGCGGTACTGGGTGACGGCGTGTCCGTGGAACGATTCGAATACCTCCATAGCGGTGATCGGCGCTGTGCCTACCGTATTAGTAGCCTGCTGAAACACTGAGCTTCCCCCTGTTTTTCGTTTTTCAACCTGCCGCCAATTCTTGTTGATGCTGGGTGTTGAGCCAGTCTTCCAGCAACTTTCTCGGCCGCATCCCACGAAGATTTTCTTCGGTCGTCGCCGAGCGTGGCATGAAGATGCTTGCGGATAGCGCCAGGCGTTCGTTTAAGCTGTGATCTGCTTGCGTCGACCGCTTGATGGGGCCGCGCCTGCACATCAACGGCTTCGCCCCCATCGGCCGGCTCGGCTCGCCGTCGGAGTCCAGTCGCACGACGGATCGATTTGATGTGGCGCGCCACTAGTGTCCGATTAAATCCGGGGATAAACGTCTGAAAGCCGTGACTGGAGCGGGATTGCGAGCGATGAAAGGTGGTGTCGATTTGAACGGGGAAAGCCGATTCGGGCAGTCTTTGGGGTTTTATCCCGGAGGCCGCCATGAATACTGGCAAGACGCTGTTCGCTCAACTCATGGACTTTCTGCCGTGGACGACGTTTGCTCGGTATGTCGAGAAATATGGCGGCGATCATGGCGTTCGCACGCTGCCTTGCGCGGAGCAGTTTCGCATCATGGCGTTTGCCCAATTGATCTACCGAGAGAGTCTGCGCGACATCGAGGTGTGTTTGACAGCGCAAACCGGCAAGCTCTATCACATGGGCTTCTCCGCCCCGGTGCGACGCTGGCCGACGCCCCGCGCAGGAAGTCCCCTGGTGGGATGCCAACGAGTCGCGCGATTGGCGCATCTACGCCGACTTTGCGCAGAGGCTGATTGCTCAAGCGCGGAAACTCTACGCCAACGAAGACCTCGGACTGGAATTGTCGCACACCGTCCATGCCTTGGACTCGACGACCATCGATCTGTGCCTGTCGATCTTTCCCTGGGCGCACTTCCGCTCGACCAAGGCTGCGGTGAAGGTGCACACGCTGCTCGACTTGTGACCGAAGGAAATCCCCGTGGGACGCGGCAACATTCCCAGCTTCATCCACATCTCCGACGGCAAGCTGCACGATGTGCATGCGCTCGATCTGTTGATTCCGGAGCCCGGAGCGATCTACGTGATTGACAGAGGCTACGTCGACTTCGCACGCCTGCATGTTCTGCATCTGGCCAGGGCGTTCTTCGTTACCCGCACCAAGTCGAACATGGACTTCCATCGCGTCTATTCGGCGCAGACGGATCGCGACACCGGTATCATTTGCGATCAGACGATTGCGCTCGACGGCTTTTACACCCGGCAAGACTATCCCGCTCATCTGCGCCGCATCCGCTTCAAGGATGCCGAGTCCGACAAGACGTTGGTGTTCTTGACCAACAACGTCACTCTACCGGCAGCCACCATCTGCGCGCTCTACAAGGCGCGATGGCAGGTGGAACTGTTCTTCAAGTGGATCAAGCAGCATCTGCGTATCAAGAAGTTCTACGGGACTTCCGAGAATGCGGTCAAGTCGCAAATCTGGATCGCCGTATCGGTCTATGTCCTCGTCGCTACCATCAAAAAACGTCTCAACCTCGACGCCTCGCTCTACACTTTGCTACAGATTCTGTCCGTCACCCTGTTCGAAAAGATGCCCTTGCAGCAAGCCTTTCCGGGAAACGGCTACACATCAGATATCAACACAATCAACAACCAATTGAATCTCTTCGAGTTTTAACCGGACAGTAGTGATTCCACTTATAAATCGGGGTTTGCTGTTCAAACGAACGGAGCCACTTCTGCTCTGTCTGGCATCGATAATCATACGGACGCCTATAAAACCATCTACGAGGCTGAATGACATGGAGATTATCTGATGTCCGTCTCTTTACCAACTCCAATGATACGGACTGGGTCGGAAAGGTGTTCGCTTGGTATTTTGCACACTGGCAGCTTGCTGCCAACAGCATTGCTCGACTGCTTCACGTCAGTCGTGTGCCGATCGCGCGGTTCTTCCACCAGGTGGCAAAGTCATCGGCAGACAACGGGGTGCTGAAATGGAATCCCTGGACCAGGTCGCAGTCGAGGCTGCGTAGGGCGTACAAGGCTTCCTGGGTTTCAACGCCTTCAGCGACTACGTTAATGTGGAGTTGATGCGCAAGGCGGATGATTGAGGTGACGATCTCTCTATCCTTTTCCGACTCGGCAATGCGGCGCACGAATATCTGGTCGATTTTCAGCTCGTCAATCGGCATGCGGCGCAGGTAGGCCATGCCGGAGTAGGCGGTGCCGAAGTCGTCGAGTGACAGGCGCACGCCGAGCTTCTTGAGCTGGTGCAGATTCAACTTCGTGTCGACGGTTTCGCGAACCATTGCGGTTTCGGTGATTTCAAGCGTGATGCGTTTCGGGTCTACTTCCCATGTGGATAGTGTCTGGCTGACGAGGTCGACAATCTCGGGATCGTGAATGTCGGCAGCTACCAGGTTGATGGCGTAATTGACGACAATGCCTTGCGCGTCCAGCGCCTTCAGGCAACGTGCCGTGCGCTGAATCAGCCAGCGATTGAAGGCGGGCCTGACGCCTGCCCGCTCGATTGCCGCGATGATCAGCGGTGGTGATATCCATGTGCTGTCTTCGTCGCGCCAGCGCAATAGCACTTCGACGGAAACGCATTCTCCGGTGCTGGTGACCAGCTGTGGTTGCAAGTAAATTTCAAGAAGATCGCCTTGAAGCGCGCCCGGAATTCGCGTTGCCAGCTCGGACAAATGTCGTGTTTCTGAGTCGTCGCGGGGCAATTCGATCCGGAAGCGTTCGCCCGAACGCCAGGCTTCATAACTCGCCAGTTTGGCCATGGTGAGCAAACCATGCGCATCGCCGGCGGATTGTGGATAGAACGCGCTGCCAAGCACCGGCAGGATAGGGCCTTGTGCCAGGGCGACGATGTCTCTGTTTTCATCAAGGGCTTGTTGCAGTTTGATGAGCGCCAAGGTTAAGTGGGTCGGGCTGACGAGCTTCGGCAGAATGATCAGCCAGGTCCAGCCATGATCGGTAAACAGCTGGTCGCCGGGTCGCAAATGCGCTTGCAGCACCCGCGTGATCTCGGCGACGAGGCGGGCAAACTCGGCGGCGGAAAGTCGCGCCAGCTGGTTGTTGGGTTCCAGTTCAATGCGCACGACACCAAAGCTGGCATGCGCACCTGATTCGCCGATCAGGCGATCAATTGCCTGTTCAGCCGCCGCCAGGTTGGCGACGGTGAGTTCGGCGAGGGCATTATTTTCCACTTTGGTTTTCCACGTTAACTGAGGAAAAAATCTTTGGGGTCGATTCCGTAGGCATCCGACGGCAATGCTCTGATAATCCGGTAGGCCTCGTCGGTAGGCGTGGCCGGATCGTAGATCAGGTCTATGGTGCGCGGCCGGCGGTCGGGCGTTTTGTCTGGCGCGAGCAGAATCATCACGCGTGGTTTGAGGCGGCGCACCTGATTCTGTGCGACCACCACCGCTATCTCGCCACTGTTGAGTTCGACGATGCTGCCCACCGGATAAATGCCGATGCATTGCGCGAACTGATCTACCAGCGTGTCGCGAAACTGGGTTGCGCGCACTTTCATCAAATGTTCAAGACCGCGTTGCGTGGAAATGGGCGCGCGATACGGACGCAGACGGATCATTGCGCAGTAGGTGTCGATGATGCCGGCCATTTCTGAATGCAGGTAGATATCCCTGCCGGCAAGACCATTCGGGTAGCCCGAGCCATCGTGTCGCTCATGATGTTGCGCGATGATCGGCAGGATATTGCGGTCATAAACACTAGTGCTTTTGTATATCTGCACGGACTCGGCAACGTGGGCCTTGATATGTTCGAACTCGGCTGGCTCGAGTGGTTCGATCTTGGCCAGCATCTCCGCCGAGATGCGCGATTTTCCGACATCAAGCATCAGCGCGGCGAGGCCGATCATCTGCAAGGTGTCTTCGGACATGCCGAGATAACGGCCGAATACGATCATGTGCACCGATACATCGAGCGAATGATCGTAGGTGTAGTGATCGGTGCTGCGCAACCGGGTCAGCCAGATCGCGGCATCAGGATTGCGTTGCACGCTGCGCACGACCTCGGTCAGGTTTTCCTTGATCAGGGTGTAGTCGGGAATGCCGTCCGCTTTGAGCGCTTCAGCAACGCTACTCAGTGAGTCGCGGAGTTCCTCGAAGAACGGCGCGGTATAGAGAAGCTCTTCTTCAACATCACTTTGTTGATCGTAGGGCTGAAGTTGCGGTATCGGGCGGCTGCGAAGTTGAGCCAGCCGGACTTCACGTTTTGGTGATTTTTCTTTTTCCTGCTTTTGCAAGGCGAGCAGGACTTTATGGAAGTCGCGTTGCACAGCGGGTGCTTTTGGCATCTCGGTAACGCGGGCCCTGTGTTGCTCAGGGCGCCATTGACTTTGCGTCTTGTGGTGTTCACCGGTAGAGCGGGAATGATCAACATGGACGAACTGACAATACTTGCGCAGGGTGTCGATGTCGTCCTGCGATTTGATCAGGAATCCCTCAAGCACAAACGGTGTTCCCAGCCACGGTCGATCGAGGTCGGCTACAAACATGCCGATGCGAAGATCCTGGGTTGAAACGGCGTTACGCATAAAAGTGCCTTGTTTCCAGTGCGGTTTCGAGTGCGTCGAGTGCTATATGCCTCGTGGGAAAAAAGATTATACGCAAAGAAAACGGCAGACTAAATAGCGTTGTCACCTGCCAGGGGAACGCAATTGCATGTGCAAGCCTACCGGCATCATCGTGAATGCCATTTGTTCCATTGCCTCACCGCCATCAGGCGTAGTGACATTCTCGATGTTGAAGTGTGACCTTGCCCCTGTAGTTCGTATCTCTTAACCGGTTCATCATGCGGCGTTTTTCAACTGGGCCGCGAACCAGTTTTTCTCGAACTGCATCGGGCTGATGTAGCCCAAAGTTGAGTGAAGTCGCCGGTGATTGTAGAACATGAGCCAGTCAATCACCTGGTCCATCGCCTGTCGCCGGGTTTCAAACCGCATCCCATGCAACCTGCCGACTTTCAATGATCCCCACAGGCTCTCGGTAGGCGCATTGTCCCAGCAATTGCCCCGGCGTGACATCGAACTTTGCATACCGTACTGCTTCAAGATGGCTTGAAACTCATGACTGCAATACTGGCTGCCGCGATCTGAATGGAAGATCAATCCCGCATCGGGATGTCGGCGGAACCATGCCATGCGCAACGCATCAGCCACCAGGCTGGTCTGCATGTGGGGTTGCATGCTCCAGCCCACCGCTTGACGGCTGTAAAGGTCAATCACCGCCGCCAGGTACAGCCAGCCCTCATCCGTGGGGATGTAGGTGATGTCGCTGGCCCACACGGCGTTCGGCTGATCGGGCTGGAAATTCCGATCCAGCAGGTTGGCGGCGATAGGCAGATGGTGTTTGCCGTCGGTGGTCACCACATACCGACGCTTGCCCCGGGCCTTGATGCCGTGCTGCTCCATCAGTTTCTGGAGACGGTCTTTGCCGACCCGAACACCTTTGGCTAACAATGCTTTCCAGATTCTGGGCCAGCCATATTCACCTTTGCTTTCAGCGTGGGCGGCCTTGATGTGCACCAGCACGGCTTCGTCGCTCAGTCGCCGACCTGACCCTGAAGACGCCTCTGGGTCGGTATCGGCAATATGCGCAAAGTAGCCGCTGGCGCTGGCTCCCAATACGCCGCATTGCAAAGTGACGGGCCACTTGTATTTGTGCCGGGTGATCCAGGCATCCCACGGGGATTTCCTTTGGTCATACCTCACAGCACATCTTTCGCGAAGTATGCCCCGGAGGAAATCCCCCTGGGGGACGCCGTCGCTTTTTTTAGGATGTCGCGCTCCATCTTGACCCGCGCCAACTCAGCCCTCAGCCGCGCCAGTTCCATTTGCTCCGCACTCACCGGCTTGGCACCGGCTCCTGTCAGCTTGCCTTGGGCAGATAGCCGTAACCAGTTGTCCAACGTCGGCACCGGTATGCCCAGTACCTTGGCGGTGACGGCCTTGGCTTGACCTCCTGTGACCAACCGCACCGCTTCGAGTTTGTACTCCAGCGTATAGGCTGTCCGCTTGACCTTCTCTCTCGTCATCTCGTATCTCCTGTTCCAGGCAATTTACTCCCAGCTAAGAAATACGTTTTTCAGGGGCAAGGTCA
>JAYUGL010000016.1:0-19628 GCA_043738385.1 Sterolibacteriaceae bacterium
GCCGCACAGGCTGAGGAAAAATCCCGGTGCGAGAAACTGGCCGACCAGCAAACTGCCGGCCACCACTCTCAACAGCGACACCCAAACCGCATCGCGCCAGCCATGACGCATCAACACCATCAGGACAATAATGTTGGCCAGCCCCGGCTTGACCCCGGGCAGGGGCGTGGGAATGGACGCTTCGGCAATCGTGAGGGCAATGGCTGCCGCCGCATAGCGGGCGATACGGCGATCATCGGCGGTTACCGGCAGTTCAATAACTGAGGCTGTCATGATTTGGACTGCGCCCCGTCAGGGCAAGACTTAAATGGCTGGGCGCGCAAATGGCGATGGCATTGGCCTGAGTCAGCCAGCCTTGCTTGACGCAGTATTGGCGCGGTCCCGGATCGGATAAAACGCGGGCCCGTCCCGGTTGCACTTCGATCACTGTTGCGCCGCTGGGGCCATCGACGACGATGCGTTTCGAAATGTTGAGCGGCAACTCTGCGACCACCACACCGTCACGCCTGACCACCGCTTTTTCGGCCGCGCCTCCGCGCCATAAAAGCGGGTAGGAAACGATGACCAACGCGAGTCCGATGGCGACGGTGAACCAGTCACCGGGTCGCATTAGCGCCGTCCAGTCGCCAGTTTTCATGTCGGCAGTTCGCGATGCCGCACCAGTACGCGCGCCGAACCCTTGAAACGGGCCATCAGCCATTCCGCGAAATACACCGAGCGATGCTGGCCGCCGGTGCAACCGATCGCCACGGTAAGGTAGGAACGGTTGTCGCGCAAATAGGCCGGCAACCAGTTGGCGACGAAACGATGGATGTCCTCCGCCATTCTGGTGACCTCGGGTTGCGCTTCGAGAAACGCGACAACCGGCGCGTCACGTCCACTGAGCGGGCGCAGCGCCGGGTCGTAGTGCGGATTGGGCAGGCAACGCACGTCGAACACCAGGTCGGCATCGAGCGGCAGGCCGTGTTTGAAACCAAAAGATTCGAATAACAGAATGAAGCCGGCGCCAGCTTCAAGCTCGGCGAAATCGCGAACGAATGTACGCAAGGCATTGGGACGCAACTCACTGCTGTCGATGCGGTGCCCGAGACTGGCCAGGGTTTCCAGCGCTTCGCGTTCGCGACCGATGGCTTCGGCAAGGGAAGTGTTGTCGTCGGCCATCGGGTGGCGGCGCCGCGTTTCGGAGAAGCGCTGAATCAGCACATCATCGCGGGCATCGAGAAAAACAAAGCGCAGTTCGACATTGCCTTGCGCCTGCAAATCGCGCAACTGCTTGGGCAAGGCCGCCAGACTGGCGCCGCTGCGCATGTCCATGGCCACCGCGACGCGGTCGTAACCCTCCGCCGCCAGTTGCGCGATGAGTTGGGGCAACAGCGTGGCCGGCAGATTATCCACACAGAAATAACCGGCATCCTCGAGGACGTGGAGCGCCACGCTCTTGCCCGAGCCGGAAAGACCACTGATTAGAAACAGTCGCATGGGCGAAGAATAACCAAGCCTTAGTGTCTTGTCATTGCGCGTCTTGTCATCGCGCGCGCCACTTTTGACGCTGGCGGACGCCCCAGGTAAGTGGAAATCCACAAAGCGGTATCGACCAGCGCATCAAGATCGACGCCGCACTCAATGCCCAGCCCGCGCAGCAGGTAGACCACGTCCTCGGTCGCCACATTGCCTGAAGCCCCCGGTGCGTAGGGACAGCCGCCCAATCCCGCCACAGAACTGTCGAATGCGGAGATGCCCATTTCCAGGGACGCGTAGATATTGGCGATGGCCATGCCGTAACTGTCGTGGAAATGTCCGGCGAGTTTGTTCACGGGAATGTATTTGGCCGCCGCCTCGAACATCGCGCATATGCGGCCCGGGGTGCCGACGCCGATGGTATCGCCCATGCTCACTTCATAACATCCCATTTCGAATAGCCTCCGTGCGATGTCGGCGGCGGCGGTCGGGCGAATATCGCCTTCATAGGGGCAGCCAACCACGCAGGACACGTAGCCCCGCACCCGTATTCCAGCTTTGGTGGCGGCATCCATCACCGGACTGAAGCGATCAAAGCTTTCCGCAATCGAACAATTGGTGTTCTTCTGCGAGAAGGTCTCCGACGCCGCCGCGAATACGGCGACATTACGGCAACCTGCGGCGAGCGCTGCTTCGAAACCCTGGAGATTCGGAGTCAACGCCATATAAGTGACATCGTCGTCGTTGGCAATGGCCGCCATGACCGCGCTGCTGTCGGCCATCTGTGGCACCCACTTGGGTGACACAAAAGCGGTGGCTTCGATGGTCCTGATCCCGGCAGCACGAAGCCGGTGAATCAGTTCCAGCTTGACCGCAGTTGGCACTGCCTCCTTTTCGTTTTGCAGGCCATCGCGCGGGCCGACATCAATAAGGCGCACATTGGTTGGAAGTGCCATGTTCTGATTTTTAGCCATTAGAGGTTTGCCAGAAGAGTTTGCAACAAGCATAAACGATGTCTCGCGCGTAAATCGGTGGAGTTATATTGCAATGCAACAAATCTATTCCCACCGGTTACAATGGGGCTCCAGCGAGACGTCTGGAAGTTATTAACGTCCGTCAATAACAGGAGAGCGCAGATGTCCGACCAAAAAAAAACCAGTAATCCACTTCCCGATCAAGTCGCCAAGACCTATGCCGAAGTGGCGCAACACTCGTCCAAGTTGCTCACCGAATACATGCAACGTCAGATGAAGCATGGTTTGACCACACCTGCCGACGAACTGGGTGTCGCCCAGGCCTTCATGGACATGATGTCCAAGATGCTGGCGAATCCCTACAAGATGGCGCAAGCGCAAATGAACCTGGTGTGGGACTACATGTCGCTTTGGCAGCACTCGATGCTGCGCTTTGCCGGCGTGCAGGCGCCTCCTATTGTGGCGGCGATCAAGGGCGACAATCGCTTCAAGGGTCCGGAGTGGGAAGAAAATTTTCTGTTTGATTTTATCAAGCAGTCCTACCTGATCACCGCCCGCCACGTTCACGACGCCGTGGGCAATGTGGACGGATTGTCCGATCAGGAACAGAAGAAGGTCAATTTCTTTACCCGTCAATTCATCGACGCGTTGGCTCCGTCCAATTTCGCGATGACCAATCCCGAGGTCCTGAACGAGACTGTGAAGACGCAAGGACAAAACCTGATCAATGGTTTCAGCAACCTGCTGCGCGACATCGAAGCCGGCGATGGCAAGTTGCGCGTCAAGATGACCGACACCGACGCCTTCGAACTGGGCGGGAACGTTGCCACCTCGCCCGGCAAGGTGGTGTTCCAGAATGACTTGATCCAGTTGCTGCAATTTGCACCGACGACTGCCAAGCAATACAAAAAACCGCTGCTCATCTTCCCGCCGTGGATCAACAAGTACTACATCCTCGACCTGCGCGAAAAAAACTCCTTCATCAAGTGGGCCACTGATCAGGGGCACACCGTGTTTTGCGTTTCCTGGGTCAATCCAGACGCGAGGCTGGCGGAGAAAAGTTTCGAGGACTACCTGACCGAGGGCGCGCTGGCTGCCATCGACGCAGTCTGCAAACAGACCGGGGTGCAGGAAATCAACACCATCGGCTACTGCCTCGGTGGCACCTTGCTCGGTTCAACTTTGGCCTATATGGCGGCAAAGAAAGACAAGCGCGTGGCATCCGCGACATTTTTCGTCGCCCTGCTCGATTTCACCATCCCCGGCGAACTGGGGGTGTTCATCGATGAACAGCAGGTCACGATGCTGGAGAAGAAAATGTCTGAGCATGGCTATCTGGAGGGTTCGGACATGGCGTCGACCTTCAACGCGCTGCGTTCCAATGACCTGATCTGGTCCTTTGTGGTCAGTAATTACCTGATGGGTAAAGAACCCTTTCCCTTCGACCTGTTGTTCTGGAACTCCGACTCGACCCGCATGCCTTACAGGATGCACAGCTTCTATCTGCGCAACATGTATTTGAAGAATCTGCTGGCCCAGCCGAACGGCATTACGCTTGCCGATGTACCGATTGATCTGTCAAAAGTGAAAACGCCCAGCTATTTCATTTCCACCATCGAAGACCACATCGCGCCGTGGCAGGGCACCTACCTCGGCGCGACCCATTTGGGCGGGCCGGTGCGTTTTGTGCTCGGTGGTTCGGGGCATATCGCGGGCGTCGTGAATCCCCCTTCGGCCAACAAGTACGGCTACTGGACGCGCGATGACAAGGCCGCGATCAAGACGTTGCCGGCAACGCCAGAAGACTGGTTTGAGGGAAGGACACAGCACGAAGGATCGTGGTGGACCGATTGGCAAAAATGGATCGCCCAACTCAATGGCAATGAGAAAGTACCGGCCCGCGATCCGGCGAAAGGCAAGCTGAAAGTGGTCGAGGATGCCCCAGGGACTTACGCCAAGTTTCACCTCGCCACGCAGAAAAAAGCTTGATCGGCGCGATGGCGAATCCTTTGGCCGCACACGCGCCGTTGCGCGTCGTACTCGATACCAATGTGGTGCTATCGCTCTGGGCATTCGTTGACAGTCGCTTTGTTCCGCTGCGGCAACAAGTGGAGTGCGGCGCATGGGCCGCACTCGCCAACGAAGCTTCTCTTATCGAGTATCGCCGGGTGTTGGGCTACCCGAAATTGAAGTTCGACGCCGCTGCACAACATCAGGCTTACCACCGCTATCTTGACATCGCACAGCATGTCCGCGAGCCGCGCGGCCAGTTGCGTCCCCCGCTACCGCGTTGTCAGGATCGCGACGACCAGAAGTTTCTTGAACTTGCCCGCGATGGCCGCGCCGACTGGCTGTTCACCGCAGACAAGGCTTTGTTGAAGTTGGCGCGGCGCGACAGACTGAACGGCATGTTCCGCATCGCCACGCCAGATGTGGCGCTTGAATCGTTGACGGTGGCATAAGCCGCACTTGTTGCAATCCATCTTCAACGCTAGTATCGAATTGCTTTCCCAGAGGACCCACTCCCATGTTCACCGGCATCGTCGCCACCACCGGCAGGATCACCGCTCTGCAACCCCTGGAACAGGGATTGCGCCTCGTTGTCGCTGCGGGCCGGCTCGACATGGACGACGTGGCACTTGGTGACTCCATCGCCTGCAACGGCGTATGTCTGACCGTCGTCGATAAGACAGTGCACAGTTTCAGTGTCGACGTCTCGCGTGAAACTTTGGACTGCACGGTAGGGCTGGACAGCGCCCAGGAGGTCAATCTGGAAAAGGCCATGCAAATGACTGGCCGCTTTGGTGGGCATCTGGTCTCCGGCCATGTCGATGGCGTCGGAGAAGTGCTGAAGTTCGACAGGATTGGCGAGTCGCATGAACTGGTGATTCGCGCCCCAGAAGACTTGACGAAATACATTGCACGCAAAGGATCCATCACGGTGAACGGCGTGAGCCTGACCACCAATCGCGTTGACGGCGCCGAATTCTCCATCAACCTGATTCCTCACACCATTGCGGTCACTTCGCTCAAACACTTGAAGTATGGCAGCAGGGTGAATCTGGAAGTGGACCTGATCGCGCGTTACGTCGAACGCCTGATGAATCCGGCGTAAAATGGGCGGCTCTTTCCGCAGCAACGCCATTCCATGAGTATCAGCCCGATTCAGGACATCATCGCCGAGATGCGTGCTGGCCGCATCGTCGTTCTAGTTGACGAAGAGGATCGCGAGAACGAAGGTGATTTGGTCATGGCGGCCGAACACGTGACGCCTGAGGCCATCAACTTCATGGCCAAGCACGGTCGCGGCCTGATTTGCCTGACCGTGACGGAAAATCGCTGCCGGTTACTCAATCTGTCACAGATGGTGCGCGACAACAAATCATCCCACGGTACGGCTTTCACCGTCTCGATTGAAGCAGCGGTGGGTGTGACCACCGGAATTTCCGCCCATGACCGGGCCCGCACAATACAAGCAGCGGTGGCAAAAGATGCAAAGGCGACGGACATCGTCCAGCCGGGCCATATCTTTCCATTGATGGCGCAGAACGGCGGTGTCCTGGTCCGCGCCGGTCACACCGAAGCCGGCTGTGATCTGGCCCGATTGGCGGGTAAGGAACCAGCCGCGGTGATTTGCGAAATCCTCAAGGAAGACGGCACCATGGCACGGTTGCCCGACTTGCTTGTGTTCGCCAACGAACACAAGCTAAAAATTGGCACCATTCGTGACCTGATCCACTATCGCAGCGAAAATGAAAAACTGGTCGAATGCGTCGCCGAGCGCGAAGTGATCGGCGCGCACGGCGCGTTCAGGCTGCGCGCATATACCGACCAAACCAGCGGCGAAGTTCATTTTGCGATGATCCGTGGCAAGATCGATCCAGCGAAAGAAACGCTGGTGCGGGTGCATCAACACCTTTCGATTCTCGATTTTCTTGACTTCCATAGCCAACCCTATTCGTTCACCATCGACCAGGCGATGAGCGTTATCGCCCGTGAGGGCCATGGCGTTCTGGTGCTGTTGCAACGCAAGGAAATCAGCAAGGAAGTCATTACGGCGCTTACCGCGGAGCGGGTGAACGGAGCCCACACGACAAAATGGGATACCCGCCTCTACGGCATCGGCGCGCAAATCCTGCGCGATATCGGGGTGCGCAAAATGCGGCTGATGATGACCCCGCGCAAGATGCCCAGCATGACTGGCTTTGACCTGGAAATCTGCGGCTATCTGCACCCTGAAGAAACGGAGGAAACCCGTGGCGCGTAAACATGACATCCGCGAAATCGAACCCAACCTTGATGGTGCCGTGCTGCACGTTGGCATCGCCATGAGCCGCTTCAATCCGGAGATCTGCGAGGGTCTTCTTTCCGGCTGCCTGGATGAATTGCAGCGGCTCGGGGTCAAGTCGGAAAACATCCTGCTGGTCACCGTGCCCGGCGCACTGGAGTTGCCGCTGGCTTTGCAGCGTATGACCCAAAGCGCCAATGTCGATGCACTGGTGGCGCTGGGATGCGTAGTGCGCGGCGAGACTTACCATTTCGAGATCGTCTCCAATGAATCCGCGCGCGGTATCAGCGACGTTCAACTGACCACCGGCATCCCCATTGCCAATGCCGTACTGACGACAGAGAACGATGACCAGGCGCTGGCACGGATGCTCGAAAAAGGCGGCGATGCCGCCCGCGCTGCGATTGAAATGGCCAATCTGCAAAAGGCGATCAAATGAGTTCCGCGCGTTCACCGCGCCACAGGGCGCGGGAATTTGTCGTTCAGGGCCTGTACCAATGGCAGGTGGGCGGGCAGGATGAGGCGGCAATCACTGTTCAGGCGGAAAGCGTTCCGGGCTTCGACAAGGCGGACAATGCCTTGTACACAAATCTCTTGCATGGTGCGCTGACGGATGCTGCCGATTTGCGTGGCGATATTGAGCCGTACGTTTCCCGTCCGTGGAACGAGATTTCCCCGATTGAACGCTGCATCTTGCTGCTCGCTGTATTCGAACTGAAGTGTCAACCGGAAACGCCCTACCGTGTGGTGATCAACGAAGCCATCGAGCTGGCGAAGACCTTTGGCGGGACCGATGGTCACAAATTCGTCAATGGCGTACTGGATAAAATAGCGCCAACGCTGCGACCTTTTGACTCAAAGGTTTCATCCCCGGTACGCCCCGCATTGATTGCGGTGCCCGCATCGACGGTAAGCACTACAGTGGAGCAAGGAAACGCCCAACAAGAAATATCCTTTGGCGACTAAAGAGAAACCGGAGGTTTCTTCTTGCATCTCCGCAGTTTCCGACTATGCCTTCCGAATTTGCCCTGATCAACCGTTACTTCAAACGTCCCCTCACGCATACCATGCTGGGGGTGGGCGACGACGGCGCCATTGTCAAAGCCGCGCCGGGCAGGGAATGGGTGGTCTCTACCGACATGCTGGTTGCGGGCACTCATTTTTTGGCTAATACCGACCCTGAAAACCTTGGCTGGAAAGCGCTTGCGGTGAATGTCTCCGATATGGCGGCGATGGGCGCTGAACCCCACTGGGCATTACTCGCTGCGGCTTTTCCGGCGGCGGATGAGCCATGGATTGCCGCATTCGCGAATGGCTTTTTTGCGTGTGCCGAAACCTATGGCATTGACGTGATCGGCGGCGATACGACGCGTGGTCCGATGACTTTCTGCGTGACTATTTTCGGTGATGTTCCGGATGGCCAGGCCTTGCTTCGTTCCAATGCGCAACCGGGCGACGAAATCTGGATTTCCGGCGCGCCCGGTCTTGCCGCCCTTGGTCTTGCGCATTTGCAGCAGCGCTGTGTACTTAACCCGACGGCGCAAGCGGCTTGTCTCATGGCGTTGCATCGGCCACAGCCCCGGGTTGCGCTGGGTTTGGCGTTGCGCGGTTTGGCACATTCCGCGATTGACGTTTCAGATGGCGTGCTGGCCGATCTTGGGCACATTCTCGAACAATCGAAAGTCGCCGCAACCGTGTATCTGGCACATTTCCCGCAAACGGTTTACAACACGGGCATCGACCGTGCGCTTGCAACGGATTGCCTGCTGTCCGGCGGCGATGACTACGAATTACTGTTTACAGCCTCTGCCATGCGGCATACTGAAATCACCGCGCTGTCCGAGCGGCTTCAGTTAACGCTAACTTGCATAGGCAGCATTGGCCACGGAAAAGCCGACGACATCAAGCTGCTGGATAGCGCGGGCAAGCGCATCCCGTTCGACAAACATGGTTACGATCATTTCAAATAAAGCGACATGTCCAAAGCGCCCCCGCTGAAATTTTTGCTCTCGCACCCCGCGCACTTCATTGCCTGTGGTTGCGGCAGCGGGCTATCGCCTTTTGCACCCGGTACAGCCGGCACAGTCTTCGCTTGGGCGACGTATCCGTTGTTGCGCATGATGGTGCCTTCCGACCCTGGCGTTGCCCTGGCGTTGGCGCTGATGTTCGCCCTGGGCGTGGTGGCTTGCAACATCACCGGTCGGGATCTGGGGGTATCTGATCATGGTGCCATCGTCTGGGATGAAATCGTTCCGTTCTGGACCGTGCTGATGCTCACGCCGGCCGGGTTGCTGTGGCAAATCGCCGCCTTCTTCCTGTTCCGCTTCTTCGACATCGTCAAACCTCAACCGGCGCGCTACTTTGATCGCGAGGTGCACAATGGTTTCGGGGTCATGATGGATGATGCAATTGCCGCCGCATACACGTTGCTGACGTTGGCGCTGCTGAAAATTGCCATTGATCGGTTGTGGTGATGGAAGCGGAACTGGAAAAACTTTCCACGCAGGTCGGCGCCGCCCTAAAGCAAGCTGGTCTGACGCTGGCGACCGCGGAATCCTGTACCGGAGGTTGGGTTGCGCAGGTCGTCACCCATACTGCGGGGAGTTCCGAGTGGTTTGACCGCGGTTTCGTCACTTACTCGAATGACGCCAAGCGTGCGCAGCTCGGCGTTGGTGCGCGCACCCTCGTTCGCTACGGTGCGGTCAGCGCGGAAACCGCAGTAGAAATGGCGGCCGGGGCACTGGAAAAGTCCAAAGCCATGATTTCGCTGGCAATCACCGGAATTGCCGGACCCAGCGGTGGCTCACCTGATAAGCCAGTGGGCACCGTATGCTTCGCCTGGTGCCAGCGTGGTCAGGATGCTGTGGTCCGGACGCACCACTTTAGTGGTGCCCGGGAGGCAGTCAGGCGGCAGTCAGTGGTTTTTGCGCTTGAACAATTGCTGGATCTGATCGGCGCAAGAACTGTGCCATAATTACTCAAGAAAACGTAAAGGAAAAAACAGCATGGATGACAACAAGAGCAAGGCCCTGCAAGCTGCCCTGGCCCAAATTGAAAAACAGTTTGGCAAGGGGGCCATCATGAAGATGGGTCAAGGCCAGATTGATAATGACCTTCAGGTGGTCTCGACCGGTTCCCTGGGACTCGACATCGCCCTTGGCATCGGTGGTTTGCCGCGCGGCAGGGTCGTGGAGATTTACGGGCCGGAATCTTCGGGCAAAACTACACTGTGTTTGCAAGTCGTCGCAGAAGTGCAGAAGGCCGGCGGTGTAGCTGCCTATGTTGATGCCGAAAACGCTTTAGACCCTGTCTACGCGGGTAAGCTGGGCGTCAATGTGCCCGATCTCCTGATCTCGCAGCCGGATACCGGCGAACAGGGGCTGGAAATCACCGACATGCTCGTGCGTTCCGGCGGCATTGACCTCATCGTCATCGACTCGGTCGCGGCGCTGGTGCCCCGCGCCGAAATCGAGGGCGAAATGGGCGACCAGTTGCCGGGCCTGCAAGCCCGGTTGATGAGCCAGGCCTTGCGCAAGCTCACCTCCAACATCAAACGCACCAATACGTTGGTGATTTTCATCAACCAGATTCGCATGAAGATCGGCGTGATGTTCGGCAGCCCGGAAACCACTTCCGGCGGCAATGCGCTCAAGTTTTACGCCTCGGTGCGTCTCGACATCCGCCGCACCGGCGCCATCAAGAAGAACGAAGAAGTCATCGGCAACGAAACCAAGGTCAAGGTGGTCAAGAACAAGGTGGCACCCCCGTTTCGCGAGGCCCACTTTGATATCTTGTACGGCGAAGGCATCTCGCGCGAAGGCGAAATCGTCGAGCTGGGCGTTGAGCACAAGATCGTCGAAAAATCCGGTGCGTGGTATGCCTACAAAGGCGAGAAAATCGGCCAGGGTAAAGACAACGCGCGCGACTTTCTGCGCGAGCATCCCGAGCTGGCGCGCGAGATTGAAAACAAGGTGCGCGTCGCTGTCGGTGTGGTGGCAGTGGCGGGCATTGATGCCGAGAAGAAACCGGCCGAGGCCAGCGCCGACGCGTGAAAGAATTACGCCAGAAGGCACTGAAGCTTCTGGCCCGGCGCGAATATTCGCGCGCTGAACTAGCCAGAAAACTTGCACCCCTTGGCACTACGGAAGAAATTACACTTTTGCTCGCCGAACTGGAAAGATCCAAATTGCTTTCCGATGCTCGCGTCGCCGACGCCTACCTGCGCAGTCACAGCGACCGTTTCGGGATTGTCAGGCTGCGCCAGGGTCTGCGTGCCAAGGGAATAGAAGCCGAACTTGCCGAGCAGCAGCTTGCCGCGACGGAATTTCCGGATGAATTGGACCGTGCTCGCGCCCTGTGGACGAGAAAGTTTGGTACGCCGCCCGCAGATCGCCGCGCGTGGGCGAAGCAAGCCCGATTTCTGCAAGCGCGGGGCTTTTCCACGGACGTGATCCGCCACCTACTGCGAGAACCGGAAGAATCGTGATCAGTCTTACCGCAAGCAACCTGCGCAAGAAATACAACGCCCGCACCGTCGTCAAGGACGTTTCCTTCGATGTGCATGGCGGAGAAGTCGTCGGATTGCTTGGCCCCAATGGCGCCGGCAAGACCACCTGTTTTTACATGGTGGTCGGACTCGTGACTTCGGATGGTGGCTCCATCCACATCGGCGATTCGACGCTCACCCATATGCCCATCCACAAGCGAGCCCGGCTGGGGCTCTCTTATCTGCCCCAGGAAAACTCGGTATTTCGGCGTCTGACTGTGGCGGAAAATATCCGCGCCATACTTGAATTGCAGAATCTTGACGAGCAACAAATCGAAGGGCACCTCGATGGTTTGCTACAGGAACTGCACATCTCCCACCTGAAGGACAACGCCGCGATATCGCTCTCCGGCGGGGAACGTCGGCGGGTCGAAATTGCCCGCGCGCTGGCGTCCGATCCGCGTTTTATCCTGCTGGATGAACCTTTCGCCGGGGTCGATCCGATTGCTGTGCTGGATATTCAGAAGATCATCCGTTTCCTCAAGGAACGGGGCATCGGCGTGCTGATCACCGACCACAACGTCAGGGAAACGCTGGGCATTTGCGACCGCGCCACCATCATCAATGAAGGCGAAGTCCTGGCCTCTGGCAAACCTGAGGAAATCGTCCATAATGAAAGTGTGCGCAAGGTCTATTTGGGCGAACATTTCCGGATGTAGGATCGCCCGCCGCAATCCATGAAACAGACGCTTCAACTCAGAGTTTCCCAGCATCTTGCGCTCACGCCGCAGTTGCAGCAATCAATCCGTTTGCTGCAACTATCGACCCTGGAGCTCAATCAGGAAATCGAGCAATTCCTGCAAGACAATCCTTTGCTGGAGCGAGAAGATACCGACGTACCGGCAACGTTCTCGCCCTCCGAGGACGCGCATCGGACGTTGGAGCGCGTGGAAAGTGGAGAAAAAAACGACCACCCGGAACCCGCCGAAATCTCCTGGGGAGCCGATCTGCAGATCGGCTCCGGCACGCGCAACTCCAACGAAGACGGCGACAGTGACCCCGGCGAAATTCAAACGGCCGCATCAAGCCTGCGCGATCACCTGTTGGCGCAGTTGGCGCTGACAACGCTGCCCTCGCGTGATCGCGCCCTGGTAGGTTTTCTGATCGAGGCGCTTGACGAAGATGGTTATCTCTCTCAACGGATCGAAGATCTGGTCGACATGCTCGACGAAGGGCAACTGGGCGAAGCAGCAGACCGGGGCGAAGAGCTTCGTATCGCACTCAAGCATGTGCAGGATTTTGATCCCTGCGGGGTGGGTGCGCGCGATCCGCGTGAGTGCCTGGAACTCCAGTTGCGCGACATGCCGGAATCCGCCTTGCACGAACGTGCGCTGTGCATCGTGCACGATCATCTGGACCAGCTGGCAGCCCGCGATTTTTCGCGCATCAAGAAGGCGTTGAATTGTTCCGACGACCAATTGCGTGAAGCGCACGCCGTGATTCTGGCGCTCAATCCGCGCCCGGGCGCCCAATACACCAACATCGATACGCGTTATATCGTCCCCGATGTGGTGGTGCGGAAGTTGAGAGGCCGCTGGGTCACCGGTCTCAACCGCGAAGCCATGCCGCGCCTGCGCGTCAACCGGATGTACGCCGATCTGCTGCGGCAGAACCGTTCCGGCGGCGGGCTCAGTGGCCAGTTGCAGGAAGCCAAATGGTTGATCAAGAACGTGCAACAGCGTTTCGATACCATACAGCGCGTGGCCCAGGCCATCGTCGAACGTCAGCGGGCTTTCTTTGATCATGGCGAAGTAGCCATGCGTCCGCTCACCCTGCGCGAAATCGCTGACACGCTGGGCCTGCACGAATCCACCATCTCGCGCGTCACGACCCAGAAATATCTGGCCAGCCCGCGCGGCATTTACGAACTGAAATATTTTTTCGGCAGCCACGTCGCCACCGATTCCGGCGGCGCGGCTTCCAGTACCGCGATCCGCGCGCTGATCAAGCAATTGGTCGGCGCCGAAGACGGCCACAAGCCGCTTTCGGACAGCCGGATCGCGGAAGTCCTCGGCGAACAGGGAATCGTGGTGGCGCGGCGCACAGTCGCCAAGTACCGCGAATCCATGGGCATTTCGCCGGTCAATCTACGCAAGTCACTTTGAGAGGAAACGTAATGAATCTGAACATCACCGGACATCACGTCGAGGTTACTCCTGCCATCCATGACTATGTGACCACCAGGCTTGATCGTGTGATCAGGCATTTCGATCAGGTCACCAGCGTGCATGTGATCTTGTCGGTGGAGAAACTCAAACAGAAAGCCGAAATCACGCTGCATGTGAAGGGCAAGGATATTTATGCCGACAGCACAGGAAGCGATCTTTACGCCTCCATTGATGCAATGATCGACAAGCTCGACCGGCAGGTGGTCAGACACAAGGAGCGAGTGACCGACCACACCCACGACAAACGCGGCGAAGTCGAGCAGGAATAGCGGTTTATACTGCGCCAGTCTTAAACAACCCATCCCGGATGAACCAGATCGCCAAAATTCTGCCGGCCGCCAATATCGTGGTCGGGCTTGACGCCAGCAGCAAGAAACGGGTATTCGAACAAACCGGGCTGCTGTTCGAAAACCATCAGGGGATCGCCCGCGCCACCGTCTACGATGCGTTGTTTGCGCGTGAGAAACTCGGCTCCACCGGACTGGGGCTGGGCGTGGCGATTCCGCATGGCCGCATCAAGAATCTCAAGGAACCGATTGGCGCCCTGATACGGCTGTCCAACCCGGTACCGTTCGAGTCGCCCGACGGACAACCGGTGGCGGTGTTGTTTGCGCTGCTGGTGCCGGAGGCGGCGACTGAACGCCACCTGCAATTACTGTCCGAGTTGGCGCAAATGTTTTCTGATCGCGATTTCCGCGAAAAATTGTTGGGTGCTCCCGACCCGGAGGCTATCCACCAGGCGATCGAGCAATGGAACACAAACTAACCGTCGGCCAGTTGTACGAAGCCAAGCGCGAACGCCTCTCGCTGTCATGGGTGTGCGGAGACCTTGATCGCGTCATTGGCATGTCCGAAGTCGCGACATCACCGGCCGACATTGTCGGCCACCTGAATCTGATGCATCCGGAACGCATACAGGTGCTGGGCGCTCCCGAGATTGAGTGGGGTAACCGCCAAACCGTGGAAAAAGTGGGGCATCACATCCACGAAATCATTTCTGCGAGGCCGCCGGCGGTCATTGTTGCCGATGGTTGCGCGGTCATGGAACGTATTCTTACCGAATGCCAGGCCAGCAATACCGCCTTGTTCACCACCACCCAGTCGGCCGCCTTGGTAATTGATGCGTTGCGTCTCTATCTGTCGCGCGAATTTGCCGAAAAGATCATGCTGCATGGCGTGTTCATGGACGTGCTCGGCATCGGCGTCCTGATTACCGGCGATTCCGGCGTCGGCAAGAGCGAGTTGGGGCTGGAACTGATCTCGCGCGGCGCCGGGCTGGTGGCTGACGATGTGGTCGAAGTGTCGCGCATTTCACCCGAGGCGCTGGAGGGCAAGTGCCCCGAGTTGCTGCAAAATTTTATCGAAGTGCGTGGCTTGGGACTGCTCAACATCCGCACGGTATTCGGCGAAACCTCCTGCCGGCGCAGGATGCGGTTGCGCATCATCACGCATTTGCAACGGCCGCAGAGCGGCGTACCGCAGGCAGCGCGCCTGCCGCTCGACGCACAGACCGAGATGATCCTCGGGGTGCCGATTCGCAAAGTCACCATACCGGTCGCCGCCGGCCGCAACCTGGCGGTGCTGGTGGAAACCGCCGTGCGCTCCACTGTGCTGCAATTGCGTGGCATCGACTGCATGCAGGAATTTCTCGACCGCCAGCAACGCGCCCTTGAATCGGACGAGATCGAACCACTTGGCTAGTAAGCATCATTTTCAGTGATAATAAGGTCGTAACATCCACGTTAACCAGACTAAGGAGTCAACCTTGCAGAAACTAATCGTCGCAACTTTCGTCACCATATTCGCCTTCGGTATGCAAGTCGCCAGCGCTGCCGACTGCGAAGCAAATGCCGTCAGCAAGAGCGGCAAGAAACTGGCCGGTGCAGCCAAAACCGCGTTCATGAAGAAGTGCGAAGCGGATGGCTCCCCGGCTGCTGCGCCTGCGGCCTCGGGCTGTGCGGATAAAGCGGTAAGCAAGAGCGGCAAGAAACTGGCCGGCGCCGCAAAGAAAGCCTTCATGAAAAAGTGTGAAACCGATAGCAGCGCGGCGAAATAACCCGCCGGCCTGCTGTTGAAGCCTCAAGCCCCGCCTTTGCGCGGGGCTTTTTTATTCCGCGAACTGCGTTAGCGGAATCACGCCAGGCGTCGAAAACCTTTCCGGATCGAAAGCCTGGTCTCCGTCCGGGTCGGCAACGCCGGTAGGCCGCAGCCCCTTGAAGTCGAACAGCGCCGGGTCCAGCAGATGCGAAGGCGCCACGTTTTGCAAACTGCGAAACAGGGTTTCGATGCGTCCGGGAAAGCGCTTCTCCCAGTCACCCAACATCACCTTCACCTGTTTGCGCTGCAAGTGTTCCTGGCTGCCGCAAAGGTCGCAGGGGATGATCGGAAATTCTCGCAACTCCGCCCACGCCGACAGATCCGGCTCGCGGCAGTAAGCCAGTGGGCGGATCACGATGTGTTTGCCGTCGTCCGACATCAGTTTTGGCGGCATTGCCTTCAGCTTGCCGGCGAAGAATAAATTGAGGAACAGGGTTTCAAGAATGTCGTCGCGGTGATGTCCCAGCGCAATTTTTGTGGCGCCCAATTCGTCGGCGACCCGGTAAAGAATGCCGCGCCGCAGGCGTGAACAAAGGCCACAGGTGGTCTTGCCTTCCGGGATCACGCGCTTGACGACGGCGTAGGTATCCTGCTCTTCGATGTGAAAAGCCACGCCGAGCTCGCGCAGGTAATTGGGCAGCACGTCGGCCGGAAATCCCGGCTGCTTCTGGTCAAGGTTGACAGCGATCAGATCGAAGCGGATCGGCGCATGCTCGCGCAGATGGAGCAAAGTGTCGAGCAGGCCATAGGAATCCTTGCCGCCGGACAGGCAAACCATGACCTTGTCGCCATCCTCGATCATGTTGAAATCGGCGATGGCCAGACCGACATTGCGGCGCAAGCGCTTGGCGAGCTTGTTGCCCTCGAGGCGCTGCTTGTCGAATTGTCTGGCGGTCATGCTCATGCGCGGATGTTCTCTTTCATAGAGTAAAAATCAATCGGCAGATGCGATTTTAACCCTTTGATGCGTTGCCCAGCCGCGTCAACACGCGTGCCGCGGCAGCGAAGCCGAAGGTCGCGGTCACCGCCACCGACGATCCGTAGCCGGCGCAATTGAGCCCCTGCAAAGCATCTTCGCCGACATCGCAGCCGGCCTCCGCCGGGCGAACCAACTGCTCCGGCGAATATACGCATTCCACATCGAATTTCTTTTTCGGTTCGCGCGGAAAGCCATATTCCTTGCGCAACAGCGAGCGCACCTTGGAGGCCAGCGCGTCCTGCGTCGTGCGCGACAAATCGTCCACCACAACGCGGGTTGGGTCGCTGCGTCCGCCCGCGCCGCCAGTGGTCACCACATAAGTTCCGGCGCCCCGGCAAAATGCGATGATGGCCGCCTTGGCGCGTACCTGGTCAATTGCATCGATCACGGCGTCACAGGCGGGGAGCAGCTCCGCGACATTTTCCGGTGTAGCGAATTCCTCAATGATCTGCACCACACAGTGCGGATTGATGGCGGCGATGCGTTCCGCCATCGCCAGCACCTTGGCCTGCCCCAAGGTCTGCTCCAGCGCATGAATCTGGCGATTGATGTTCGATTCGGCAACATGGTCAAGATCGATCAGCGTCAGCCGGCCAACGCCCGAGCGAGCGAGCGCTTCGACCGCCCAAGAACCGACGCCGCCGATGCCGACCACGCAGACGTGCGCTGCGCACAGGCGCTCCAACGCCACGTCACCGTATAGGCGCGCGATGCCGCCGAAACGGCGCTTGAAATCCGGTTGTTCGGTCATGGGGCCGCATCATATCCTGCTTACCGCCACGGCACTGAAAGCCAGTTTGAAATGCCTTGACGAATTTGGGTCGATCTCAAGGCGGGCAGATTCACCCTCGAAGGCAACAACACCAAAAGCGGCAAGCGCCGCATCATCCCGATCAATCACGCCGCGCACGACGCACTGATGACAAGAAAACTGTTTGCAGACAGGCACTGCCCCGCCACCAAGTGGGTATTTTGCCGAAAGAATGGCACGAGATATGAAAATGTCGGTCGAGGCTTTCGCACCGCCTGCGAAAAAGCCGAAATCAAGGATTTCAGAGTCCATGATCTGCGCCACACCTTCGCATCGTGGCTGGTCGCTGGAGAAGTCCCCTAATCCATGTCCGCGACCTGCTGGGCCACGCCACAATCAAAATGACTGAGCGCTATGCGCACCTGGCACAAGATGCTTTGGTAAAAGCTGTTGCCACTCTAGACAGCACGTAGTCCTATCAATTCCAACACTAGCATTACCATCTAAATCGACTTCGGTTATCACGTCGTCGGTTTATCTACCAAGCTTATGAATGTTATGAGCAAAAATAGTAGCAACTGATCGCCCACTGACCACTATATCTAGTGGTACGGGGCTTTCTCACCCCCATATATCGTGTCAGAGTGTGTTAAGTCATTGTTTTGCAAGAGGGCAAAATTCTCCACTTTTATTCACTAACCGGCGAGGGTATTCTCCGTATCCTTACACTTGGGACTCGCATCGAGCAATAAGAGTTTTTCGGAAATACCCATGCGGATAAAGACCGGAGCTTTATGAAGTTAGATGTATGCTTTAGTTGCAGTAGTAAAAACAAGGCCCCGACAACTTGCAGGTTGTCAGGGCCCCGCTGGTGAAACGAAACGAGTACCTCCCGCTATTGGATAAGCCCTAGCCGTCGAAAGTCAGGAGCGCCAGTTCGATTCTGGCCGGGAGGACCAATTTCACGCAGCGTTTGCATTATCACGATAGATATAGCTTCAGGTCAACCCGGATCTTGGTTGTCAGTTGTCTGCTTATTCGGCGATTGAAGGCGCTTGGTGTCTTTTGTTGCAACTAAATTTCAGTTGCGTTTTGCCAAAAATGGTATAAATTCCATGTCCCAAACTCAGAAACGTCTTGATAGGTTATGTGCCAAGCCACCGCCAGCGGACTTCACGTGGAATGAGCTCGTTACGGCTTTGGGGTCATTGGGATTTGTGCTTGACCAAACTAGCGGCTCATCTCACTGCCATTTCGTCCATCCAAAACACCCGGATGCGGTCATCTACACGTATAGGCCTCATCCACAACCCGTTGTTCTTCGTGCTGAGATTAGGCAAATAGTGAAACACCTGAAAAATTTGGATCTGTTATGAATGACTTTCTTGAATATAAAGGCTTTCAGGGTTCAGTCAAATACGACAAAGCAGATGGATGTCTGTTCGGTCAAGTCATGCACATTGACAGCTTACTCATGTACCACGGTGAGTCCGTCGGACAGATAACCAAGGCGTTTATTGACACCGTGGATGCCTATCTGGAGTTCTGCACTAAAACCAATCGCGAGCCTAATAAGCCCTACAAAGGCACTTTTAATGTTCGTGTTGGTCCCACCGTGCATAGGGATGCTGTCGTTGAGGCTGCCAAGCGTGGCCAATCGCTGAATGAGTTCGTCGGCGCTGCCATTGCAAATGAGTTGGCCGGTAACGCCAATTCGAAACGGGAAGAAAAACCCATCAATTGGGCAATGGCAAATGTGGCTGCTGTCCCCGGGGCGCCAGTAATGGCGTCTGCTGCCGTTGCGAATCAAGGCTCTCCGAATATCGACGCTTTAGTAGCCCAGTTCAGGCATTAAACAGCAGGTCTTGAAGGGACTAATATGAGTAAGATAATTAATCCGGCAGATGACCAAAAGAGACAAGCGGCCTTAGAAACGCCGCACGGGTTATTCGTGGCCGACGAGATTCTCGAAGTAAAAATGGACGCTTTTTGGGGCGGGTTTTCACTTGGACTCAGGAACCCAGCTGGAACGATAGCCCCTGCGTTTACCGTAAAACTGCCTCTTCCTAAAGCACTTGAATTGGCAAAACAAATTACGGACCTGGCGACCAAGAACAAAGCAGCAATTGTCGCGGCTCAATCCGAAGTGCAGAAGTCGATCGGGTAGAACTCGACCGGTTCAATCTTTGCCGTTCGGTAAAATGTCGTTCCGTGCTTCCATTCAGAGGTTCGGCGCTTCTTACCCACCAAGTTTGTCCATACATCACCAGATTACTGACGTGTGCACCAAATAGTGCGTAGTACGTTAAAGGAGGCATGGGTACAAAGATCGATGCCAGGAAGTTGAATGGGGCCACGCAAATGCAT
>JAYUGL010000017.1:0-7798 GCA_043738385.1 Sterolibacteriaceae bacterium
ATGCGCAGGGCACCATAGAATAACGAGCCGGCAAGGGCCTGACGGGCCCGCGCCGGCTTTTTTCTTGACGCGATTGTCGCGTCGGATAAAAACAGAGAGGAATTTGCAGTGCTGACATCGACAAAAAAAAGTTTTAGCTACGGCGCCCACACAGTTACCCTGGAAACCGGGGAAATCGCCCGTCAGGCCGGCGGAGCAGTGCTGGTGAGCATGGGTGATACCGTGGTGCTAGCCACCGTGGTGGCTGCCAAGGAAGCCAAACCCGGTCAGGATTTTTTTCCGCTGACCGTCGACTACATTGAAAAAACTTATGCCGCAGGCCGGATTCCCGGCGGTTTTTTCAAACGTGAAGGGCGTCCGTCAGAAAAAGAGACCTTGACCTGCCGTCTCATCGACCGTCCATTGCGCCCACTGTTTCGGGACAGTTTTTACAACGAAGTCCAGATCGTGTGTATGGTGATGTCCTGCAATCCCGAAGTGGATCCGGATATCCCTGCACTGATCGGCGCTTCCGCCGCACTGTCCATATCCGGCATCCCGTTCAACGGGCCGATTGGCGCCGCGCGCGTCGGTTACATCAATGGCCAGTACGTCCTTAATCCGACCAAGACCCAGTTGCTCGAAACGCAACTTGACCTGGTTGTTGCCGGCACCGCTGCTGCTGTGCTGATGGTGGAATCCGAAGCCAAGGAATTGTCGGAAGAAATCATGCTCGGCGCCGTGGTATTCGGCCATGAGCAGATGCGTGTGGCGATCAGCGCGATCAATGAGCTGGTCGAAGCCGCCGGCAAACCTGATTGGGATTGGAAACCCGCGGCAAAAGACGAAGCCATGATCGCCAGGGTGGCCGAATTGGCCGAGACCGAGATGCGCGAAGCCTATCTCGTCACCAGCAAGCAGGCGCGTACGCACAAGACCCGCGAGATCGCCGCCAGGGTGATCGCGACGTTGACGCAAGGCGACAATCCGCCCGATACCAACCACATCAAGAACATCCTGTTTGACCTGGAAGCGAAGATCGTACGTACCCAGATCCTCAACGGCGAACCCCGTATCGACGGTCGCGACACGCGCACGGTGCGTCCCATCACCATTCGTAACGGTGTATTGCCGCGTACGCACGGCTCGGCCTTGTTCACGCGTGGCGAGACGCAAGCCATCGTGGTTGCGACGCTTGGTACCGGGCGTGACGAACAGATCATCGATGCGCTGCAAGGCGAGTATCGCGAGCGCTTTTTGCTTCATTACAACATGCCGCCTTATGCGACCGGCGAGACGGGTCGCGTCGGCACGCCCAAACGCCGCGAGATTGGCCACGGCCGCCTCGCCAAGCGCGCCATCGCTGCGGTATTGCCCAGCCCGGAAGACTTTGCCTACAGCATGCGTGTGGTCTCGGAGATCACCGAGTCCAATGGTTCTTCTTCGATGGCCTCGGTGTGTGGCGGCTCGCTGGCGCTCATGGACGCGGGCGTCCCGCTCAAGTCTCATGTGGCGGGCATCGCCATGGGCCTGATCAAGGAAGGCAATCGTTTCGCCGTGCTCACCGATATTCTCGGCGACGAGGATCATCTCGGCGACATGGATTTCAAGGTGGCGGGCACCGAAATCGGCGTCACGGCCTTGCAGATGGATATCAAGATCCAGGGCATCACCAAGGAAATCATGCAGGTAGCGCTGGCTCAAGCCAGTGAGGCTCGCCTGCATATCCTCGGGCTGATGAAGCAATCCATGACCGGTGCGCGTTCCGACGTTTCGGCTTACGCGCCGCGCATGATCACCATCAAGATCAATCCCGAGAAGATTCGCGACGTGATCGGCAAGGGTGGTGCGGTCATCCGTGGGCTGACCGAAGAGACCGGCTGCGTCATCGATATCGGCGACGATGGCAACATCACCATTTCCTCGGTTAATGCGGATGCCGCACAAGTGGCGAAGAAGCGCATCGAAGACATCACGGCAGAGGTAGAGGTGGGGCGTATTTACGAAGGCACGGTGCTTCGTCTGCTCGACTTCGGCGCTATCGTTCAACTGCTGCCGGGCAAGGATGGCTTGCTGCATATCTCGCAGATCGCCAACGAGCGTGTCAACGCGGTGGCCGATTATCTCAAGGAGGGACAGATGGTCAAGGTCAAGGTCATCGAGACCGACGACAAGGGCCGTGTGCGCTTGTCCATGAAGGCTGTTAACGCGGAGCCTGTTGCGACGGAACCAGCGCAATAACCGGGTACCCGGAAAGAAAAAAAGGACGCCGAGGCGTCCTTTTTTATTGTTTTAACAGCGTGGCAAATTACTTTGCGACCTGCTTCTCTCTCATCTCCTCCAGCGTCTTGCAATCGATACAGAGCTTCGCGGTAGGCCGCGCCTCAAGGCGTTTGAGGCCGATTTCGACGCCGCAGCCATCACAGTAGCCATATTCGCCGCCTTCGATGCGGCTGAGCGATTCGTCAACTTTCTTGATCAGCTTGCGCTCGCGATCCCGGTTGCGTAATTCAAGCGCGATGTCGGACTCCTGGCTGGCGCGATCATTGGGATCGGCGAAGACGGTAGCCTCGTCTTGCATCGTATGAACGGTGCGCTCAATGTCTTCCAGCATCTCATCCTTTAGCGCAGTGAGGATTGCCCGGAAATGCGCCAGTTGTTTGGCGTTCATGTATTCCTCGCCCTTCTTGGCATGATAGGGCGGAAATTGTTTCTTGTGCAGAAGATCTTCAGCCATCGGTTGTTGTTCGTCGTAGGGAAGAAAGGGGGGATTTATAAACGAAAGGGCAGCGTCTCGCAAGCGGGAATTTGATTTGGCGGAGGCAAATCGCCGCAATGTCCGACTTGTGGCAAACAAACAGCTTGTTCTGGTCCCGGAAAATTTGACCCAAAGGGCAGGCACGGCTAAAATCCGCCCCACCTCGGGGTGTAGCGCAGCCCGGTAGCGCGCTTGCTTTGGGAGCAAGATGTCGAGAGTTCGAATCCCTCCACCCCGACCAATCCCTGCCCTGTGTTCCAGACAACTGCCCGTAGCTCAACCGGATAGAGCACCGGCCTTCTAAGCCGGGGGTTGCAGATTCGATTTCTGCCGGGCAGGCCATCCGTTAAGTCGCAGATGGTGCGCCATGCCAGTGCTGCTGCTGTTTTACTGGAATAAGCACGAAAAATTTTGTATGATGCGAACCCGCCCTGTCCAATTGAGGGCGCGGGCAGTCAAGTCCCGTCACGCGGGCAAAGGTTTCAACGGCGGTGGCCGTAGCTCAGCTGGTAGAGTCCTGGATTGTGATTCCAGTCGTCGTGGGTTCGAGTCCCATCGGTCACCCCAAATAATGACACAAAACAAAAATGGCCCGGAGGTAACCTTCCGGGCCATTTTTGTTTAACCGGCGTCCTGCGAAAGGCCGGGGAAAAACAGCGTCATCTATCGCGCTGGCCCACCGAGTTCTGGCGGCAGCGGCGCCGGAAAGTCGCGGCCCATGTAGCGCTGCTCTTTTCTCCCAACCTCCAGGCCACTCAATCGCGGCATGACGTAGCGGGCAAACAGTTCAAGCGAGCGGCGCTTTTCCTGTTGCAGAACCCAGTCGCGGTTGTTGATGATCAGCGTTCCGAAGCCTCCCACCTCTTCATAAAGATGGTGGATCTGGTCAACGCATTCCTGCGGATTGCCGACAATCCACTGCACGTTTTTTGCCATGTACTCAAGGTCGACTTTTTCATCCGGATCGTTGATGTCAATTTTCATGAACGGCCGAAGACCGACCTTGAACAGGTAGGTGTCATAGGAGTTGGCAACACCGGCGCGAATCTCGTCCAGCGCAGCCTCGCGTCCCTTCGGGTGGACATAGCACTCGCGCACGATTTTCCAATTACGGCGCGCTTCGAGCGGATCGCGGCCGGCTGCCTCTGCTGCGGACGACATGGCTTTCCCCATGTCGCACAGTGAGGGGGCCGGGTTATTGGTGAACTTGGGGGGCGTGAAGTAGATGCTCAGCGCATCCCAGCCGTGCTTGCCACAATACTCATAGGTACTGAGGCTGGTCAGTCCGGCCATGCCGAAATGGGGATCCTTGCCTTTATAAGGTCCGATCATCAGTTTGCGATTTTCGCCCTTGTAGTGGCGGCCGTTCCAGCTCTGTGGCTCACGCGAAGTGAGCAACTTGCGGATAATTTCAATCGACTCATCCAGGCGGGGACGCGCCTCTTCGCGCGGCAAATTGAACAATGCATAGTCGCTGGGTAGCGCCCCTCCGCCAAATCCGTAGATCAATCGGCCCTTGATCATGTTGTCCAGATACGCCATGCGTTCAGCGACCAGGAATGGATCGTTGTGATAGGGCAGGTTAATAACGCCGGTTCCCAGCTTGATGCGCTTGGTCATGGCAGCCGCCATCGCGATCATGATTTCCGGGCTGGGTACCGGTTCATAGTTGTCCGAGTGATGTTCACCAATCCAGAATTCGTCAAAACCAAGATTTTCCGCATTGACAACTTCTTCCAGATCCTGATGCCAGGATACGTGCCAGTTATCCCATGGAAAGTGCTCCGGCATCATGAATAGTCCAAATTCCATATCAGCTTCTCCAGTAGTGACTTATGTTGATGTGATCGAATTTAAAGTGTCGCGCGATTTCCGTTGCACGAATGCTGCTGCATGGTTGCCGAATTGAATTGAGTTCGATTAAAGCTTGATGCAGATGTTTCGCAGCTCGGTGTAAAACTCAAGCGAGTGAACGCCACCCTCGCGGCCAATGCCGGATTGCTTGGCGCCGCCGAACGGCGTGCGCATGTCGCGCAGGAACCAGCTGTTCACCCAGACAACGCCAACCTCGATGCGCCGGGCGACGCGATGGGCACGTTGCAGGTTGGTGGTCCAGATCGCGGAGGCGAGACCATAGGGGGTGTCGTTGGCACGTCGGATCACCTCTTCCTCGCTATCGAACGGGGTGACGTGGCAGCAAGGGCCGAAGATTTCCTCACGGCACACTGTCGCAGAGTCGGGCAATCCGGTCCATATCGTCGGCTGTACCCAGCAGCCTTCGCTCAGTGCGTCGGGCATGGCCGGCACGCCACCACCGGTGACGACGGTGGCGCCTTCCTCCTTGGCCTTGCGGTAGTAGGACAATACCTTGGTCTGGTGTTCCTTCGAGATCAGCGGCCCCATCCCTGTCGCCGGGTCTGAGGGGATGCCAATCTTTATCGCTTCTGCGCCAACCTTCAGGGCGGCGACGAATTTGTCGAAAATCGGCCGTTCGACATAGACGCGTTCGGTGCCGAGGCACACCTGACCACAGTTGAGAAAGCATGAGCGCAGCGTACCTTCGACCGCCGCATCAAAATCGGCATCGGCAAAAATGATCGCGGCATTCTTGCCGCCCATCTCCAGCGAAACCGGCCGCGCGCCATCGGCAGCTGCCTTCATGATGGCGGCGCCGGTGCGGGTCTCCCCGGTAAAGGTGATCGCATTCACTCCGGGGTGGGTGGTGAGAAATTCTCCTGCCGAATTGGGTCCGAAACCGTGCACCACGTTGTAAACCCCATTTGGAATTCCGACGTGTTTCATGACGGCGGCCAGCAGGGTTGTGGTTTGCGGCGTCTCTTCCGAAGGCTTCACGATCACGGTGTTGCCGCAGGCAAGCGCCGGGGCAACTTTCAGGGTTGTTACCAGCAGCGGAAAATTCCACGGGCAAATTGCGGCAATCACGCCGACCGGACTGCGTACCGCATAGTTCAATGCGCCGCGGCCATCCGGTGTTTCCTGTTCGAACAATTCGGTGGGCAGGTTTCTCAACATATCCGCAAACGTCTTGAGGTTGATCGACGCTCTGGGAATATCAATCAGCCGGGCAAGGCTCATCGGCTTGCCGGTATCCGCGCATTCGGCTTCGAGAAACTGCTCGAAGCGGCGGGTGATCTCATTGGCGGCCGCGTAGATCAGTTCGATGCGCTCGGCGACTTTCAGTGTGCTCCAGGGGCCCGTCAGGGCGCGCCGCGCGGCGGCAACCGCGGCATCGACCTGAGCTTTCCCCGCTTCTGAAACCAACACCAGTGGCTTGTTATTGAGGGGTGAGCGTTTTTCAAATGTCTTCACGCCCTCGACGAACTCACCGTCGATGAAGTTTTTGATCAGTTCCATTTCTCCGCCTTAATCACGGCATGCGCCGCGCGTTGTCGTTCCGGTCCGATTGCAACGAGTCTGCATCGGACCACTTTTCGTTTTAGGTGATTGACGCGACCAAAGGGTATTTTACCTAACTCACCGGTATTGCGTTGTCTCACCAGCGCGGTCAGCCTTCGTCGTTCACCCAGCGCATGAATCGATGCAGAGGGAAAAAGCCGTCGTGAGGCAGCCCTCGTTCGACCTCGATCGCATTGCCGATATCCACGATGCGTTGTACGCCGGCGCAGGCAAGCGCGTTGCGAAGTTCAGCCTTGCGCGAGGACGGATAGACGCCCACGGTCTGCGTGGCGAGGTTCACGTACTGAATGGCGTCAGCCAAACTGGGCACGGCAACGACGTTGACCACGCGACCATCCGGATGGAACTCGACAGGTTCAGTGGAACGGATGACCACGCCGGAGCCTGCGTAGTCGCCCCACACCCTGTAGTAGTCATCGATTCCGCGCAGGCCTTCGATTTCTTCGCGCAGGTTGTTGGGCAGCGCCCGTCCGGCGGCGGTGCAATACTGGCGCTCGACCGCCATTTTTTCATGCAGCATCGCGCAATAGCGGTCGACCTGCTCGATTGTTCCTTCGATGAATTGGTAGCGGCTCGATGCACAGGCTTGCTGCTCGAAAATGGTCGCATCGGTCGCTGCCTGATCGGCCACTTGGGCGAGCGATTCATCCGATGCAAAGGCCTCGATGCCGATCATCGAAATCGAAGTCTTGGGATCGAAGGCAACCAGCTCGAAGCCCGGCCCGATGTAGTTCTTGGCGCTGCGCAAGGTCGATTCGCCACCCCATGCCGCAAGCTTGTCGAAGAACTGCGGACGGAACAGCATGCTCTCCACCTGCGCATCGCCGCCGCGCCAATAGGCGGCGGAAAAGGAGCGGGCAGTGGGATGTCCGGGTGCGACGGCCGACAGAGCACGCAGCAGCATCGTCGCCGTGAACAAATCGTTCGAGGGCAGCTTGAGCAGATGCACGCCCTTGGAGAGCGCGCTCCAGACGATGGTGAGCGCCGAAGCCAGCGGTGCATTGCCGGCGATGATATGCACGATACGCGGCGGGTAGGCGCGCACACGATGACTGCGCCCCGAAGGAGGTGTCGGCACCTGGCGCCATCCGTCGAGGATGTCCGGGCCGCCCAGCTCGCGTTCGACCTGGTATTCAAGTTCGGCGCGATCAAACAGCGCCGGCAATTCGTCGAAGCTGCGGCTGAGCACCGGATAGGGCAGCGGGCTGGTTTGCGATGATCGTTGCAGCGTGTCGGCGACGAGACCATCAGGATCGCTGGCGATCCAGCGACCGGCTTCGACCAGCACATCGATGATTTCGGCGAGCGGGGTTTCGAACGCCGGGCCGGGCTCGGATCGCTTCCAGACCAGGTCGTTGAGCTTAAGCGGCGGTGTCGCGAAACGTGCATGCGGCGGCCCGTAAACCTGTTCGCCCCCGGCGACGAACTCACCTTTGATGATGTGTCCGACAGCAACCGGTTCGTTGAGGACTTCCGCGTTCAAGAAGGCAGCCCTCCGCGAACATAGGCATCGATGGTGCCGGCACAACCAATATGGTCTTCCTCGCCCGCTTGCGCGTAACGAACCACGGTATCCAGGATCACCGGGCCAGCACGCCCGCAGGCGCATTTTGCGGAGAGATC
>JAYUGL010000018.1:0-7710 GCA_043738385.1 Sterolibacteriaceae bacterium
TGTTCCTGAATGCTTCTCCGTACCGTGCCATCTTTCATCCTTATCGCCCCCAAGTCCAAGATCATATCGGGGCGACAACTATTCTGACGCGGGGGGCTACCTCGCCTTGTTGGTCAAGGCGCACTCCTGTAATTCCATAAAGCGACATAAAGAACTCCCGTGAATGGGCATTCGATAATATTACGCGTGGAACGGTCCTAGTTCGGCGGAGCGATACGGATTGCCTTTCGTCCTGAAAAAACCTCAATAGCCGCATCAATCAATGCCCTTTGCTTCTCTTCCAGTTCTCCGTGAGCAATTGGTGAATACCAACTCTTCTTCAATGCAACCCGGTCAAACGAAAATCCCAAAGTCCCTGCCATTGCAAAAAGAAGATTTACGAACAATTCTTCCCGTTGGGCGAATAGGACTTCATTGTTAGCGTCCGGGGCAACTTGGGTTGACAAGTGATCGAGATATTCTTTCCAAGTATCCAACACTCTTTGATCACCTGCGCTACGCCAGGGCCTGCCAAAACGAGGCTTCCCATAAAACGTAACGTCGATCATGTTGAGGGCTCTAACGTGCTCAGGAGACAAGCGAGCACCTCGCGTCGCCATAAGCATTTCGAAGACTCGAACCTTTTGCGCTTTCGACTCACGAGCCCGCTCAACCCACTTTTGAGCCTGAACAGCGAGCACTGGACCTGCAATAGTCGACAGTACCAAAAGCCACTCACTTGTTGTCATTGCGCGCCCTCCATGAATGAAGGTCGATTCTATTCCATGTGAAAACGCCATGGATGACCCAAGCCGTATTCAGCGTTCTCGCAAAAAGGCTCGCGAGGGTTAGGAAGCAACGCAATCGTGATATAGCGCTCAATGGGCCACAATCACTTACAGACAAATAAAAACGGCTTAGCTTTCGCTAAACCCGTGATATTAAGCCGGAGATTGCGGGGGAAGGATTTGAACCTACAACATTGGATAACTCGGTGCAGTTCCGTAGCTACTTTCAGAGTTTGTTCAACGCGTCTGCCAGGATCTTCACGGTCCGCTCCGGATTGTGAAGTTTGTCCAGCCCGAACAGGCCGATGCGGAAGCTGCGGAAGTCGGCTGGTTCGTCGCACTGTAGCGGCACGCCGGACGCGGCTTGAATCCCGTAGCTGATGAACTTCTTAGCTGACTGGATATCCGGGTCAGTGGTGTAGCTGACCACCACGCCCGGCGCCTGAAAGCCAACAGCCGCCACACTGGGGAAACCCTTGCTCACCATAAGTTCACGAACCCGGCGACCGAGTTCGATTTGTTCGCGGCAGACCTTGTCGAAACCATAGGCTTCCGTTTCCAGCATCACATCGCGCGAAGCCGCGAGCGCATCGGTCGGCATGGTCGCGTGGTACATGTGACCACCACCCTCATAAGTCTCCATGATTTGCAGCCACTTCTTCAGATCGCTGGCAAAGCTGGTGCTGGTGGTCGCGTCGATCCTGGCGCGGGCGCGTTCGCTTAGTGCAACCAGAGCGGCGCAGGGCGAACCGCTCCAGCCCTTTTGCGGCGCGCTGATCAGCACGTCGACATCGTTGGCCACCATGTCGACCCACACCGTGCCCGATGCGATGCAATCAAGCACGAACAATCCGCCGACCTCACGCACCGCCGCGCCGACCGCGCGCAGGTAGTCATCGGGCAGCACGATGCCGGAGGCGGTTTCGACATGCGGCGCGAACACCAACTCCGGCTTGTGTTGCCGAATCGCGGCGACCACTTCTTCAATCGGCGCGGGAGAAAATGGAGCCTGACTCCCGCTGCCAATCTTGCGCGCCTTGAGCACAATGCTCTCGGCAGGAATGCTGCCCATCTCAAAAATTTGTGTCCAGCGAAAGCTGAACCAGCCATTGCGGATTACCAGGCACTTCTTGCCGGTGGCGAACTGGCGCGCTACGGCTTCCATGCCGAAGGTGCCGCTGCCCGGCACCACGACTGCGGATTTGGCGTGATAGACCGCCTTCACGATGCGCGAGATATCCTTCATCACACCCTGAAAGCGTTGCGACATGTGGTTGAGCGCGCGGTCGGTATACACCACCGAATATTCGAGCAGGCCTTCGGGGTCGGGCTGGGGCAGCAGGGCGGACACGGGTTTCTCCTTAAGTTTTACGGTTGTTTCCTGTACAGGGCACGGAGCATACCGCGAGGGACAAAAGATATACAATAGAATCTTGTATATCCATAGCGGAGATCACCATGCAAATAGCAAAGTGGGGTAACAGCCTGGCAGTGCGTCTGCCCGCCGCAGTGGTCGAAGCGCTGAAGCTGGAGGAGGGCGACGAAATCGAGATTCAGGTTGCCGGTGCGCGTGCATTTGAAATCAATAAACGTCCCGGAGCGCGAGGCTTGCTCGAACGGCTGAGAAAGTTCCGCGGCCGTCTTCCCGCCGACTTCAAGTTCGACCGGCTGGAAACGAATGAGCGCCGCTGATCGATTTTTCGATACGAACGTATTGCTCTATCTGCTTTCCGGCGACGATGCCAAGGCAGATTGCGCCGAGGAAGCACTGGCTTCTGGCGGCGTCATCAGCGTGCAAGTGCTCAATGAGTTCGCATCGGTCGCCGCACGCAAGCTCAAGATGTCCATGGCGGAAATTCGCGAAGTGCTCACCACGATCCGCGCCGTCTGCAAGGTCGTGCCGATCAGCGAAGAGACCCATGACAAAGGGCTGGAACTTTCCGAACGCTACGAGTTGTCGATCTATGACGCCATGATCGTGTCTTCGGCGTTGCTGGCGGGATGCAAGGCGCTCCTGTCGGAAGACATGCAGGATGGACAGGTCATCGATGGAAGTCTGGAGATTCGGAATCCGTTTCGCTAGTTTGTGGCCAACGGAACAGTATCGAAATTATTTAAGTCGCGAATCCAAATCGATGCTGGGGCTGGGGCAGCAGGGCGGACACGGATGATTCTCCTATTTATTTAGTTGCGGCTGCTGCGCTTTACGTCGATAAATCCGACGCTATTCGCGAATGATTCCGCATGTCATCGAGGAACTCCGAGGCCGGCGCGATGCTCGTCACCAGCAGATGATCCCGCGCCCGCGTGCAGGCGACGTACAGCAGTTGGCGCTCGGTGTCATACACCTCTTGCAGATCGGCATCGTCGCCGACCGTCTCAATGCGCTCCTGCAAGGGGATGATCTCGTCGTCGCAGGCCATCACCACCACGGCGCGGAACTCCAGGCCCTTGGCAAGGGGCATGGTGCTGATCGAGACATGTCCGCTGATGGTCTCAACGTGTTCATCGAGAATCTTGAAGGCCAGGCCTGCCGCATTGACAGCAGCCTCGGCGCGGTGAAGTTGCGCAGTGGATCGGACGAAAACGCCGAACTCGTGCGGTAGCACGCCGGCCTTTGCCTGCCCTGCAATCCAGTTGCCGACGTTGTTGATCTCCTCGCTTTCGTCATTGAAGGTGCGAATCGTCGGTGGTGGGCCATTAAATACGGAAACCGTGTCGCTCCGGTCCTCGCTGTTGCCATCCACATCGGTCACCACCGGGCCGAGCAGCCGGTCCGCCTGAGAACGAATTTGGTGAGAGGTTCGATAGTTGACGCGCAAGGTGCGGGAGCGGCCCCGGATGTCCACGCCGAGGCTCTTCCAGGAAAAGGGCTGCTGAAAAATACGCTGGCCGAGGTCGCCGGCAAAAAACAGCGCATCGGGTCGACTGCCTCCCAGGGCGGCAAAGAATCGAAGATGGGCAACGCTGATGTCCTGCGCCTCATCCACAACTGCGAAGTCGAACACCACGTTCTTGCTTTTGGAAATTGCGACCGCCATAGCGCTGAATAACTCCGCGTGCGTAAGCAGCTTGCGTTCTTTTAATCCGGCGCGAACGCGCTCGAAGATGGACCACAGCACCGCGCGCTGTGCTTCCGGCAGTCGTGTCTTTCTGCCGAGGCGCACTACATCACGATACGCCTCCCAGTTCTGCAATTGCCAGGCATCCACCACCTGCTCCCATTCGGTCAGCAGAAAATGCAGGCCGAACTTGTGGCCGCCCACGACATTCGCTGCCTCACTCACCAATTCACGAACAATTTCGCGGCTGGCAATCGTCGCCGGCCCCACATGCGCCTTGTAAAGCCGCAGACCGATGGCGTTAATCGAATGCACATCAATGCGTTCCGCGAGACGCGGCTCATTGCCCGAAAGTCCACCACCCAATAGCCGCTTCAACTTGGTGTGCAGCGCACTCGCGAGCGTGTCGGTAAAGGTCGTCAGCAGCACACGAGTGTTCGGGTGCGTGCGTGCCAGATGAACGGCGCGATGCAATGCCACGACGGTCTTGCCGGTACCCGCTGAACCGGAAACGCGCGCCGGCCCGCTATAGTCGCGCTCCATCCAGTGCCGTTGCTCGGGGTGCAGGAAGACAGTCCATTTCTCCCAGGGAAAATCGAGGGCGCGCTGCAGCTCCTCCACATTGGTCATCACGCGGAAACGGCGCTGGGCATCGGGATGATCGAAGGGATTCGCTGTTGCCGTGGGTAGCGCCGGCACGCGCGGTTTGCCGCCCGTCGCCAGTTCCAGCAGCGCCTCCGCCGCCTCGGCGGGCAGATGGTCGCTCAGGGCAAGCAGTGTGTCCTCGGTTACGATCTTCACGTCGGCCAGCCACTCGGCAGGCACACCATAGCCGAGCAGCTCATCATCGGCCATGTTGACGAATAGCGGTTTCAGTGCGGGCGCAGTCTTAGGAGGCAGAACAAGTTCGGCCTGCACCGCACTTTGCACATACACCGGGACCACGATTTCCTGCACCGTCTCGCGTATCTCGACCCACTGCGCGGCGCCCGTCTTGGGGTGCGTTTCCAGCTTGCGCCGCTCCGCCCAGTCATACGCCTTGTCGTGATGATCCACGTAGCAGAGCAGCAGGCTCGCATCGCTCTTGTGAACGATCAAGCGGATATCGCTACCCACCCGCACCGACCAGAAGTTCTTGTCCTTCGCCTTGTCGAGTTTGTGGAAGCTCAGCCCCGGACTGGCCGGGTTCAGTTGCAGATCGAAGGCCGTGGTCTTGACCAGCTTCTGTTCCTCGCCGGTGAGCTTGGCGAGGCTGTCGGTGAAGGTGTCGGCGATGCGGAAGTCCACGTAACGCTACCGTTTGAATACAGGGATCGCGCGGATCATGAAATCATCAAAGAGCGGGACAGTGAAATCCATGTCGCCGTGCGCGGGACTGAAGATCATTCCTTTGTTGATCAGCTTGGCGCGGACGGGGCCGAGACTGGTCACCTTAACTTTCAGAATGTCAGCGATGTCGCCGGTGCGATGCGCGCCCGGCCCGAGTTCTGCTATTGCGCGCAAGAAATTTTTTTCGCTGGGTGTCAGTCGATCATAACGGACACGGAAAAAATTCTCGTCGAGACGTGGAATGACCGTATTTTTGGCGTCGCGAACAACCTGCAAGGTAATCGGGCTTGCTGGTGCCAGGTTCCAGGCTACGTAGCCCCACTCCTGTAGAAAATATGGATACCCCTTGGTCAAACGAAAAACCTCATCCAACGCAGCCACCTCAAAAGCAACCCCAGCCTCTTGCGCAGGCTCTTGTAATGCTTTCGCAGAGTTTTCTTGTGACAGCGCACCGATATTCGGGAAGCTGAACAACCGCTCGGCATATGACTTCGATTCGCCGGCCATCCCTGGCAGGACAGGCAGGCCGGCGCCAAGCAATACCACCGGCAACTGACGCTGTTGCATCTTGTGCATCGCCATGATGAGTGCCCCCAACTCTTTCTGGCTGAGGTATTGAATCTCATCGATGAAGATAGCCACTGCGCGTTTGCGATCCTCGGCCGCTTCGCCGATGGCGACGAAAAGATCCGGCAGGTCGATTTCCAAATCGCCGCTATCCGCCGAACCCTTTTCCGGATCGATATCCAGGCCGATACTGACATCGCCCACCGTGAGTTTGAGAGCACCGATAAAGCTGCGCAGCACGGCCAGGCCGCGCTTGACCTTGTCCCCGGTGCCGGCAATCCGATCCAGATCATAGAGAAGGCTGCGCAAATATGGCGCAATCAGCGGGCCGAATGCTTTGCCTTCGTGCGCTTCGATAAAAATGGTGTGATATCCCTCTTTGTCGGCCATGCGCTTTATCTCATTCAGCAGCACCGTTTTCCCCACCCCGCGCAAACCCGTCAGCAGCATGCTTTTCTCAGACCTTTTGTGTTTCACCCTGCCCAACAAAATTCGCGCCTGTTCAAGAATGGGGTCTCGTCCAACCAACTCGGGAGGCGGAGAACCGGCACCGGGGGAAAACGGATTTTTGATAGAGTCCATGCTTTTATACCTACTTATATCCATTTATACGTAGAATCGATAATAACTCAGTATAAAACGGCCCGCAATGCTCTCTTCCTCGCTGTTTCAGGTCGGCGCCCTTTCAGGTCAGGGGCAGTTGTTCGGAATAACCGAACAGTTGCGCAGGGGTTAACTCGTCATCCTCAAAGATGTGCTTGATGTACTGACCTGACCATCCCTTGGCCTTGCCGAACCGCTCACTCAGCTGATATCGGTTTTCGCGCAGGCCCAATCAAATGAGAGGTTTGGCGGCTAGAACGGGATATCGTCGACCGACACATCAAGAGGAAACGCATAGTCGAAATGGCCTTCAACTGTCACAAGACGAATGAGGGATTTACCCGTGAGTCTGTATGACTCCTTCAGTTCTTGGCCTTTCGAGGCAACCGCAAGAACCCGCCTGGCGGAAAATTTCATCTGCGCCCAAGAGTTCTTGTTCAAGCGGCGTACTGGTGGCGTGAGAAAGTGACGCGAAGAAAAATCTGGCAGATCAGAATCGGTTGAAGGGCACTCTTTTCCGTCCTGTCGCAACGTCCACCCCTTTTTGGAATAGAAATAGATGGCATCGATTTCCGCTGATGTATTCGAGGTTTCGTTATGAAGGTCAATCTTGAAGTCAACGGTACCCGACGCAATGAACTTCGACCTTTCCAGGAGCCCGATAGCATCCTTCAGAGTGACCTTGATACGGCTAGAACGAATAGTGTCAATCTGACCCTTCGCCCAAGCCATCTCTTCAGTAAGCTGGGTGCGAAGCTGGCCAATCGACCCGTCATAAACGATATGGCGATGATGCTTCAGATCGAACGGAATATCTTCAGCCTTCTGGGTTAGCAGGATGCTGAGCTTTCCTTTGGCATGAGCGTACCCAACCTCGTAAAAGACATTAGGATTTTGGCCGGTCATATCAGCCACAATTAGGTCAGCCAGATCTATTTGGCGGTATATCCGTTCAAGAATTCCCTCCCGGAAAATCTGTTCGTCCACCCTCTCGGCGAGAATTCCAAGAGTAGTTGCCGTCTCTTTAATCCCGAGTTTATAGATGTCGTCAAATGCCTTGTCGAACGGCATCAGCACGAATGCAAATATCTCGTTATCAGTATTCATTGGCTGATCACCGATCCACCCCACGTGAAATGCAGCACCGAGATAATGGAAACAAGCTCAATGTCACCCTCCCACCCGGAACACCTTCATCACCTCATCGCCCAAGTGGTTGATGACCTTCACCGCAATCCGCCCGTTTTTGGGTTTTGGAAATGCGCGTGAGGTGTCGCTGTTGAGCGTGGCCCAGGCTTCTTCGTTGATCTCGGCTTTGAGCGTGGTCTTGAGCGCACTGTAAGGGTCGTTGGCGCCGAGGAAGTAGGCGTGGCGGACGAAGA
>JAYUGL010000019.1:0-19319 GCA_043738385.1 Sterolibacteriaceae bacterium
AGTCGCGACGATCCAGACGAACGATCTTGGGTACTGCGGTCGGTAGCGACGAGTAAGCGGTCCATACCGCCCCGCTTTTTGCATCGATCGCCATGTGCCGGGCATAGGCCGGTTCGGTGGGCAGGGGATAGCGTTCGATCGCATGTGTCTTGGCGTCAAAGCGCACCAGCGAGCTGTCGAGGGAGCCCGTAATCCAGATGGCCCCATTGCGGCGATCCACGATAACAGCGTAGGGACCCAGCGTCGAGTTACCCAGATTGAAGCGCTCGAAAGTTTCCGTTTTCGGATCAAACCGCGTCAGGTAACCGGTGTTGTATTCCGGAATCCAGACCGAGCCGTCATTGCCGATGGCGTGGCGACGCGGACCGCTGAGCGACTCAGGCATTTTGTACAACTTCGACTTCGTCGTGCGCGTATCGAACCGCACCAGCGTATTGCCCGCCAGCGTTGTCGCCCAAAGACGATCCTCGCCATCGATCATAAGACCGTAGGGGAGCGGCTTTCCATAAGCTTCCGAAAGGTTCGAACTTGGCAAATAATAGATGGTCACTTTTTCCGAGACCGGATCAAGCTTCGCGATACGTTCCGGTTTCGAGAAATAGTCGTTGATCCAGACATTGCCCCGGGAGTCGAGCACCACATCATGGGCATACATGCCTACCGGATAGGTGCGGAACTTGCGCGTGCGAGGATCAAGCCGCACCACGGATTTGGAACCCCCCAGCACGATCCACAACATCCCCTTTTTGTCGAACGCGAGGGCGCGAACCTGTGCCGGTGTATCGGATTTTTCCGCTACGGCGTAGGTATCGATTTTGCCCGTCTTCGGATCCATGGCCCACATTACACTGGTCCAGAATCCCGTTACCCAGATGCGCCCGTCCGGTCCGATACCGAGGTCATGGGGAAGTTCGGTGGCCACCGGAACTGGGAACTCCGTGATTGTTGCGGCATGGATCGCGGCCAGATCAACTCTCGGACCCGGATGAATGGTGGCGATTCGTTCCGGTGAGAGATAGGTCGCGAGCCAGGTCGAGTAACGGGTTACGTCGATCTGCGGCGAGATCAGCGCGTAAACGTCCATCGCTTTCATCAGGGTGATGGCCTCGGTCCATTTGGTCTGGTCGCGAATTACGCCGTCTTTCCAGACGCGGGCGTGGTTGATTTCGTGGCAACTCGTACAATCCATGATAAAGCGTCGCTTTTGCTCGCCCTCGGGTAGCAGCGCCAGCAACTGGGAGGAGGTGGCCAGCGGCATCGGGTCGGCTGCTGGCGACACGACAATCTTCACCTGGCCGCCGTCGGCGGCGGCGACCTTCGCATCCTCGAAGCCCGGCGCGCGCGCCCTGAGTTCCACCGGTCCGCTGGCCGAACCGCCAATCGAAAACCGGCCGCCGGCATCGGCATACACGCTGACCGCGATGCCGTCCGCGGTGGTCGCGGTGACCAATGCCCCAGGGATGGGTTGGTCACCGGCGGACACCGTGCCGGATACCGTGAAAGCCCCTACCGATACCGACACGACCAGCAGACCAGCGAACAGCAATCTGACAATCAACAAACGGAACATGGTGCCCCTCCTAAAATCGATTAACAATAATGAAATACCTTACGCATCGGCATGAGTGCTTGGCGACTGCAACGCTCGCCGATGCGTCCTCCCTCAAGCACCGCGCCTTCCGATGACAGGGCTGTGTCCGTGTCTAGGGAGCACTTCAGTACAAACCAGTACAAACACCCGATTTCAGGTTCCCAGGATCGCCGTGATTCCCGATCGTCCGCTTACATTGTCGTGTGCCAAGGCAACACTTCGCTCATGGTGACTTCGCCGCGCATCTGCCTCATCAGATCGGTATTGTCCCAGTAAACGCGCTCCGCGATCATCTTCGTCGGGTCATCAGGCTTAAAGATGTAAATCGCCATGAATGGACAGCCGACCTTCCTGCCTGACGCCGGGATACCTGCAAATTCCGCCGAGTGGGTCCCGGTGAATTGACCTTCCCGGAACGAGTAGCATGGCAAGTCATATTCGTGGATAAACGTGGTGTGAAGGTCTGGCAACACTTTGACCAGGTTGTCATAAAAATCAATCACTCCTTCGTGACCCTGGTAATCGACCAGGCCTGGCACCACGTGATAGTAGACGCCCTCCTTGGCAAACGTTTCCGGGATGAGGCGGTCAAGCTGATGCGAGTTCTCGATCGAAATATGAAGGTCGATGCACTTGCGCTGCTCGGCAATTCTCTCTGCATCAGTCCACACTTTGGCAGCCGCACTTCCACTTCCCTTGGCTCCATCCTTTACGCTTAATTCAGACATTCTGGCCTCCCTAGTTTTTTAAATTTTACTAACTGCCAGTTACGGTTTCCACTGGCGGAATCCGCTGGCTACAAACAACACAATAGCCGATTTGGCTATTACAGTTTTGCTGCTCAAAACCCGTCCACGATTAAAAAACCGAATCGCTGTTCTTGCGCTGCCCCCGAGCTTGGTAGCAGGGTAATTGGGTGTCGCTCCGATACGATCTGCTCAGCGTGATGGCGCTTGATCGGCATGTCTTTGCTCCTTCAATAGTCGTCCAGTTCATGTGAAATCGTCTCACATCTGCGGGTACCATTATTTATTATTTTGCGCCAGGTCAGTATAAGTGAAACCCGTCGAGTAGGCTATGCGCATTGATGTCAGCCTAAATAGTGGGGGCCATGACGGATCCTTGATGAACTGTGCGCATTGGCACGGCGGTCTCGCTAATCACGGCTTCCGGCTTGCGATGCTTCTCCGCCAGCATCCGCTCATCGTCACTGAGTGCTTGCGCTTGCATATAGGCCCCCAGCTCCCGTGCACGCGTCACGATTGCTGCGGCATGGGGCCGGCGCAATTGATCAAAAAGTGCCAGTGCATTCGCCATGTTGCCTTGACAAGTTGCCAAGGCTTGAGCGAGGGCATCGGCATCAGCGGCAGCCTTGGTGACACCAGCACCCACATGTGGACGCGCCACAAACGCCGCATCGCCGATGATCGCCACGCGCGCGCCTGGGGACATCGTGGGAACCTCAAGATCGAGGATCGCTTGCAGAAACGGTTCGCGGGTTTTGCGGACGACTTCCGCAAATGGCGGAGCCAATAGTCGATCAGCGTCCTGACGCATGGCAGCCATGACCTCGGGACGAATACGGTTCGGCGGAATTGACAATTCGTGCCGCTCGTTATGGGTATCCGTCAGCAGCCTGCCGAGTTGATCGGATCCCGCCGGGCGGTACCAGACAAAGTTATAGCGACGATGGCCGGGTCTGACATCGTCGTCGGGCCCCGACACCGGATAGCCAAGCATCTGCTCACCCGTCGGCAGGCAGAAAGCGAACCGGTTGCACAGCGCCTCGCGAGTCGACGCCGACAATGCGGTCTCTTCAACCAGTCCGCGCCATGCCACATAGCCTGCATAGGCCGGCTGGACGTGCGGCAAGAATTGGCGGCGTACGGTCGAAAACAGCCCGTCGGCACCGATCAGGAGGTCACCCGATATTTTTTGGCCGTCTGCAAATACTGCGGTGACTTGATCCGGCGTTTCTTCAACATGGGCCAGCGTTGTCCCCTCATGAAGAATGGCGGGTGGGAGCGCCGCTCTCAGTAGTGCATAAAGACGACCCCAGCTGGTCAGCACCTGTGGAAGGGCGATTTCATTGGTAATCTGCCCCGTACTGTCGAAGATGCGCCGACCGGGGACCGCGACACCGAGTGCATTCGGATCCACCGGGATACCCGCCTGCGCCAGAATTGAGAAAAGTTCGGGATGGGTGACGATGCCGGCGCCACGGCTCTCAAGGCTGGCGATGGAACGTTCGAAAACGTCAACCTGAAAGCCGATTTTTCTGAGCAAAATTGCGGCGAAGAGGCCGGCCATGGATCCACCCACAATCAAGATACGACCTTGCGGTCTCTGGATGTCACGCAAGCTTGGCCCCTTTAGTGGTGCGTCATTGAGCATGGCCGGGCTGGCGTTCTCTCCAACCGCCGGATCAGCGCGTCAGGGCGCGGGCTTTAGCGTTCGCATCCGGTAAAACGGCCAGCACTGCCGCCGGCAGATCTAGCGGCGGATTGTCGCTATCCAAAAATTCCACCGTCACGAAAATCAGCCTGGTGTCACCAATATTTGTGAGATCGTGCATCATCGATTCGCTCGTCGCGTACGTCAGATGCTTGATGTCACCCGCCTGGTAAACCACCTCGACTTCCTGACCGTCACCGGACCGTGAACGTCCGCGACCTGCCGTGACCGCTGTCCAGAAATAGTCGAGAACATGGGTGTGGAGGCCAATGCGCTCGCCGGGTTCCAGGCTGATGGTCCATACCCGCACCCGGTCCGTTTGTGAGAGCAACTTTGTGCCGACGCACCCATTGCTTACCGCGGCAGCACGTTCGTTCGCAAAATCCAGCGGTGTATTTTTGGCAGGAACGTTCCCTGCCGTGATCGTATTCGCCATGACCATATCCTTTCATGAACAATGCAAAGCCACACAAAATGCCCGTTGCTGCAAGCAGTCAATACCGGATTGGGCGCATCAGCTTCCGCTCTTTCCGACCGGCTTGAACAGCGGCAAAAACATGTCATCTGCCACGCGGTCCCAGAACAGCGAAACGGGCAGGCCGATTGTTATCTCCTCCACACTGGCTTGAATGTTTGTGACCAGGCGGACCGGGCCGAAGTCATCGAACTCGACGAGCGCGATGATGTAGGGCGTTGCGCCATCGACGCTGGAATCCGTCGCGTGATGGGCAATGGTGTACGTGTACACCTTGCCAACCTTGGGGGCTTCGCGCCAGGCAACCTCAGTCGAGTGACAGGAGGCGCAGAAGGGCGTGGGCGGATGGCGTAATACGCCACAACTTCCGCAGGACTGGAACATCAATCGCTGATGCCGGCAGTGTTCCCAGAATCCGTGGTCCACCATATTAGGCTCGGGATGCAATCCGTTTGGGAAAAAGCTCATGCGGGCTCTCCGAGGATCAGGGCGCTGGTTGGTGCGGTGCCAAGTCCGCCCGTGACGAGACAAAGTTTTGCATCCTGCACCTGCGAGGTTGACTCTCCCCTGATCTGCCGCACGCCTTCCACGATATGGTTGAAGCCGTGCATGTAGGCTTGCGAGAGGTTGCCGCCGTGGGTGTTCAACGGCAAGCGGCCACCCTGCCAGCGGATATTGCCCTCCTCAACAAACCCGGACGCTTCGCCACGACCGCAGAAACCGTAGTCCTCCAGCGCCATCAGCACGAGACCGGTAAAGTGGTCATAGATTTCGGCAACATCAATGTCGTCCGGCGTGACGCCCGCGCGCGCATACAACTCGCGCGCAATCCTGCGTCCGTTGGTTGAGGCATAGTCGGCGTCAGGCATGTTGTGGCTGCCAAGCGGTCCTGTTCCCCATCCTGGGCCGCTGCCATGCGCCGCTGCAAGAATATCAACCCGTTTCGCATCCATATTCCGCGCCCGCGCGCGGGTCGTGATCACCGCCGCCGCGGCACCGTCGCTTTCAAGGCAGCAATCGAACAGCCGGAAAGGGTCGGAGATCATGCGAGAGGCGTAATACTGCTCTCGTGTCAGTGGTTTTTCATACATGAAGGCACGCGGATTGCGGTTTGCATTGGCGCGAGTGCTAATGGCTATCTCAGCCAGGTGATCGCTTGTGGCGCCGTAGAGGTGCATGTAGCGACGGGTTTGCAGGGCAAGCATCTGTACCGGGGCGAACATGCCGAATGGATTGATGAAGTTGCGATGCACGAAGTTGAAAGCGCCGCGGCCGTAGCGGCCAGACTGGCCCTGACACAATCCCCGATAGGCAACGACGACATTGGCCTGTCCAGACTCAACGGCTGCCGTGGCGAGTGATATTGATCCGCACGAGCCGCCGCCGCCCCCACCCCAGAGCATCGCGGTCCAGCGCAACTCTGGAATGCCAAGCGCGACTTGCATCAGGCTCGCGTCATTTGCGTCGTCGGAATACGAGACAAAACCGTCCACGTCGGCTGGGGTAAGATTTGCATCTTTCAGGGCCGCCAGTATGGCCTCACCGGCGACCTGAAACTGACTGCGATCCTGAATGCCGCCCCAGCGGGTATATTCCGTTTCCCCGACGCCGACGATGCAGGCCAATTTTGAATTGTCGGTCACGAGGTCTCTCCCACTTCCACCCGCTTCATGTCCGCGCCTGACTGCTCATTCGACCCATGACCTTCTCACGGTCCCAGGCGCGATCATTGGAATAGATCTTGAGTTTCGACCGCTCTATTTCCCGCTTGGTCGTTGAGCGCGGAAAATCTTCGACAATCTCGATGAAGCGCGGGACTTTGAAAGCGGCAATGCGCTCCGCTGTCCAACTGGCAAGTTCGGCACAGTCGATCTCGGCACCGGGGGCGGGAATGATGAAGGCCTTGACGTCGTCTTCGCCAATCTCGGATCTGACGCCGACGATCACCACTTCCGCGATCGCAGGATGTTTGCCCATGACGGCTTCGATTTCGTAGGCCGAGATGTTTTCTCCGCGACGCCGCAACCAATGCGCTTTTCGACCTAAGAAGAACAGATTTCCGCCCTCATCAAGATAGCCCAAATCTGCCGTGTGGAGCCAAAAGTTGCGCATTGTCTGAAGGGTCTGTTCAGGAGCGTTATGATAACCTTGCATGAACATGTGAGGATAGGTGGGCCGCAACAGTATCTCACCCACTTCACCAGCAGGCAGCGGCAGGTCGTCACTGCCGCCAATCCGTATCTCGGCCCAACCATGCGGCTTGCCGTTAGCGTTGGGAACCTGGTCACCGAGTCGATTACTGGTGATGTTTCCTCCGGCTTCGGTCAGCCCGTAAACCAGGACCAGCGGAATCTTGAAGCGCTCCTGAAACAGCTCCGGTATCCCGTCGGGCAGGTTCTGAACGACACCAATGGAAACCCGTACTGAATGCTGCGTGTCCAGTTCACTCTCCGGCTGCTGACAAATGAGCGTGACTACCGGTCCAAAGGGATCAATGATGTTGGCGCGGCATTCGCGCACGCGTTCGAAGTATTTTTTCGCGCTAAAGCTACGATCAATCACCGTTGACATGTCTGCAACATAGGGCCCCATCAAGGCCCAATGCAGCGCGCCTGCATGGAAAAGGGGCAGCACCGAGAAATGTGTTTCCCCCGGCCGGGCCGAAAACACATCCTGATAGCGAAGTCCGCCAAGAATGAACGAGAATTGCGACAACAAGACGCCTTTGGGCAGGCCAGTCGTGCCACCGGTGTACAAAATAGCGCCGGTGTCAGACGGCGCGCAGGTCGGCAGCGCTGCGGTAGCCCCCTCATTGAGCAAGGCCGCGAAACCCTGATGCGGCGCAGGGTCGTCGCCGACGACGAACACCTTGATCGCCTCTTTTTCCGGAAAGTTGATTTGATCAAACTGCGGCTGGCATTCGGTCTCGGTCACCAGCACGCTGCTGCCTGAATCGCGGAGGGTGTAGGTGAGATCATCACCCCGCAGGGCCGCGTTGATCGGTACCCAAACGGCACCGGCGCGGGCGCAAGCAAAACACATCAAAACTTGTTCAACGGTGTTGAACATGAGCGTGGCGACGCGATCCCCTTTCGACACACCCAGCGCAACGAGATTTCGCGCAATCACCATCGATCTGTATTCCAGTTGAGAATAGGTCAACGGCTCGCCGGAAATTGTGGCGAATACGGCATCGCCATGTTGCCGAGCCTTCGCGACGACCAACTCGTCCATCGTTCCCCAAGGGATCGTTCGACCCTGCACCGTAATCATATGGTCCGTTCCAATAATTAATGCTGATGAGATGTTCGCCGAATAGGCTAAGCCGCCACTCGTTGAGGTGTAAAAAGCAGAGGCAGCGAAGTCACGCCCCGCATATTGAGACCATCGCGCCAATCAAGTTCCTCACTCCCCAGCGCCAATCCGTCAAGCCGAGTGACAAGCTTGCACAGGGCGATTTCCGCCTCAAGGTTGGCAAGCGGCGCACCAAGGCAAAAGTGTCTCCCTTGCCCATAAGTCACATGCCGGTTGCCCACTCTTTCGATGTCGAAGCGATCCGGATCAACGAATTGATCAGGGTCGCGATTGGCGGCCGAGACCATTGCAAAAACCCGCTCGCCTGCGCGAATTGTCTTGCCACCGAGTTCAATATCCCGACTGACGACGCGTACCACCGCACCGATCGGCCCGTTGTAGCGCAAGCACTCGTTAGTGGCCGAACGGGCGAGTTCAGGACGGTCTCGCAGTTTTTGCAACTCCGCGGGGTGCCTGATCAGGCTGATCAAGCCATTACCAATCAGGTTGGCTGTGGTCTCTTGACCACCGAAGAACAGCAGGATGCAATAGGCGATCAGTTCGTCTTCGCTCATCGTCCCATTACGGGCGTACTCGACCAGCATCGTGGTTAGGTCTGTGCCGGGATTGGTGCGTTTTGATGCCACCAGGTTCACAAAATAATCCCGCATATGGCGTGCACCGGCATCAGCCCGCGCGTACCGATCACGGCTTCCCTGCGCTTGACCAAGGAATAACTGCAACTCGTTGGTATCGTGGGTCAGCGCCTGAAGGTCACTGCGGGGCGCGCCAAGCATATCCAGTATCACAGAGCCGGGCAACTGGAGTGCGAAATCCTCCATGAGATTCGTGGAACCCTTGGCAATGAATCCGTCAATCAGTTTGTCGACCAGATCGCTGACATTTTCCCGCAAACCCAGCATTGCCTTTTGCGCGAGTGGCGCACGTAATGCTTGCCGCAGGCGCGTATGGTCTGGTGGTCCGCGGAAGACCAGCCAAAGCGGAATGTAGCGGCGGAGCATCGCAACTTTTTCGGCTTTCTCCTCGCTCAAGCTATCAAAAAAGGGCTGCATTCGGGAAGCGGAGTAGGTTGTCTCGTCCTCCAGTGCGGTCTTAACGTCGGCATAACGCGTCAACACCCAGCCCTTAAGCTCCGAACTCCAGTGCACAGGATCTTCTTCGCGTAATTGCGCAAGCACGCGATACGGTGACGCTGTTGCGAGTTCCTTCAAGTTGAATTGACTGGTCATCTCTCCACTCTTTCGCTGGCCTTAGGCGCAACGATGTTAACACGCAAGCGAATGTTTGCTTGGTGGTAAAAATAAAGTCTGATGATCGTGGCTCCGCTGCAACACCGGAAACACCGAGCAGATATTATTTTGGCTGTAATCAGTTACGCTAACGCTCGGTCCCAATCGGCGCGCAAGGACCTGCCGCTGGTGGGCCGGCCTCGCCCAAACAATTCCTGGACGACTGGCTCAGCAATCAACACGAGAAAGAATTGGCGGCATAATGCCGATAGGTTGGAGAACGAAAAACAGAGGGAACGTCAGAATAATTTTTTTACTTGGCTTTGCCAACTCTATACACTTAGCGTTTGCGTGAAGTCCTGTGGTTCTGCGGTCTTGCGCTTGCCCAAAAGGTTCCATATTGCACTTTCTTTCCCGCTTCAATTCTCAGGATATCGCCATCGATCTCGGTACCGCGAACACGCTTATTTACGTGCGTGGCAAGGGGATTGTCCTCGACGAACCCTCGGTCGTCGCAATCCGACAGGAGGGAGGGCCCAATAGCAAGCAAGTAATTCAGGCCGTCGGCCACGCCGCCAAAGGCATGCTGGGCCGTACCCCGGGCAGCATCAGGGTGATCAGGCCCCTGAAAGACGGGGTGATCTCCGATTTCACCGTGACGGAGCTGATGCTCAAGCACTTCATCCGCAAAGTGCTCGAAACGCGCCTATTCAGACCCAGTCCGCGGATCATGATCTGCGTTCCCAGCGGCTCAACCCAGGTCGAGCGACGCGCGATTCGGGAATCGGCGATGGGTGCCGGTGCTTCAAAGGTATACCTGATCGAGGAACCCATCGCGGCAGCGCTTGGCGCCGGCCTTCCGGGAGGCGAGCCAACCGGATCGATGGTGGTTGATATTGGCGGCGGGACGACCGAAGTCGGCGTGATTTCCCTCGGCGGCCTTGTCTACCAGGCGTCGGTGCGCGTGGGCGGGGACAAGTTTGATGAAGCCATCATCAACTACGTGCGCCGCAATTACGGCATGTTGATCGGCGAGGCGACTGCCGAGCAGGCCAAGAAGGCAATTGGGTCTGCGTTCCCCGGGACCGAAGTGCGCCAAAAGGAAATGATGGGCCGAAACCTCGCGGAGGGCATTCCACGCGCCTTCACCATATCGAGCAACGAAATTCTCGAAGCGCTGATCGAGCCGCTCAACAGCATCGTGACCGCGGTCAAGTCCGTTCTCGAACAGACGCCGCCCGAGCTCGCCGCAGACATTGCAGAAAAGGGCATGGTGCTCACGGGCGGTGGAGCGCTATTGCGCGATATCGACCGGCTGCTGATGGAGGAAACCGGTCTGCCGGTCAGCATTGCCAAAGATCCCCTGACCTGCGTTGCGCGCGGCTGCGGCCTGGCGCTTGAGACGATGGACCAGGCGGGAATGCGGTTCACGGTGGATTGAGGGGCCAGAGAGATATTGGCTCGGGATAGAGGAGGATCGAACAATACTCAGAATCTCACGTGAATACTGGCGCTCGCAGGTTCGATAAATTCAGATGCCGCTAGAATACGCGTTTGCTGTTGTCCCTCCTTTTCCACTTACAGGATTTTTCATGACCATTTCCATGTATCAGGCGAGCGTACCGCGCTTCGTCAACATCCTCGGCAACCTGTCAAATATCCTCGACAAGGCGCAGCTCTATGTCGACGCCAAAAAGCTCGACACGGCCACGCTGACTACTTATCGCTTGTTCCCTGACATGCTGCCCATGACCACGCAGGTGTTGATCGCCTGCGATACCGCCAAGGGCGTGGTGGCGCGCCTATCCGGTCTGGAAATCCCGGTGTACGAGGACAACGATAAAACGCTGGCCGACCTGAAGGCGCGCATCGCCAAAACCATCGCTTTCATCCAGACCGTGACGCCGGGACAGATCGACGGCACCGAAGAGAAGGAAATCGTGATCAAGCGCGGCGACAAGGAAACCTGCTACAAAGGCATGCAATTCCTGCTCGGCCATGCCCTACCGAATTTTTATTTTCATGTCACCACCACCTACAACATACTGCGCCACAACGGTATCGAGATCGGTAAGCGCGACTACTTGGGTAACCCTTAGGCGGAGTTTTGCTCTTTTGCGTCTTCCAACCCGTGGGTGGTGAATACGATATCAAGCGGCAACTGAGATTTGGAATAGGCCGTGACAGGATAGTTGACAAGAGTAATTGTCAAATTTGGCTGAGATAGGGGATGTTGCCCCGGTGCAGTGAAAGGCGCGTTGCAGATCCAACCGAGCGATGCACCCAAGACGGGTTGTAATCATCACGGAATGCATCCAACTTTCGCGTCAGGCCGCCTGAGTTCCAGATGAGCATGCGATCGAGATTTCGCGGCGGGTCGTACCGATCAGGCGTTCAATAAACGAATGCGAAACTGAGCGTCCTCCGAAGGACCTTTTCCCGCACCGCGCGGGCTTTAGGGCGATACGGTCTTTCTCCCCTTTTCAGCCGTCCGGTGCGGGTGCGGCGTCGCCGAGTTTGAATCCGCGGTATCCCTCCATGACCACCTCTTCACAAATCACGGTGTAGTTCCCGAGGCCGCCAAGATACGGCAGGATGACCCGTGGCTTGCCGGGAACATTTGCGCCCATGAACCAGGATTTGGTGGCGGTAAAGAGTGTCTTCGAGGCGACCTCGTTGACATGCGCCATCCATTGCTCCTCGGCGGCGGCGGCGGGTTCGATGGCATGCAATCCCGTGTCCTGCAGGTGCTCAAGGCAGCGTGCGATCCAGTCCACATGCTGTTCGATCGCCACCACGACGTTGGTCAGGATCGAAGGGCTGCCGGGACCGGTGATCAGGAACAGGTTGGGGAAACCGACGGACATGAGGCCGAGGTAGGTACGCGGACCGACGGACCACTTGTCCTTCAGGGCGACGCCGCCACGGCCGCGAATGTCGATGCGGTCAAGCGCTCCGGTGACCGCGTCGTAGCCGGTGGCGAACACGATGCTGTCAAGCGCGTAGGTGGCGTTCTGGATGCGGATTCCGGCGGGGACTATTTCCTCCATCGGCGTTGCGCGCAGATCGACCAGACTGACATGCTCCAGGTTGAAGGTCTGGTAGTAGTCGGTATCGACGCAAATCCGCTTGGTGCCGATGGCATGGTCGGTAGGCGTCAGCAATGCCGCAACCGCGGGATCGTTAACCGTGCTGCGAATTTTGTCGCGCACGAATTCCGCCGCACTTTCGTTTGACGCGCGGTTGGTGAAAATATCGTTGAAGGCGTGGGTAAAGTTCGCGCCGCCGCGCAGCCAGCGTCGTTCATATTCCTGCTGCCGTTCCTCTTCGGCCACGTCGGTCGTGGCGCGCTGGCTGTACTCGTACAGAACGCCGGAGCGGGTGGCGCGCGCCTTGCGGCGGTGCTCTGCGAAATTTACCTTCCATGCGTCCTGCTCCTCGCGCGGCAGGGGCCGGTTCCAGGCCGGAATGCTGAAGTTGGGCGTGCGCTGGAAGACTACGAGCTGCCGTGCCTGAGCTGCGATCTGCGGGATGACCTGAATGCCCGACGAACCAGTGCCGACGACGCCGACGCGCTGGCCGCTGAAATCCACCGCTGCGTGCGGCCAGTTGCCGGTGTGGTACCAGCGGCCCTCGAAGCTGGCCAGACCCGGGATGTCCGGCAAACGCCCGGCGGACAGGCAACCCGCCGCCGTGATCAGGAATCGTGCAAGCACGGATTGACCGCGATCAGTAGTCACCTGCCAGCGTTGCCGCGTCTCGTCGTAATGAGCGCCCGTCACGCGCGTTTGCAGCGCGATGTCGCGGCGCAGATCGAAGCGGTCGGCTACGTGGTTAATGTAACGCAGGATCTCCTCCTGCGCGGGATAGCGCTGGCTCCACTGCCACTCCTGCTGTAGTTCCTCGGAGAAGGAATAGGAGTACTGCATGCTTTCGACGTCGCAGCGAGCGCCGGGATAGCGATTCCAATACCAGGTGCCGCCGACGCCGTCGCCGGCCTCGTACACCCTGGCGCTCAAGCCGAGTTGGCGCAGGCGATACAGCATGTACAGGCCGGCGAAGCCGGCGCCGATGACGATGGCGTCGAATTGGGGAGACTCGGCGGGGGCAGTGCTGTTCATGCTTTGTTCCTCGTTATGATTTTTTATTGTACAGTGGTCCGCGCGATGCATACCCGGTATGTGATCACCGTGACAGCCCTCAAGCCGGCTTACCCCGATGCAGTGCATTACCGATGCAGGCGCCGATGAAATCGAGCGCCACGTTGCTGGCTTGTACCAGCTTGCCATGCATCAGCATGCCGTGCATGTGATCGCCGAGATGCAGTGACGTGACGCATACGCCATCGGCTTCGAGCCGCCGCGCATAGGCGATGCCCTCGTCGCATAACGGGTCGTGTGCAACCGTCATCACCAGGGCAGGCGGCGTGCCCGCAAGGCTGGGCGCCTTCAGCGGCGAGGCGCGCCAGTCGAGTCGGTCGTTGGCATTCGGCGTGTAATGGTCGATGAAGTAGTGCATCGTTGCCGCGGTCAGGGGTACGCCTGAGGTGACTCTCCGGTACGACGCGCTGTCTGCGGTCAGGTCGACCGCCGGATACAGCAACGCCTGGAACATCGTCGGTGGGGCGCTGCCGTCGCGGCCCATCAGGGCAAGCACGGCGGCGAGGTTGCCGCCCGCGCTGTCGCCGCCGATGCCGATGCGATGCGGAACGATGTCAAGCGCCCGGGCGTTTTCGCTCACCCATTGCAATGCCGCGGCCGCGTCGTCCAGCGCAGCAGGAAAACGGTGTTCGGGGGCCAGCCGATAGTCAACCGCTACCACGCAGATGCGCGCGAGGTTGGCGAGGCGCCGGCACAGCCGGTCGTGGCTGTCGAGGTTGCCGATCACCCACCCGCCGCCGTGCAGAAATACCATGCAGGGCAGCAGCTCGCCCGCGCGCGTGCCGCTGCCCCGATAGACCCGCAGGCGCACGCTGCCATCCTTTCCGGGCACGCCGATTTCCTGCACCGAGGCGACTTCCTCGGCCGGCGGCTGCAGCACATCCCAACTGGCGGCGTAGGCCGCGCGCGCCTGTTCGGGGGTGAGCGCTTCGAACGGCGGGCGCCCCGCTTTGCGGCCGAGTTCGAGCATCAGTTCGACTTCTGGATCGAGTACCGGCACGGCGTTGGTTCCATTCGGGTGGGGAAGGGCGGCAGGCGAAAGCGCGTCCACGATACGCGACCGTGGGTTGCGCTGGATTGGCCCGTCGCAGTATTTGTAAACGAATCCGATTGTAGTCTCGGACTGGCCGTGTCCAGGAAGGTGGGCAAAGCCGAAAAAATGTTGCTATACTTTTTTTCCAAAAAAACGAAATGCTTTTCGAGGAATAAAAATATAACGCCTCGCGCATCGTGGGTCAATCCGAACCGATCGCGCCGTCGGAAAGCCGTCTGAGGATCCAAGCCATGGCCCGATTTAGCGACAGAGTGTTCCTGATTTCCGGCGGCGCGCGTGGCCTCGGTTCGGCGCAAGCGCGCCTGCTGGTCGCCGAAGGCGGCAAGGTGGTGGTCGGTGACGTGCTGGTCGAAGAGGGCGGCAGGCTGGCGGGCGAACTCGGCCCGGCCTGCCGGTTTACTACGTTGGACGTGACCAGCGAATCGCAGTGGCATGATGCGGTTGCATTGGCCGAGCGCCTGGGCCGGCTGCATGGCCTTGTCAACAACGCGGGCGTCTACGCCCCCCTGCCGCTGCTCGATACGGACACCGCGCAATTCGAGCGGCATATGCGGATCAACCAGCTCGGCACTTTCCTCGGCATGCGAGCCGTGGTGCCCGCCTTCGAGCGCAGCGGCGGCGGCGCAATTGTCAACATGTCGTCGACCGTCGCGTTGCGCAGCGCACCCAATGCAATTGCCTACACCGCGACAAAGTGGGCGGTGCGCGGCATGACCAAAGCGGCCGCGCTGGAATTGGCGCCCAAGAACATCCGTGTCAACTCCGTCCATCCGGGCCCGATCGACACCAACATGCTCGACGTACGGTCGCGCGAGGAGAACCTGCGGCGAGTGCAACAGGTGCCGATGAAGCGCCTCGGCACCAAGGAGGAGATTGCCGCCCTGGTGCTGTTTCTGCTCTCCGATGACAGCCGCTACATGACCGGATCGGAGGTCGCGATGGACGGCGGTGCGAGTCTGTAGGACTGAAGCGTCTGGTAAGGCAGGGCTGCCAGTTCCGACCACAGATTGCAAGCTCCGCAACGTTCCAACGTACAGTATCCGCAACGATAATTCACAAGGCGCGAAAGTGTCTACAAAAAACCGGGGCGATTCACACCATGCAAAATTGGAAAAATGCGACGGCCATCATTACCGGAGGCGGTTCCGGTATCGGGCGTGCGCTGGCCAAGGTAATGTCTGCGCGCGGCACGCAAGTGCTGGTAACCGACATCAATCAACAAGCCGCTGAGCGTGTGGCGACCGAATGCGGCAGTTTGGCGAGTGCCGCTTCACTTGATGTGCGTGATGCCGACGGCGTAAGCGTTGTAGTTGAAAAGTTTGCGCGCGACACTGGACGCCTCGACTATCTTTTCAACAATGCCGGCATTGGAGTGGCAGGTGAGACCGACGAAATTCCGCTGCAAGCCTGGCAACACATCATCGATATCAACCTACGCGGTGTATTGCATGGCGTGTTGGCCGCTTACCCTTTGATGATCAAGCAAGGCTCGGGGCACATCATCAATACCGCATCTTTGGCAGGTCTTGGTCCGGCGCCTTTGCTCGCCCCGTACGCCATGACAAAACACGCCGTAGTAGGTTTAAGCACCAGCCTGCGGCTTGAAGGTGCCGCACGCGGTGTGCGCGTCAGCGTGCTCTGTCCATCAGCCATCGAGACACCGTTGCTGGATTCTGGAAATCCGGCGGACGTTCTCATCGCCTGGGCGCCTGACGTGCGACGCTTCGTGAGTGCGCTGACGGGACCACCGTATCCGGTAGAAAAGTGCGCCGAGCAGACCCTGGATGCCATTGATGACAATCAAAGCATTATTGTTCTGCCCGGCCGCGCTCGCCTGGCCTGGCGACTGGGGCGGCTGTTTCCTAATCTGGTGGAGAAGCTGGCCTTGGGCGCTGTCGCTGCGGAGCGTGCCAATCGGCGTTGAGTTGATGCCCGTTCTTCCTGGGGTATAGTCAGCCGACACGCTGCGCCAGATCCTTTTGGATTTGACCATCGACACCTGCAATATTTTCGGGAAATATCATGAACAATGCCCTGTTGCTTGGCGCGGCCATTTTTTTTTGAGCTGATCGCTACCTCATCGCTCAAGGCCTCCGATGGGCTAACCCGCCCGTTACCGGCAGTCATGACTGTCGTCGGATATGCGGCCTCATTCTATCTGCTGTCGCTAACTTTGAAGCGCATGGAAGTTGGTGTTGTCTATGCCATCTGGTCCGGCGCCGGTACGGCATTGATGGCGCTGATCGGCTTCTGGTTGTTCAAGGAAGCACTACCGCCGCTGAAGCTGGTGTCGATCGCACTTATCGTGACTGGTGTGGTTGGATTGAATCTTGTGGGTAAAACCGCTTGAAAAATTCACAGCCTGGCATCCTTCCTTGTAGGGCTCTTGCCTTGACAATCCTTAGTTGCGGGTCCACTCCGGTGGCGCCCACAGATGCTTTAGTCGGAGCGACAGCGAACCGGCTTGCAACACGTCGCGCCACATCGCTCTGAACTCATGGAAGTTCAGCGTCAACAAATTGGCGCTGTGAATTTGTCGAACAATGCCGTAATCGACGGGTTCTTTTTCTTCGGCGAAGGTGCCAAAGAGCCGGTCGAACACAATCAGGACGCCACCGTAATTGCGGTCAATGTATTGCGGGTTGCGTCCATGGTGTACGCGGTGGTGCGAGGGGGTGACAAAGACTGCTTCGAACCAGGCGGGTAGCTTGCCCACCGCCTCGGTGTGGACAAAATATTGGTAGGCCAAGTCAACGCCATACAGAAAAAACACCACCGGCGCCGGCACCCCCAACACCACCAGGGGCATGAAGAACAGCCACCAACCAGTGATCGGATAAAGCATGCTTTGCCGCATGGCCGTGGTTAGGTTCATGCGCTCGCTACTGTGATGTATCACGTGCGCGGACCAGAACCAACGGGTGCGGTGGGATACGCGGTGAAACCAGTAATAGAAAAACTCGAGCGCGACAAAAATCGGAATCAGCGTCCAGCCGTTGACGGGAATATCGAATAGGTGATGAACCTCAAACCATTGCACCGCAACCGCCACAAAGAGCACGTGTGCGGCGACGTCAAAAACCTGGTAAGCGCCGCCGAGGTTGATGTTGGTGATGATCTCGCGCCAGTCAAACTGATTTGAAATTCCGGGCCGGTTGCGGACATAGGCGGCCTCCAGGACGAAAGCCAGCAAAAAAATCGGGATCATGCCCACCAGGACAACTTCTTTCCACTCGACGCGACCACCGAACAGGGTGTTCAGAAAGGGCACGAGGTTCAGTTCCAGGTTCATTGGAGCGTCCGAGTTACTACTCGGTTCAGCCATTGCAACAGATCGGTCATGAACTCTTCGCGGTTCGTTTCGTGATGCATTTCGTGGCGTCCATCGGCATAAACCTTCACCTCGATTTTGGTGAGACCCGCAGCCCGGTCGCGCCGTGCCAACTGCCCCAGTCCAAAAGATTCAAGGCTGACTGGATCGCGGCTGCCGGCCAGCAGCAGCACCGGGCAATTTTTGGATAAGCCTTGGCCCGTTTTTTCACTGTTCTCAATGGCGATGATGCCGCCAAACAAATCTTGCCAAAGCCCTGCACCGGGGGCGAAGCCGCACAGGGGATCGGCAAAATAACGGTTGACTTCGGCGGGGTCGCGCGAGAACCAATCGACCGGGGTGCGGGTGGGCAAAAAACCGAGGTTGAAACTGCCAAAAATCAGCGCCGCCAACGCTCGGCTCGGCGCTTGGGGGCGCGTCCGGCGACCCAGCCAACGGGCCAAAGTGCGCAAAGCGTAGGCCCGGAATTTTTGGCGGTAGCCGGTCGCAGACAACGCTAAGCCGAACAGATAGGCCCGCGCAATGAACGATCCCATGCTGTGACCATAGAGCACTACGGGTAAGCGCGGGTGTGCATTACGAACGTGATCAACCACGGTATTGGCGTCGCCCACCACTTTTTGCCAACCGTCTCGTTGGCGAAATAAACACGCAGGGCGGCGCTTTCTCCGTGCCCGCGGTGGTCGTGCGCAACCACCTCAATTCGGCAGCGGCGAGCTGAAGCGCAAAGCGCTCATAGCGAGCGGGATACTCACTCAGGCCGTGCGCAATCAACACTATTCCACGAGCCGATCCAATGACGGGCCAGTGGCACAGAGGAATGTTTCGTCCGTCGTGAGCGCTGAGTGTCGAGGTTTCCATAGCGGTTGCCAAACGTCTCAATGTGTCGCCAGTTGTTCCAACTCGTTCTGGTAGTAGGCCTCCACCCGCGGGTTCATCACCCGCCGCCATAGCGGCGGTACCAGGGCAAGCAGCACCATGGCCGCGTATCCGCCGGGCAGTTGTGGACTGTCATCGAAATGGCGCAGCACCTGATAGCGACGTGCCGGGTGGGCGTGGTGGTCGGAATGGCGCTGCAACTGGAACAGCAAGAGATTGGTCAACAGGTAGCTACTGTTCCAGGAGTGCTGGTGGGTGGTTCGCTCGAAGCGACCATCGGCCCGTGTGCGGCTGTGCAGCCCATAGTGTTCAACATAGTTGATGATCTCCAGTTCAGTGAAGGCGATGATGCTTTGACCGGAGAAGAACAACAGACCAAGCCAGCCATAGGCCAACGTCATCGCGGCAGCGATGGTCAGGGTGAGGCTGTACCACCAGATCAGTTCGTTGCGCCAGTGCAGGGCTGGGTGTCCCCGTCGCCGCAGATGTTCCGCCTCCAGCCGCCACGCGTTGAGGAAGTTCCACTTCCAGGCATGGGGTAGAAAATCGTATAAAGACTGACCATAGCGGGCCGACGAAGCGTCCGGCGGCGTAGACACATTCACGTGGTGGCCGCGCACATGCTCCACCTTGAAGCCGCCGTAGCCCACCAGAGAAAGCAGGGCACCGCCGGCCCAGGGCTCCAGGCGGCCATGCCGGTGTATCAGTTCGTGGCCGGTGTTGATGGCATTGACGCCGGAAACGGCACCCATGGATACCAGCCAGCCCAGGCGGCCCCATAAACCCAGGTCGCCATGTACGAACACCCAGCCGCTCCAGGCCAGCAACAGC
>JAYUGL010000020.1:0-2621 GCA_043738385.1 Sterolibacteriaceae bacterium
GGCTGCAGCGATCTTGTCCATACGCTCAATCGTCAATCCGTCCTTTTGGCTTCGCCGCCTGAGCGTACGTCGCCACAAGTTCTTGACGTGATATCCGAACGCCACGATTGATCGCGAGTTGGTCGGCACTGCGTGGTAGTTCATGTAACCCCTTACGACAGCGCCTAGCCATTTGCCCTGCTCGGGTATGCCTTGATGCATTCGCCGTCGCAGCTCGACCTTGATGCCTTGCAGTTTCGTTTTCATTCGGTCACTCCGGCTTTTGCGCTGCAACTGGTAGCTGCCACGTCGGGACTTCCCGCAGATGAAAATAAAACCCAGGAACGTGAAGGTCTCCGGCTTGCCCTGCCCACGTCGCTGCCGTCTGGCCGCTGCGAAGCGCCCAAATTCCAGCAACCGAGTTTTGCCCTCGTGCAGGTCAAGCCCAAATTGCTTGAGCCGTTCGCGCATTGCATCCCAGAAGTTCCTTGCATCGGCTTCCAGCTCGAAGCCGGCCACGATATCGTCGGCATACCGCACGACAATCACGCGACCCTTGGCTTCTCGCCGGCGCCATTGCGCGGCCCAGAGGTCAAAGACATAGTGCAGAAAGACGTTGGCCAGCAGCGGTGAGATCACCGCGCCTTGAGGCGTCCCCGTGTCACTGATGCTCATCTCCCCTTCGTCCAGAACGCCCGCCTTGAGCCATTTGCGCACAAGGCGAATGACGCGAATATCCCCGATCCGATGCTCCAAAAACTTGATCAGCCATGTCTGGTCGATCTTGTCGAAGAAGCTCCGAATGTCGGCATCAAGTACCCAGTTCACACGCGTCTTCTCGATCCCAACCGCCAGGGCATCCATTGCATCGTGCTGCCCACGCCCGGGCCGGGGGAACCCATATGAAAATCCGACGAAATCTTCCTCGTAGGTCGCGTTGAGAACAGCCACCAGCGCACGCTGAACGATCTTGTCTTCCAGCGCCGTGATGCCCAGCGGCCGCAACTTACCGTCAGTCTTCGGGATGAACCTCCGCTTGACGGCTTGCGCTCGGTAACTGCCACGATGAACCCGTTGATGCAGCGCTTGCAGATTTCTCTCCAAGTCTGCTTCATAGTCCTGCCACGTAACGCCATCCACCCCGGGTGCGGCTCGGCGCTTGAGCGCCAGAAACGCTTCCCGCAGCAGATCAACGCTGACATGGTGCAGCAGCGCGGTGAACTTCTCTTTCTTCCTCAGCCTTGCAATTTTCCGTACACGATCCAGCCCCTGTGACACGCTATCTCGGCGCTGTGTCCGTTGCGTGCTGGCCTGATCCGTGTTTCCCTTGGTCCCCGCCCTTGGCTCCACCCACTCCGCCGCCGTTTGTACGGCATTGTTCGCGGGCTTCATCGCTACTATGGCGAGGTCTGACTTCTCCATCCCGTTCATCATTGGCTTCGGCTCCTCGCCTTCCCAACGCGGGCCGCCAACCTGTGCAAGCATCGGCGGTCAGGATGGAGATCTCCCGGTTCCCGTACAAGGAGCGTGCGCACGTGCCAGTTTCTACGACCACGCCGGGTTATCCAAGCGCTTGCGATGGCGCGCTTGAATATGTTGCCTTCCGCTACCTGAACAGCGTCGGCACCCGGGACAATACAACTATCGTGGCTCAATGGCTGGCCTGTGCGTACCCCTGTCAACGCTTCGCAACGCACCTCGCGGCGCGCCACGCATGACTCGGGGACAACATGAATCGCTACTTCTTTGTCGTGAGGGACTTGCACCCTTTCCTCCTTGCCGGTTTTTCCGGCGCACTCAGGTCTTGTATTTCTCATCCCCACCTCGTTCAGCAGCAGCAATCAATCTGCTGACGTTCGAAACAGAAAGCCCCAGCTCCTTTGCCAGTGCGGTCATCGTGATGCCGCAATCGCGATAGGCCGCGCGCAGGGCATCGGCTCGATCTGTGATTCGTGTCAGGCAATCCTGCAAAGTGCATGGGGACTTGCGCTGCACTTTTGGAACCTCAATCGCCGAACGCCGCTGCGGTGAGGCAAGCGCTTGCATGCGGGCCACGAATTCTTCGTCGCCCAGGAAAACCTGCTGGCGCAAACCGGTTTGCCACAACGGCGCTTCATCGCCATCTGCCACCAGCGCGGCGTAGCGCTGAATGGCGTGCTTGCGATCCAGGTCGCCTGCGACCGGCCTGCCCAGCAGGCAGGCGTGCAGGCCATCAGAATCAAGCCAAAACGGTGTTGCCGCCATGCACACGTGCGCGCGGTAGCTGGACCACGGCCATTCGTCAGCCGCAACCACCAAGCCCGCCGCAACAGGGTTGCGCTCGACATAACGGCACAAGGCCAGCAGGTAGGCATCTCTGTCGACCAGGATCGCCTTGAATCGGCCCTGCAACAGGTGCCCTACAACCCCGTGGCGCCGGTTGAACATCTGTGTGTACACACCGTTCACGTGCCGCATCAAGCGCGACAAATTGGCTTGGCGCGTGTGCAGCACCAAATGAAAGTGATTGCCCATCTGGCAATAGGCCAGCACCTGTGCGTCGAACCGATCCATCGCCCGAGCGATGACATCCAGCTGCGTGGCTCTGTCCTCGTCGTCGCGGTAAATCGACTCACGTCGGTCGCCGCGCGAGGTGACGTGGT
>JAYUGL010000021.1:0-2610 GCA_043738385.1 Sterolibacteriaceae bacterium
CCTCGTCCCTCGCCCCTACGTCTGAACAAGACGTCTGTGCGTATGAATGCTCATCAGCAACCCGATACCGAACAATATTGTCACGAGCGAGGTACCGCCGTAGCTAATGAGCGGCAACGGCACGCCGACCACTGGCAGGATTCCGCTGACCATGCCCATGTTGACGAACGCGTAGGTGAAAAAGGTCAGCGTGATCGCGCCGGCGAGCAAACGGGTGAATAACGTCGGCGCATTGGCGGCGATGACCAGACCGCGACCGATGACCAGCAGGAACAGCACCATCAACACCAGATTTCCGACCAAGCCGAATTCTTCGGCGTACACCGCAAATATGAAATCGGTGGTCCGCTCCGGCAGGAAGTCGAGGTGAGACTGGGTGCCGTTCAACCACCCTTTGCCGAAAAACCCGCCCGATCCGAGCGCGATGGTCGACTGGATCGTGTGATAACCCGCGCCGAGCGGATCCTGCGAAGGATCGAGCAAGGTCAACACGCGCTGGCGCTGGTAGTCGTGCAGCATCGACCACAGAAATGGCAGGCTGGCGCCCCCCACCAGCCCAAGTCCAACCAGGATTTTCCAGGACAGCCCGGCCAGGAAGAGCACGTAGAATCCCGCGGCGGTCACCAGCAGAGCGGTGCCGAGGTCGGGTTGTCGTGCGATGAGCAGCACCGGCACGATAACAAGCGCTGTGCCGAAGATGAAGTTGCGCGGCTTCAGAATCGCTTCATAGCGATCGAAATACCATGCCAGCAGCAGCGGCACCGCAATTTTCATCAGTTCCGACGGCTGAATGCGCGTGAATCCAAGATTGAGCCAGCGGCGTGCGCCATTGACCACTTCTCCGGCGAGCGCCACCCCGAGCAGTAACGCCAGGCCGACTACGTACAGCGGCAAGGCTATCCGCGACAGGTAATGCAGCGGGACATTGGCGGCAATCCACATGATGGTCAGTGCCGCACAGATATTGATGATCTGGCCGGTCACCCGTTCGAGGCTTTCACCCGAGGCGCTGAACAATGTGATCAGCCCCATCACCAACAACGCCGCCACCAGTCCCATCAGATAACGGTCGATGTGCTTGACCAGGTAGGCCAGCAGCCGGTTAATCATTCTCCTTCTCCTGTTCCTTGGCGCTCGGCTTGGGTGGCGGCGGCTCCTTGCCGAGCAGATAGTAGTCCAGCACCTGACGCGCGATCGGCGCTGCCGTGCTGGAGCCGTGACCGCCATTTTCCACCAGGATCGCCAGTGCGATCTTGGGATCGTCCGCCGGCGCGTAGGCAATGAACAGAGCATGATCGCGATGGCGTTCGTTGATTTTGCTCTCGTCGTACTTCTGGCCCTTCAAGCCGATCACCTGCGCCGTGCCGGTCTTGCCGGCAAAAAGATACTTCGCGTTCATGCCCGCCCAAGCTGCGGTGCCGCCGGGTCTGGTGACGTCGATCATCGCATCGCGCACTCGCCTGACGTTTTCGGTCGAGAGCGGGATCTCAGCTCGCGGCTGCGGTTCGATGATGGTCATGGCGTCGGTCTGGCTGTCCTGGATCTGCTTGACCACGTGCGGCCGGAACACGCGACCGTCATTGGCAAGAATCGCCGTGGCGAACGCAAGCTGCAGCGGCGTGGAAAGGTTGTAGCCTTGCCCGATGCCGACCGAAATGGTGTCGCCGACGAACCACTTCTGCTGGAAGCGGCGCTGCTTCCATTCCTGCGAAGGCAGCAGGCCGGCAACTTCGCCTTCGATGTCGATGCCGGTCTTTTGTCCGAAACCGAACTGGCCAATGAACTGGTGGATGGCGTCAATGCCAAGCTCCTGCGCCAAACCGTAGAAATACGTGTCGCACGACTGCACGATGGCCTTGTGCAGATCCACTAGGCCGTGGCCGCCAGCTTTCCAGTCGCGGTAGACGTGACCGCCTCCGCCGCCCAGCACGAAGTAACCCGGATCGCTGATGGTGAAGCCCGGCTTGCGCTTGCCCAGCTCAAGGCCGGCCAGCGCCATGAACGGTTTGAATGTGGAGCCCGGCGGATACATGCCCTGCAGCGCGCGGTTGTTGAGCGGATGGTCGGGCGAGTTGTTGAGCGCATCCCAGTTCTGCGGATCGATGCCCTCGACGAACAAATTCGGATCGAACCCGGGTTTCGATACCAACGCAAGCACGCCGCCGGTCGAAGGCTCGATGGCCACCAGCGATCCGCGATGTTCGCCGAACGCCTGCTCGGCGACTTGCTGCAGTCTCGCATCGAGCGCCAGTGTGAGATTGTTGCCTGAAACCGGCAGGATGCTGCGCAAGGTGCGCACGGATTTTCCGTTGGCATCGGTTTCGACATGTTCGTAGCCGGTGACCCCGCGCAATTGCTTCTCGTAACGCTGCTCGAGTCCGACCTTGCCGATGTAGTCGGATGCGCTGTAGTTGGCGGCCGTGCCCTGGTTCCTCAGATCGTCGACGTCTGTGTCGCTGATGCGGCCGATATAGCCGACCACGTGCGAGGCGATCTCGCCGTGCGGATAATGGCGGAACAGGCGCGCGTTGATTTCCACCCCGGGAAATCGGTAATTGTTGACGGCGATACGCGCCACTTCCGCGTCGTTGAGCCGCGTGCGGATCGGGA
>JAYUGL010000022.1:0-7618 GCA_043738385.1 Sterolibacteriaceae bacterium
GGAGAGGTGCTCGGTGCCTTGGTCATGGGGGCGGCCGAATCCGATGCGTTCGATGAGGAAGAAGTCAAGCTGCTCAGCGAGCTGGCGGACGATCTGGCCTACGGCATCGCCAACCTGCGCATGCGGATCAAGCGCCGTGAGGCGCAAGCGACCATCGTGCACCTGGCTTATTACGATGCGCTGACCGGGCTGCCCAATCGCACGCTATTGCGGGAACGCCTGGATGCGGCGATCCAGGCCGCCAAACAGCAACACCACGCGCTTGCCTTGCTGCACTTGGAGTTTGGCCACTTCCACGAGATCAACGAAGTCTTGGGCTACCGCCAAGGGGATCAGCTATTGCAAGAACTCGGCCAACGCCTTGCGCGGGTGGTTAAGGAAAATGAAACCTTGGTACGGGTGGGTGAAGCGGAATTCGCCCTGCTGTTGCCCCTGGGCGGCGCTGATTACGCCACCCAGGTGGCACAACGGCTCATGACCGCGCTGCATGAACCGGTGGAAGTATCCGGGCTCATGGTGGATGCGCGGGCGTTCATCGGGATCGCGCTGTTCCCCGGCCATGGTACCGACCCGGATGTCCTGATGCGACGGGCGAACGCCGCGATGCACCAGGCCAGACGGGCGGCGGGCGGCTACGCCGTCTACACTTGCGGCCTGGAACAGGAGAGTACCCGGCGGCTCGCGCTAATGGGCGATTTGCGCCGGGCCATCGAGCACAACGAACTGATCCTGTATTGCCAGCCCAAGGTTGACATCGTCTCCCGCCGCGTGTGTGGTGCGGAGGCCCTAGTGCGCTGGCAGCACCCGCAGCTGGGCATGCTCCCGACCGGGGAGTTCATCAAGTTCGCGGAGCAAGGCGGGCTGATCACGCCGCTCACTAACTGGGTGCTGGAAGCCGCGTTCAGCCAGAGCTACACCTGGCACGAGGCCGGGCTGGACCGGCCTTTGTCGATCAACCTCTCGGCGCACGATCTGCGCGATCCCAAGCTCATCGACCGGATCCAGGGCCTATTTTCCACTTGGGGGACGCGGCCGGAGTTGATTCAGTTCGAACTCACAGAGAGTGCGCTGATGGAGGATCCAGCCGGCTCCTTGGAGACGCTCATCCGCCTGAAACAGTTGAACGTCAAGCTGCTCATTGACGACTACGGCACGGGCTATTCCAGCCTGAGCTATCTGCAGCAGTTGCCGGTGGATACGATCAAGATCGACCAATCGTTCGTCATGCCCATGGTGGCAAACGACGATTCGGCGGTGATCGTGCGCTCCACCATCGAACTGGCGCACAACCTCGACCTGGAAGTCGTGGCCGAAGGAGTGGAGAGCCAGGCGGTTTGGGAGCGCTTGGCGGCGCTGGGGTGCGATGTCGCGCAAGGCTATCTCATCAGCAAGCCGATCCCTGCGGACCAGTTCCGGGATTGGGAAGCGCAATCGACGTGGCATTGACGGCTCTGGTGCAATTCCCCAAACCCGCCAAACACCGAGCGTTGCGTTGCTGGCAACCCGATGGCGAAGTGACAGAGCATCGATGAATTGTTCACGGGTCTGCGCTTCGACCGCGAGATTCTCCTCCTGTGAACGCGCCGGTAACCACTGAACACATCTCAATCTAACAGTCTGTCAATTGAATGCAATGCGGCTACCCGTGCGGGTTTCTCCACGCAGCCGTCAAACGATGTGGGCATCGGCATCATCTCGGCGCATTCCTGCACCAGCATTTCCGCAACGCTGAATTCCTTGTACTCGGGATGGCGCAGTTCGCTCCATAGCAACCGGCAACGCTCGCCCAGCCACACGTTGAGTCCTGTTGCCGTGAGCGTAATTGAGAAAGGGCAGATAGAACAGACGCTGGCCCCGATCTTCGAGGAAACAGTCATAGGCATATTCAGCGGTCTCGCGACCGTGCGCGGCAGCCTCTGCAGCGAGTGACGTGGCGGCAGGCGGTTCGTAATCGACGGGATCAGTGAAGCGGAAAATGCGCGGCAATGCAGAGGCAATTGCCCGTGACAAAATGTCGCTCCAGGACGTACTGCCATGCTCGGCGAGAATCGCCTGCTTCACCTCGGGCCGGCATAGCTTTATGTATCGCTCCGCACCGCTTAGTCTGGATATCTGTTGCTGCCAGGTTGGAGTGAACATGAACGGGTTCACCGTGGTCGAAAAGCTCGTCACGACGCCAATCGGTCGCGGTGCCACCTGGGCCTTGACGATTGCACCGGAGGCCGACATCTGCCGGGCGAATTCGAGCATCGTACGCCACTGTTCGGGCGCTTCTCCGGCTTGAGCAACACTGAATGACAGTGGTCGCTGAGCGATTCCGACCAAGTGACGGAAGAGATCAAGTTCGCGCTCGACCCCCTCCGGATGGCATATAAACGTAGCGTCGCTAACGATCTGTAGAACCCCGCTGTCTGCGCGCGCCAAGGCCCTGGCGATAGCGCTCAACTCTTCCCGGCCGGCTGTCAGGGTCCCGATATTCTGGCCGTCCGATGTCTTGTGATTGTTGGTCCGCGAGGTCGAGAAACCCATGGCTCCGGCGGTCAATGCCGAGTAGGTGAGTTCGGCCATTCGCGTACATTCTTCCGCCGTTGGGGTTTTGGTGTGATCGGCGCCGTCAGCACCCATGACGTAAGTGCGTAGAGCGGCGTGCGGCACTTGTGCGCCAATATCGATGGCATAAGACCGCGATTCCAGGGCGTCCAGATACTGCTCGAAACTCTCCCACTCCCAAGTAATACCTTCGTGCAACGCCGTGCCGGGAATGTCTTCGACGCCTTCAAGCAAACCAATGAGAAAATCATGTTGGTCAGACCGAACCGGTGCGAAACCGACGCCACAGTTGCCCATTAGCACGGTGGTCGCTCCGTGCTGCGACGAGGGTGTAAGCAAGGCATCCCAAGACACCTGGCCATCGTAGTGAGTGTGCAGATCGATGAAGCCTGGAGTCAGGGTAAGTCCGGTTCCGTCGATGATGCGCCGTGCGGTGCTGGGTGCGTCGCCAACAGCGACGATACGATCCCCTGCTATCCCTACATCACCTTCCGTTGATGGCGCACCTGAGCCATCGATGATGCGAGCGTTCTTGATCAACAGGTCAAGCATGAACCCCTCCATTCGCCAGCATGCGGATTACGAAAAATGCTGGGGGACAATCAACATCTGGCAAGGCGGTTTCAAGTCCGAAGTGCGCCGAGGAAACAACGAGAGTGTCGCTGCAAGGTTGTACCACTTTGGGATTCGGCTGTTACCTGACGACGGTGTGACTCATCAAGCAGGGTCAGGCTCCGGCCGCGTGAACACGTCCGGTTGCAGGATCGCATCAAGTTGCTGCTTGCTGAGCAAGCCTTTCTTCAAGACAACGTTGTAGACACTTTTCCCGGTCGCAAGCGCCTCCTGTGCCACCTCGGTGGCATTGGCGTAGCCGATGAATGGATTCAATGCGGTTACGATCCCGATCGAATGTTCGACGTTGTAGCGCAAGCGCTCGCGGTTGGCGGTGATGCCCTTGACGCAACGCCCGGCGAGCGCAAGGCAGCCGTTGGTCAGATGGCCGATGCTCTTGAATATGCTGTGGGCGATGATGGGTTCGAAGGCATTCAACTGTAGCTGACCCGCTTCGGCGGCAAAGCTGACGGTGACATCGTTGCCGATCACCTCGAAGGCAATCTGATTCATGACCTCGGGGATGACGGGGTTGACCTTGCCGGGCATGATGGAAGAGCCGGCCTGCATCGGCGGCAGATTGATCTCGCCGAGGCCGGCGCGGGGTCCGGAAGACAGCAGGCGCAAGTCGTTGCATGTCTTGGAGAGCTTGATCGCGACGCGTTTGAGGACGCCGGAAAGTTGCACGAAAGCGCCGGCGTCCTGGGTGGCCTCGACCAGATTGGGCGCGGTGTAAAGCTCAAGGCCGGTGATATCGGAAAGATACTGGCACACCAGCGCCGCATAGCCGGGAGGGGCGTTGATGCCGGTACCGATGGCGGTTGCGCCGAGGTTGATCTCGGCGATCAAGCGGGCCGCCTCGCGCAGGCGCTCCTCGTCCTCGCCGAGCATGACCGCATAGGTTGAAAACTCCTGCCCCAGGGTCATCGGCACCGCGTCCTGAAGCTGGGTGCGGCCGATCTTCAGTACATCGGCGAATTCCACCGCCTTGGCCGCGAAGGCCTGGCGCAGCTCCGCCATCGCCGCAATCAGCTTGCGGATGCCGAACTGTGCCGCGACATTCACCGCGCTGGGGTACACGTCGTTGGTGCTCTGGCTCAGGTTGACGTGCTCGAGCGGATGCAGAAACTGGTATTCGCCCCTGGCGTGGCCGAGCAACTCGAGCGCGCGGTTGGCGATCACCTCGTTGGCGTTCATGTTGGTGGATGTTCCGGCCCCGCCCTGAATCACATCCACCACGAACTGCTCCAGCAGTTCGCCTTTGCGGATTTCCTCACAGGCGCGCAGGATCGCCTGCGTGCGATCGTCATCGAGCAGACCCAGTGCGTTGTTGGCCAGCGCAGCCGCCTGTTTGACACAGGCCAGCGCCACCACCAGATCGGGGTAGATTGAAATGGCGGTGCCAGTGATGGCAAAGTTTTCGAGGGCCCGCAGCGTATGCACGCCGTAATAGGCGTTCGCGGGAATATCGCGGTCACCGATCAGGTCGTGCTCGCGGCGCATGCGCTTGCTCCAAGTGTTTGCGGACTGGCGCAACGCGGGGTTTCCCAGCGCGACCAGAACTCAAGCTTGCGCGCTCGGACATCCTGTGCGGCGCGCCGCTTGATCGGCCCGTAACCGCGGATTTGTTCAGGCAGGGACGCGATCATGACGGCCAGATCGATGCGGTCGCGCGCGAGTTCCGCGCACAGCCGCGCCATGTCTTCTTCGTATTCGCGGATCAACCCGCGTTCCAACTGCCGATCCTGCGAATAGCCGAACGGATCCCAGCGCGTGCCGCGCAGCCGCTTGAACGGGGCCAGCCAGCGGAACACGGTGAACAGGTACTGCCCGAAGACGCGTTTCGGAATACGCCCCGTGACCGGATCGGGATGTGAAAGCAGGGGCGGCGCGAGGTGAAAGTTGACCATGAAGTCGCCCTCGAAGGTGGCGGCGATCTGAGCGCGGAACGCTGGGTCGCTGTGCAGTCGCGCCACCTCGTATTCGTCCTTGCAGGCGAGCAGCTTGAAGTAGTTGCGCGCCACCGCTTCGGTCAGACCGGTCGAACCGAACGGCGCCTCGGCCTGACGCACGCGTGCGACGCCATCGCGGTAGCGTTGCGCATAGGCCGCATCCTGATAGCCGATCAGGAACGCTGCGCGCCGATCAATGATTTCATCCACGCTCGGTGGCCGGATCTGGATAACGTCGGCCGGGATGGCAACGCGGCGCACGGCATCAAAGTCTTGGGCGGCGCGGCGTCCCCACAGGAATGCCTGGCGGTTCATGTCGACCGCCACGCCGTTCAGTGTTATGGCGCGCTGTAGCGCATCAAAGGAGACCGGCACCAGCCCGCGCTGCCAGGCGTAGCCGAGCAGGAACAGGTTGCTGGCGATGCTGTCGCCCAGCAGCCGCGTGGCGATGCGCTGGGCATCGAAAAATTCGGCGCGGTCGCTCCCCACCGCTTCCGTGATGCTTTGCTGCATGTCCGCCAGCGGGAACTTCCAGTCAGGATCGTGGGTGAAATCCAGCGTCGGAATTTCGCTGCAATTGACCACGGCGCGGGTAAAGCCGGCGCGCATCTTGTTGATCGCCTCGGCGCCGGCGCTGACAATGATGTCGCCGCCGATGACGGCATCGGCTTCGCCGGCGGCGATGCGGGTGGCGTGGAGGTCGTCGGGCCGATCGGCGATGCGTACATGCGAATAGACCGCGCCGCCTTTTTGCGCCAGGCCGGTCATGTCGAGCACTGTCACACCACGGCCGTCGATATGCGCCGCCATGCCGATCAGCGCACCGATGGTGACCACGCCGGTGCCGCCCACGCCGGTGACCAGAATGCCGTAAGGCTTGGCGGTAGAAGGCAATGCGGGCAAGGGCAGCTCGGGAAAGCGCGCCGCGTCGGCGACCATCGCGACGCCCTTGCGCAAGCGACCGCCTTCGATGGTGATGAAGCTCGGACAGAATCCCTTCAGACAGGAGTAGTCCTTGTTGCAGGCCGATTGGTCGATGGCGCGCTTGCGCCCGAATTCGGTCTCCGTTGGCACCACGGCGATGCAGTTGGATTGCACGCCGCAATCGCCGCAGCCTTCGCACACCAGCTCGTTGATGAACACGCGCCGCGCCGGATCGGGGTAGGTACCGCGTTTGCGGCGCCGGCGTTTTTCCGCGGCGCAGGTCTGGTCGTAGATCAGCGCCGTGACGCCAACGGTTTCGCGCAGTTGGCGCTGAATTGCGTCGAGTTGGTCGCGGTGCCGTATCGGCACCGCATGGGGAAGGTCGCTACGGGTATAGGCGCGCGCCGTGCCGTCGGTGACCACCACCATGTTCTGCACACCCTCGGCAGCGAGTTGCGCGGCGATGATCGGCACCGACAGCTTGCCATCCACCGCCTGGCCGCCGGTCATGGCCACGGCATCGTTGTAGAGGATCTTGTAGGTGATGTTGACCCCGGCGGCTACCGCCTGGCGGATGGCGAGGATGCCGGAGTGGAAATAGGTGCCATCGCCCATGTTGGCAAATACATGGGGTGTGGTCGTGAAGGGCGCCTGGCCGACCCAGGGCACGCCTTCCCCGCCCATGTGCGAGAAGGTCATGGTATTGCGCCCGACCATCCAGGTCGCCATGTAGTGGCAACCGATGCCGGCCAGCGCACGCGAGCCTTCGGGCACGTTGGTCGAGGTGTTGTGCGGGCATCCGGCGCAGTAGGTCGGCGCGCGCTCAATGGCAATCGCAGGTTGGCTCAGTGCGCGTTCCTTCTCCAGCAGCAAATCAAGCCTGGCGCGGATCGCCGGCGAAACGAAGAAGCGCTCGATGCGGCTGGCGATGGCACGGGCGATGATGGCCGGCGTCAGTTCGCCGGCGGCCGGCAGCAGCCACTCGCCGTGATCGACAATGCCGTTCTTTTTGGGGATCAGCGCCCATTCGCCTTTTTCGTCGAACTTGCCGATGACGCGCGGCCGCACGTCCTCGCGCCAGTTGTATAGCTCCTCCTTCAACTGGTATTCGATGAGTTGGCGTTTTTCCTCGACCACCAGAATTTCCTCCAGTCCCTCGGCGAAATGCCGCACGCCCTCGGCCTCGAGCGGCCAGACCATGCCCACCTTGTAAAGACGGATGCCAATCTGCGCCGCCAGCGTCTCGTCGATGCCCAGATCATCCAGCGCCTGACGCACATCGAGATAGGATTTGCCGCAGGTCATGATCCCTAAGCGCGGGTTGGGTGAATCGATCACGACGCGGTTGAGCTGGTTCGCCCGGCAGTAGGCCAGCGCGGCGTAGAGCTTGAAATGCAACAGACGCTTCTCCTGCACCAGCGGCGGGTCGGGCCAGCGGATGCTGAGGCCGTCGGCTGGCATCTCGAAGTCCGTCGGTAGTGCGATGCGCACGCGGAACGGATCGACATCCACCGACGCGGTGGTTTCGACGGTATCCGAAACGGCCTTGAAGGCCACCCAGCAGCCCGAATAGCGCGACA
>JAYUGL010000023.1:0-19223 GCA_043738385.1 Sterolibacteriaceae bacterium
GCCGATCACGCGATAGAGGCCGCCCTTGTAATGCCGATGGGTGGCAAGCTTCACGGCTTCGGCTTCGCTCATGGAACTCGCTGTCGAATTCACGATTTGTCCTGGCGCTTGAAGATCGCAGTAGCATCGCGATGGGCGCGGTCCGGCGTGCGCATGGCCGGATCTTCGTCATGCATCACGAAATAGTCGGCAGCCTGGGCCCGCATCACCAGCCCGATCGCGGCTTCATCGTCGAGATCGAATTTCTCGGTGATCAGCGTGGTGACCTCGTCGAGGTAGGCTTCGTAGGTCATGGTGTTCTTCATGCGGTACGCTCAGGTGGTGACCGGATGCATCCAGACGAACAATACCTGTCCTTGTGAATCGGCCAGCCGCGCCAGGTCGGCGAGATCCATGACCAGGGCCTGCACTTCTTCGACCTCCCACTGCTCCATTTCAAACTCTTCGGTGGCCGCCAGTTCCTCGGCCACGCGCTCCAGCATCTCCTCGTCGAGGGTCGCCAGTTTTTCCATCACTTCATCAGCGACGCGCAACACCACGGCGCCCTCTTCGGCCACATAAACGGGCTCGTACGCACCGACCGCCTGGTCAAATTCGTCGCCGGTAAGCAGGCAATGCAGCGTGGCGATTTTTGCGGTATCGATGCTGCGTCGCTCGATGCCGCTCCATTCTTCCACCGGCCGCGAAGATTCGCCGATGGCCTCGACTTCGTCTTCATCGGCGGCGATGATGTTGGTGAGTATGCCCAATGAATGGCTCCCTGGTTGGGTGAATGAACTCCCTGCGGAGGCGGGGAGAATGATAGCGGTAAACTTGTTGCCCCTAGGGTTAACGCCGCCGCAATTTGCGCTTGGCAGGCGACGACGGCTTGTGCGGCAGCCCCAGCGCCTGGCGCGAGAAGCGGTCGGCTTCGGCATTGCGGTGACGCGGAACCCAGATCAGTTGCACATCTTCGAAACGCTGTAGCCAATCCCGAGCGCGCGCAACGAGCGTCACCAGCCGCACAATCTTGGTGGAATCCGACCCGGCAACGTAGCGCAATGCGATATCGCTGTCACCGCGCACCACCAGGCGTCTGGCGCCGGCGCCGTGGGCCAGTTCCAGCGCAGTGCATAACGCATGCAACTCGGCTTCGTTGCTGCAACCGCAGCAACCCGCCAGCGCCGATTTTTCGAAACGCTCGCCGGCTGGCGAAACCACCAAGGCACCGACACCGATTCTCCCCGGATTGGGCAGCGCTGCGCCGTCGAACCATGCCTGCCAATAGGGCTCTGCATTCGCGCTATTGATCTGCATTCCGCTCAAACCGACTTCGCTGAGCCGCGTTCGCGCCGCCGCCAGGCAATCACCGCCGGCAGGGCCAATGCCGCCAGCAGCGCCAGTGACAACAACGCCGGCCACAGCACAGGCTGGTTCCATTCGGCCCGCAACCGATCACGCAGCGCGGCGTCGACACGCTGGTACTTGAGCGTGTTGTTGCCAACCTTGGTCGGCTTGCGATTGCTCAGCCACTGGTGCGCCAGCGTGTAGTCCTTGGGGTGGAAGCCCCAGATCCAGGGCGCGTCATGGTGCAGCAGCGCCAGCATCCGGTCGATGATGGCCTGTCGTTCCGGCCCGTTGTCCATGGCGCGCATCTGCTCGAACAACTGGTCGTATTCGGCGCTGGAATAATTGGCGGCGTTCTCGCCCTGGCTCTTCACCTTGCCCTGCGGGCCGTGCAGCAGGAAGAGGAAATTCTCCGGATCGGGATAGTCGGCGTTCCAGCCGAAGTAAAACAGTTGCGCATTGCCCTTGAGCAGCTTTTCCTGGAAGCGGTTGTAATCGGTATTGCGCGCCACCAGTTGCACATCAATTTTCTGGAACTGCTTGTTGAGCCAGTCGATGCGCGACTTGTCGCCCACGCCGGAGAGCGTGGTATCGAGATTGATAACCAGCGGTTCGCCGCTCTTCGCATCGCGGCCGCTGGGGTAACCGGCTTCGACCAGCAGATGCCGGGCTTCTTCGATGCTCTTGCGTTTCGGCTTGCCGCCCACCCAGTCGTACACTTGCGGATTGATGCCGGCGGCGCCTTCGCGGTAGCCGAAAATGCCGGGCGGGATCGGGCTCTGAGCGGCGATGCCGCGGCCGTTGAGAAAAATGGAAATGAATTCTTCCTGGTCGATGGCGATGGCAATCGCCAGACGCAGCTTGCGCGCCCGTTCCGCATTTTTCACATCGATTCCGCCAACCGTCGGATCGAGTGCATTGAAGCCCATGTACATGGTTGAGGTGGACACCGAGGTCGACAGGCGTATGCCCTGATGCGTCATGTCATCGGTCAACGTCACGTCGCCGCTGCCGCCGACCTGCACCGCCTGGTCGAAAGCGTCGGACGAAATTCCCGAAGCGTCGTAATAGCCTTGGAGAAATTTGTTCCAGTAGGGAATCTGTTCCTTCTCACGGGTGAAGATGATCTTGTCGATGAAGGGCATGGTCTTGCCGCAATCGGCCAGCAACCCGGCCGCGCGGTCGCCCACCTCACCTTCGCAGGGATAGGCTTCGCCGTGGAAGTTTGGATTGCGCTCCAGCACCATGCGCGCATTCGGATCGTTCTCGGTGAGCATGTAAGGTCCGGTGCCGATCGGATACCAGTCCAGCGTGAGATTTTTTTCCGCCATGCCGGGCTGGCTGTAAAAGCGATCCGCTTCCCAGGGAATCGGCGCAAAGAAAGGCATGGTCAGCCAGTAGAGAAACTGCGGATACTTGCCCTTGATGCGAATGCGATAGCTGTGCGCGTCGATGACCTCGACGCCCGACAACGGAAACTGCCGCAAGTCGAGCCATTCGTCCCTGCGCTGGGCCGGAAGCGCCTTGTCGTACTTGTGCAGTTGTTGCGCCAGATCAGCCAGCCCGACGATGTAGTCGCTCATCAATCCGAGGATCGGCGAATGCAAGCGCGGATGGGCCAGGCGCTTGATTTCGTAGACGTAATCGTCGGCGTTCAGTTCGCGCGTGGCACTTTGCGGAAAGTCGCGCAGTTGCTGTATGCCGGCCAGGCTTTGCACCTGTCCCGATGGCGGCGATGCGAAGGCCGGATGCGGTTGATAGCGGATGCCCGGCTTGATGTGCACGATGTAGTCGCTATAGGCGATGCGTGAGGCCGACGCGCTGTTCGGCAGTGGATTGCCGGCGGCATCATAGTAGTGCGGCCGCGGCACTTCGGTGGCGGTGGCCGGGATGACCTCGTAGGGCCGCCTGAGGTAGTGGTATTGCAACGGCGCCTCATAGATCTGCGCGGTGAAGGCGATCTCATTTTCGCTATAGGACTGCACCGGATCGAGATGCTTGGGCCGCTCGGTAAAAGCGCTGTAGAGAATGTTCCTGCCGTGATCGCTCGCCGGGTAGGGGTCGTTCCAAGCCCTGCCATCGATGTCGAGGGAGATACCGGGACGGGTACGGGTGCAGGCCGCAAGCGCGATAACGAGCAGGAAGAAGAGAAAGCTGCGCATCGAGCGAGTTTATCCGATCCGCTATAATTCGCCGTTCTACTGAAAGGGATAATCGATGGGCTTTCTTGCAGGCAAACGCATCCTGATCACCGGCCTGATCTCCAACCGTTCCATCGCCTACGGCATTGCCAAGGCCTGCCGTCGAGAAGGGGCAGAACTGGCCTTCGCCTATCAGGGCGAACGCTTCAAGGACCGCATTTCCAAGTTTGCCGAAGAGTTCGGCAGCACCTTGACCTTTCCCTGCGATGTCGCCGACGACGCACAGATTGAGGCGGTCTTTTCGGAGCTCGCCAAGTCATGGGATGGTCTGGAAGGTCTGGTGCATGCCATTGCTTACGCGCCGACGGAAGCCATCGAGGGCGACTTCCTCAACGGCATTTCGCGCGAGTCGTTCCGCATCGCGCATGATATTTCCTCCTACAGTTTTCCGGCATTGGCGAAGGCCGCCCGGCCGCTGTTGCTCAAGGGCAACAATGCGGCGGTGATCGCTCTTTCCTACCTCGGCGCCGAACGCACCATGCCCAACTACAACACCATGGGCCTGGCTAAAGCCAGTCTGGAGGCGGCGACCCGCTACCTGGCCTTCTGTCTTGGACCGCAAGGCATCCGCGCCAACGCCATCTCTGCCGGTCCGATCAAAACCCTGGCGGCATCGGGCATTGGCAACTTCGGCAAGCTGCTGGCCTACAACGCCCACCATTCGCTGTTGCGGCGCAATGTCACCGTTGATGAAGTCGGCAATGCCGCCGCCTTCCTGCTCTCCGATCTGGCCAGCGCGATTACCGGTGAGATCCTCTACGTTGATGGCGGCATCAACACTACCGCCATGGGTAACGCCGATCCGCTGCCGGGCTGACAGGCTTTGCCACGGCGCGGCGCTAATCATATTCGCTACTCCAGGGAACAATCGACATGATCCACACCAAAGACCTCGACTATCACAACAAGGGGACGACCGACCCCACCTATGCAGAGACGTACTTCCTAATTTTTTCCGTTCCCGAGGCCTCGATCAGCGGCAACGTCTATGTCCTCGCCCGACCCAATGTCGGTGTCACCCTGTCGTCGATTTATTTCCATCAGGGGATCTGCATGAACGCCTATGAGGCGGATTACTCGGATGCGCCAATGCACCTTGTTGCGCCGCAACGGCTGTCGGATTTCACGCTCGCCAATGGGTTGAGCCTGACTGGTTCCAACAACGCGCGCGACTATCATTTCCGTTATCAGGGACGAGACGGCCTGTGCAACTTCGATTTGAATTTCAGCGGCATCATGGATCCTTTCGATGCGCTCGATCCGAACCACAATCCCATGCTGGCCAAGTTCGACAATACTGAGGAGGCCACCGGCGCCGGTGACAGCTGGGCGCAGGGCCACTACGACATTGTCGGCCAGATCAAGGGCGAGCTTAATCTTTACGGCAAGCAGTACAAGGTCGACTGTGTCGACGGACTCGACCGCAGCTGGGGGCCACGGCTGGAATGGAATGCGTCGCCGGTGTCGTGGATGCACATGACATTCGGCCCCGATCTGGCTTTCCACCTGATCATGACGCTCGATGTCAAAAACGGCAAGACGATCTACACTACCTTCCGCTTCGGCTACGTGGTCGAGAATGGTGAGGTCACCGGGCTGGTTGCGGGCGAGGTCGCCGGCGAGAATGCCGACATGCTTGGAACTTACCGCGTTGTTCGCGTGCGCGACGCGAAAGGGCGCGAATGGGAAATGCATGGTGCGGCAATCGCTGCTGCGCCATGGCATGCGGCTTATTCTAGCTTCATCTCGTTTCAGTCTCTTTACCGCTGGACCATGGGAACGCGCACCGGCTTTTCGAGTGTCACCGACGTTTTCGGTGTCACGACACTTGCGAAACGGTTGTCAAAGCTGGGCAGTCAGACCGTGGCCCTTTAGGGCACAATCGCATCCTGGAATAAATAAAAATACAGTTAGAGGAGACAACGATGATCACCGCAGAGGACTACAAATTTCACGAGAGAGACGCCAAGGATCGCACCTGGACTGAAACACTGTTCGTGATTTTTTCGGTGCCGGAAGCCGGCATCAGCGCATCGGTGTACACCTTGACGCGACCCAACCTCGGGGTTTGCCATAGCTCGATTGAAATCCACAAGGGGTTCTGCTTCCACCCCTGGCAAATTCACCATTGCGATTCGCAGATGCATCTGCCCTGCCCCGAAAATTTCGCCGATTTCTCGCTCGACAATGGGTTGTCGTTCAAGGCGCACAACGCCAGGGATCTGGATTTCAAATACCAGTCGCGCGACGGCAATTGCGCCTTCGATCTTACCTACCGATCGATCTGCGATCCGATCGATCCGCACGATCCCAAGGACAATCCGCAAGTCAGCTCGGCCAAGGTCAAGGGCTACGACGGCTGGAACACCGGCCACCTCGAAGGCAAGGGACACGTCACCGGCGAGCTCTTGCTGCGCGGCCAGAAATACCGGATCGACTGCGTCGAAGGCACCAACAAAAGCTGGGGGCCACGCAACGACTGGGGCAACAAGGGCGCGACCTGGGTGCACATCGACCTGGACGAGGACTTCAGCGCCTTCCTGGTATTGGGCCTGAGTTTCAAGAACAAGGAAGTGGTCTATGGTCCCTTCAACTACGGCTATATCGCCAGCAAGGGAAAAAGGCGGCCCATCGTCTCGGCGTCGATGACCGCGCAGCGGCTCGACATGCTGGTCACCCGCGCCACAGTCGAACTCAAGGACGACCAAGGCAAGACCTACGTGGCGCACGGCACGACCATCGCCGGGGCGCCCTGGTACAGCTTCAATCCGGCCAGCGCCGGATTCCAGACGCTGATGCGGTGGGAGTGCGACGGCCGCACCGGCCACAGTCACATCGCCGACTTTTGCGGTATCGGCTTCCTGTCGCAGGGAATGGCCGACGAATTTGCAACCTGACATCCGGAGCAACCATGACCGCACTCGACAGACTCATCAAAAGCGATATCAGGGAGCATCCGGACCAAGCCCTGATCGACAGCATCCGCGCGCGCTTTCCGACCGAGAAGGAAATCGACGTTGTCTACACCCGGAAAATGCAGCGCCGCAACGGTCCCGGATTTCAACAGGTCAAGCTGGATGACCTGGCCGCTGGCACTGAAAAACTGATCTCGGCAAATGTCGGCTATGACGTGAAGATTTCCGAAGCCAAATGGCTTTCGGGCGGCGCTTCAAAGCTGCAGATGATCTTCGTGCTGCACTGGCGTGGCCCCGGCAAGGGCAGCGCTGACGTCACGACCCGCCTTGTGCTGCGCATGGAGCCTGCCGCCTCGGTGACCGAATCCAGTCGCCGACGCGAATTCCAGGTGCTGAAGGCGGTGGAAGGCGTGATCCCGGCGCCCATCCCCTATTGGATCGACGCCGACGCGAAGTTCCTGCCCTACCCGGGCATCATCTACAGCTTCTGCAGCGGCGTGGCCAAACCTTCCAACGATGCCAACAAGGTCTCGGGCCTCGGCCAGAATTACGGGCCCGAATTGCGCAAGAAGCTGGCGCCGCAATTTGTCGCTCTGCTGGCCAAGCTCCACCAGATGGACACCACCAAGCTGACCGTGATGGAAAGCTTCGATCAGCCCAGGGTCGGCTCGAACGAGGCGGTCATCAAACAGGTGAATGCGCTGCGAAGACTTTGGGAAGAGGACCGGCTGGAGGAAGAGCCGCTCATGGAAGTTGTTTACAAGTGGTTGATCAGAAATGCGCCGCCCATTGATCACGTCTCGCTGGTACATGGCGATTACCGCAACGGCAATTTCCTGTTCAACGAAGACAAGGGCGAGATCACCGCCTGGCTCGACTGGGAAGGTGCCGTGCTGGGGGACCGGCACCGCGATCTGACCTACGCGACGATGGTCAGCTTCCAGCACCTGGCCGAAGATGGAAAGACACCGCTGTCGTCCGGCATGATGCCCGCCGATGAACTGTTCGCCGCCTACGAGAAGGCCTCCGGGCTCAAGGTCGATCCTGAACGGCTGCGCTATTACGGGGTGCTTAACCGTTACCTTGTCATGGTCCTGATTCTCGGGGCTTCGGCGCGCGCGTCCTACGGCGCCAAGACGCACCAGGATGTATTGCTGAACTACGTGATCGGTATCGGCTTCCCGAGCCTGTCCGACCTGCGCGACTATTTCGAGGAAATTCTCAAATGATGCCATTGTTCGATACCCAATTGCAGGTGTCGCTGCGCGCCCTGCGCGAGGTCGTCGCACCGGCCTTGCAGAACGGCGAAAAGCACGTCGTCGAGCAACTGCACCTCGCGATCGCCACGCTCGATTTCGCCAAGCAGCGGCTGCCCTATGCGCGACGCTACCATCGGCTCGAACTGGAAAACTACATCGGCTTTGCCGCCGAAGTACGCGCCATGGTTGGCGCCGATCAGCCAGCCCTGCGCGATCAACTGGCTGCAGAGGAAAGCACCGGCAAGGCCGAATTGCGTCGTCCCGAAGCCGAAATCGAGGATTACCTTATCGTCACCCGGCGTTTGCGCGAACTCATCGCGTCCGCCGTTTCTGCCGCGATCGACAAACCCTATGAGCGCGCGCTGGACCTGCTGATCATCGGGCGCCAGGAGAAATTCCTGCTGCTGCAACGGGCGTGGTTCGTGCCATCCGGCTTTGAATTGAAGCCCGAGGATCTGCCAAGCCTGGACCAGCTGCTTGCCCAGTCCGAGAATTCTGCGGCCAAGCCCTGAACCGTTGGGGTGAGGTACGCGCTCCAAAGGCATGAGCGCATGTAGCGGTGGATGGCTGCTTTGATTCCCTGGCTGCCCCGTGACTGTATTTTTCCCGATCCGCAGACTGCGCTGCGCGAGCCCAACGGCTTGCTCGCCGCCGGTGGCGACCTGTCACCGCAGCGCTTGATCGAAGCCTACCGCCGCGGAATCTTTCCGTGGTACTCGGTCGGCGACCCCATCCTGTGGTGGAGCCCGGACCCGCGCATGGTGCTGGTTCCCGCCGAATTCAAGATCTCGCGCTCGCTGGCGCGCACGCTGCGCAATGCCGACTACGAGGTAAGACTCGACAGCGCATTCGTCAAAGTTATCCGTCACTGCGCCAACACGCCGCGCCATGGACAGCCCGGCACCTGGATCAATCCCTACGTGCAGGCCGCCTACCTCACACTGCATGATCTGGGCTATGCGCACAGCGTGGAAACGTGGATCGCAGGAGAGCTCGCCGGCGGACTGTATGGCGTTGCCATCGGTGGGGTGTTCTTCGGCGAGTCGATGTTCTCGTGTCGTACAAATGCATCAAAAATCGCATTTGCCCATCTGTGTCGACACTTAAGCCAGCTTAGTTTCGGCATAATAGATTGCCAAATGGAAACCGCACATCTCACCTCTCTCGGAGCACATACCATTCCTCGCCGCGAATTCATCGCCGCGCTGGATCGTCTCGTGCCGCAAGGCGAGCCGCACGGCAAATGGCAAGTGGACGAAGTGCTGCATGCATTTCGTGGGAGTGCGCCATGAGTTCGCGTGACCTGCCGCAGTTTCCGCTGCTGAACTTTTACGCCACCGCGCCCTATGGCTGCTCCTACATTCCGGGCCGCCTGGCGCGCTCGCAGGTCGCCACGCCGACCCACTTCATCGACACCGAAACCTACGCTCTACTGGTGCGCGCCGGCTTTCGCCGCAGCGGCGTATTCACTTATCGGCCTCACTGCGACACCTGCCAGGAATGCCAGCCAGTGCGGGTGCCGGTTGACAAGTTCGTCCCCAATCGCAGCCAGCGCAGGTCGCTGGCGCGGAACAATCATCTGGTCGCTCTGGAGCGGCCGCTGGTGTTCAACGAAGAACACTATCAGCTCTACCTGCGTTACCAGATCGAACGCCATGAGGGCGGCGGTATGGATAGAGACAGCCGCGAGCAGTACGCCCAGTTCCTGCTGCAAACCCAGGTCGACAGCCGGCTCATCGAATTCCGCGACAACGGCAGGCTGTGCATCGTCTGTATCGTCGACGTTCTCAACGACGGTCTGTCCTCGGTCTACACCTATTACGACCCGGCGCTGGGCCACGCCGGTTACGGCACCTATGCCATCCTCTGGCAAATCGGCCAATGCCAGCACCTCGGCCTGCCCTTTCTCTATCTTGGTTACTGGATCAGGGAGAGTCGCAAAATGGGCTACAAGGCGCACTTTCAGCCGCTGGAAGTATTGCGACAGGGGGAATGGAAGCCGCTCGATACTGACCTGCCGCCGGTTTGAAAACTCGCCGCCAAGCCCATAAAACTTGAAGTTTGACGGCTTGCCGTAGCACTACAAACAGGCACCCTGAATGGCCACCTTTACGCAAGGCCATGAATCGTACCGCCGCGCTTGGTGTTGTCAGTCCACCATCAAAGGCATGCCCGGATCGCCTTTCGCCATGGCCCGCTGGTATGCGGGCCGTTCGCCAATCCGCTTCAGATAGGCGAGCAAATTCGGGAAACGAGCGAGATCAATTGGCGTGAAGTTGCGCATGGTGGTCAGCGGAAAAAGCATGATGATGTCGGCCGCGGTAAATTCCTTGCCGGCGAAATACGGCGCCTCACCCAATCTCTTCTCAATCAGCGCAAAGGCTTTGGCGCTGCGCCCGTTCAACGTCTGAATGACGGGATTATCCTCTCCCCCACCAAGAATGCTGACGAGCAAATTAACCATCATGCTAGGCATCAGTGAGCCATTGGCGAAGTGAAGCCAAAAGACATAATCGGCGTAACCAGCACTTTCCGGCGGCAGCGTCAAACGGCCACGGCCGTACTTGCCGATGATGTACTCGATGATCGCGCCGGACTCAGGCAGAACCAGATCACCATCCGTGATGATGGGCGCGGTGCCGAGCGGGTGAAGCGCCTTGAAGGCGGACGGCGCCAGCCGTGTCACCGGATCGCGTTCGTAGCGTTGCAACTGGTACGGGATCTCCAGCTCCTCGCAGAGCCAAACAATCCGTTCCGATTGCGATATGCCAAGATGATGTACGGTAATCAAGGGATGTCTCCTGTGTTAACTGTTTTTGGGGGTTACGAGTAGAGCATATCAGAAGCGGCAAAGATGATCCCGGTGGCCAATTGCACCATCAGCGCCAAACGTCCAGGCGTGAGGTGCAGGTCGACTGTCTGACAAGCGCCGCGCTATCGGCATGCCGCTGCCATCTGCCGCATGCGGTCGAGCTGAAGCAAGCCATCGGCGGCGTTCGCAACCGGAATTTTCTCTTCATAGCCGCCACCGAAATTTCCACCCCCGTAATAAATCCTGAGGTCGCTGCGGCCAAGATCAATGTATTGCACGATGCCGAGATTGATCCATTTTCGTTTGCCGTTGTCGTCCGCCGGCAGTTCGTAAAGGCAGAACGCCGGGGATCCCTGCGGCGAGGATGAAGGCGATGAGGACGGCGATGAGGACGGCGTCGGCTGGGCATTGCAGCAGTCGGCATGCGCCGCTACCGCTAACGACAAGGTCAATACGCTGACAAACAGTTTCATTGGCCACGCCTCTTCGTCGATGGACAGATGTTCATGGTAGCAGAAGCGCGGCGCGGCCAGCCACACAGGGCGGCGCACGTCTTTCCAACTGCGATAAAATGTTACCTCCGCAGCCTCCCGCGGGTGGCTAACATGCCGCAAGTTTTTAATTCCGGCACACGCTGAAACCAAGTTCAGGAGCCATTGCATTGAAGAGGTACTCTCTTTCGCGGAAACCACCCCTCGCAGTCGTTCTGCTTGCAGCAACACTGCTCATTCCGCCCTCGGCCCTGGCCTGCTCCAGTTGCGGCTGCAGCTTGAACTCGGACTGGACCGCCCAGGGATATTCGGCAGACTCCGGCTTTAGTCTTGACGTCCGCTACGATTATTTCAACCAGGATCAGATGCGGTCAGGCACGCACAAGTTCGACCGCGGTTCCATGGACCCGGCCGAGGAAATCCAGCAGAAAACCGTGAACAGAAATCTCACCGTGGCCATCGACTACAGCCCGAACCGGGACTGGGGCATCAATGTGCAAACGCCCTACTACGACCGCTTCCACACCACGATTGCCGGTGGCGATACCGACATTACAACCTCGCACACGCGCAACATCGGCGATGTTCGCGTGGTCGGGCGCTATCAGGGATTTTCAGAGGATCGCAGCAACGGTCAGCAGTTTGGCTTGAAACTGCCGACCGGCGATATTCATGAAAACTTCAAGGATGGCCCGCAAGCCGGCACGCCGATCGACCGCGGCCTGCAGCCGGGCACTGGAACCACCGATCTTCTGCTTGGCGCCTACCGCTTCGGCAACCTGAGCCGCGACTGGGATTATTTCGGGCAGGCGATGATTCAGCAGCCACTGAACCGCAAGGAGGATTTTCGACCCGGCACGGGACTGAATGCAAACTTCGGCGTACGTTACGTTGCGAACACCACCTTCACACCGCATGTTCAAATCAACGTGCGGATCGAGGGCCGCGAAGCTGGTGCCAATGCCGACATCGCCAACAGCGGCGCAACACTGGTGTTTCTCAGTCCCGGCGCAACCCTGCGCCTGACCAAACAGATACAAGCCTACGGCTTTGTTCAATTGCCCCTGTATCAGCGGGTCAATGGCTTCCAGATCGAGTCGCGCTATTTCGTTTCATTCGGCCTTCACTACACCATGTGACGACGGCGTCGCTACTTGGCGCGGAGCAAAGGCGTTACGGTTTTTTCAAGATCGGCTTCATCGATCCCAGCCTCTTCCTCAAAACCATCGCGGCGCAAGATGCCTTTGCGGTCGACCACAAAGGTCAGCGGAATGCGCCAGATGCGCCCATAGCCGGCAAAGTCCGCATCGCGTTGCATCGCTGCGGGAAAGGCGTAGTCCGCCATGAATTCGCTCACGCTGGACTGGCTGAGGCCGCTGTCCATGCTGATCGCGATAACCTTCAACCCGGCGTCGCGATGCTTGCGATAGTAAGCGTCAAGGGCCGGCATCTCCTTGCGGCAGGGCGCGCACCACGTCGCCCAGAAATTGATCACCACCACCTGGCCCCGAGCCGACTCGAGCGAAAACCGGTCGCCATTGAGCAACTTGGCGGCAATGGGCGGTGCCGGTTTTCCTGCTTCGAGTGCGGTTGCGGTGATCGATAACAACAGTCCCACCGCCAGACAAACAACAAACTTCATCATGCCGCTCACCGTTTACGGATGGGTCTTAAACAGCGTGACCGTTGACTAGGCGTCCAGCAGAAACGCCCTGATCGTCGATATCTGTTCTTCGTTCATCAACGCCGGCGCATGACCGACATTGGGGATTTCCAGGGTGCGCGCATGCGGCCCGCGCTGCGCCATTTTCACCAGCGTATCGGCGCTCAGGACATCGGAAAACATACCGCGCAACACCAGCGTCGGACTACGGATCAAGTCATAGACCGGCCACAGGTCGACATCCACACGGAGGAAGGACTTGCGAAAAGGTTCCGCGATCGCGGGGTCATAACTCAACTCCAGTTGCCCATCAGGGCGGTGCCGCACGCCATTGACCACCATATGACGCCATTGGCCATCGGTCAGGCGGCCGAACGGCGCGCAAATGGTGCGAATATATTTTTCCGCGTCCTCCATGCCCGCAAACACCGGCGTCTTGCTGACGTATTCGGCGATGCGCTGCATCGACGCACCGGTGATCAAGGGGCCGACGTCGTTAAGCACCATGCGCCGGATCGGGCTGCCGGCCTGGCCCGCGATCAGCATGCCGATCAATCCGCCCATCGAGGTGCCCACCCAGTCGATATTGTCGGCATCGAGTCGTGCGATCAAGGTCACCATGTCGCTGACGTAGAGTGGCAGCGCGTAGTCGTCGGAAACCTTCAGCCAGTCACTGCGACCACGCCCGATCACGTCGGGGCAGATGACCCGATAGTCGGCGGCGAGCGCCTGGGCGAGAAAGTCGAAGTCGCGTGCATTGCGGGTCAGGCCATGTACGCAAATCAGCACACGTGGATTGGTCGGATCGCCCCATTCCAGATACGCCATGCGATGCAGGCCATGCAGCCCGATGCACTGCACCGAACGCTCGCGCATCGGCGGCATCTTTGGTGTGAGAAATCTTTGAAACAGCGCGGGTAGGGACATGGGAGTTGGCTTGAATTGAATGGTGCGAGTCTAGCATCGCTCGCACTGCAAGGCACGCAACAGTCGCGCTAGCGGCTATGCCAGTAGCGACGACGGTTCGCGCGCTCTGTCGTTACCTCAATTGTTCCGGAATGAAAATCAAAGCTGATCGCGCCATCGTGATCGGTGCGTAATAATTGCTCTCCCGCCGCGCGATAGCGCTCGACCACATCGTCCTTGGGATGGCCGAAACGATTGCGATAGCCCACCGGAAACACTGCAATGCGGGAACTCACCGCCTGCACAAACGCCTCGGTCGACGAGGTGCGGCTGCCGTGATGCGGCACCAGCAGCACGTCGGACTTGAGTTCACTGCGGTGTTGCTCCAGCAGTTCTTCTTCATCGCGCGCTTCGATATCGGCCGGCAGCAACAGCGAACCGGATGTCGTCACCAGCCGCAGCACGCAACTCATGTCGTTGGTTTTCGGTGTCGGGTCGAGATAGCGCGCGGCAAGCGGATGCAGCACCGTGAAGGCTACGCCGTCCCAATTCCAGCGCTGACCATCGCTACAGTGAATGCGTTTGAGCGGCGCGGCAGAGAGCACGTAATCATCGGGTAGCGAACTCAACAACCAGTCCGTCGGCAGCGATTGCAGCAGCGACTCCGCGCCGCCCGAGTGATCCTTGTCCTGGTGGCTCACCACCAGCCCGTCGAGATGGCGCACACCCGCAGCACGCAAATACGGCACGATGATGCGGTTGCCGCTGTTGGCGTCGGGCGAGAATGCCGGGCCGGTGTCAAAGATCAGGTCGTGCGTGCGGGTTTGCACATGGACAGCCAGGCCCTGTCCGACATCGAGCACTGTCACCCGCGCATCGCCCTCGTTGGGGCGCGGCGGCAACGCGAACAGCAAGGGCAAAAACAGCACCAGGCCCACCCAGCGCGCCGGAACGCCGCGCGGCAACAGCAGCCAAATCGATCCCAGCAACGCCACGCCGGTCGCCCACAGTGGCGGCGCATGCTGCTGCCACACGGCCCACGGCGTGTCGGCGAGAAACCCGACCAGCGCCATTAACTGTGCCGTGATCCAGTGCGCCGGCCACAGCAGAAACGCCAGCCCCGGTAGCGTCGCGAGCAATGACAAGGGCGTGATGACAAAGCTGACGACGGGTATCGCCACCGCATTCGCCAGCGGCGACACCAGCGAAAACTGCTGGAACAACGCCAGCAGCATGGGAATCATGCCGACCGTCATCGCCCACTGGGCACGCCCCCACTGCGCCAGCCAGTGGCCGAAAGCCAGCCTCCCGCTACCGATGTAAAACAACAAGGCAACAGCGCCGAACGATAGCCAGAACCCGGCAGCGAGCACCGCCCACGGGTCGAGCAACAGCACCACCAGCAGCGCAAGACTCAACGAATGCCGCGCCGAAACCGTGCGCCGCATCGCCAGGGCAATCGCCACGGTCGCCAGCATATAAAGCGTACGCTGGGCCGGCACGGCAAAGCCGGCCAACACGCAATAGCCAAACGCCACCAGCAAACCGCCGAGCGCCGCCGCCTGCTGCGCCGGCAGGCGCAGCGGTAGCCATGCCGAACGTCGCCACAAAAAACCGCTGAGCCAGTACGCCAGGCCCGCCACCATGGTGATGTGCAGGCCGGAGATGCTCATCAGATGGGTCAGCCCGGTGCGGCTGAACACCTGCCACAGGCGGGTGTCAATGGCACGCTGATCGCCGACCGTCAGCGCGACCAAAATGCCGGCGTAAGGCGCGTCGCCGAGCATCGAGAGAAAGCGGTCGCGGATATCTTCGCGCAATCGCTCTACCCAATTACTGGCGGAAGAAACGAAAGTTTTCAGCCGGATATTGCCTGGATTGGCGCGCACATAACCCGTCGCGCGGACGCCCTGCTCAAAAAGATAGGCCTCGTAATCGAAACCGTTGGGATTGAGATTGCCGTGGGGACGTTTGAGGCGCACCGTAAATCGCCAGCGCTCCCCGGCATGAACCTCCGCAATCCCGTCAACGTCAGGCTCATCCTGCGGACGGAAACCGCGATACCACGCCAGCGAGATGTGTTGCGGCACCGGCATCGAAGCATGCTCAACGGCAAAGTCGAAGCGCCAGCCGTTTTCAAACGGCTGCGGCAGCGCCGAGATGATGCCCTCAACCTGAATGTCACGGCCCTCGCTGGCCTCCGGCAACGCATCGGCAAGACGCCATTGCGCCATCATCGTCGCCCAGAGTATGCCGAGCAGAAAGGCGGCAACGGGCAGCGCTGCGCGCTGGCGACGATGCACCAGCGCAACCAACACCGCCGCCAGCGTCAACAGGCCCATCATCGCCAGCGTGAGATCCGGCGGCAATTCGGCCTGCCATTGCAGCCAGGCGATACCTGTTGCAAAACAGATGATAGCAATCAACATAAGGCGGGATTAAACCAGATCATGTCCGCATTGGATAAAATTGCCGCATGCGCAAGCATCTCCGCAAAATCCTTCCCACCCATGAAGCCATCCACGGCAATCGCTGGCTGGCGCCGTTTCAAAGCACGCTGCTGCATCCACGCCTGTGGCATCTCAACCGCCGCTCTGCCGCAGGGGCTGTGGCTGTCGGCCTGTTTTGCGGCCTGATCCCCGGTCCGTTGCAGATGCTGGGCGCAGCAATCGCCGCAGTCGTGTTACGGGTAAATTTGCCGTTGTCCCTCGCCACCACGCTCTATACCAACCCACTCACCATCGTGCCGCTTTATGTCCTCGCCTTCGAATTGGGCAAGCTGGCGCTGGGCGGCGCGGGTGGCCGTATCACGACACCGCCGGAATATAACGGCAGTGTCGCGACATGGATCGGCGACATCGTCCAGTGGATGATCCATCTCGGCATGCCACTGGCGGTAGGATTGTTGTTGCTGGCGAGCTTGCTGGCTGCGGCCGGCTATGGCGTGGTTCGTCTGGGCTGGCGCATCTATCTGATCCGCGCCTGGCGGCGTCGCGCTGCACGCCAGGCAACATGAACTACAGCGAAAGCGGCGACGAAATTTTCCGCCGGGCGTGGGCTTCGATCGGCACCGCGCTGGCCGGGTTTGCGCTGGTCATGGCCGCCGGCACCGTCGGCTACAAGAGCTTCGGCGGCGTCGCCATGACATGGATCGACGCGCTTTACATGACCTTCCTGATGGTCGCCACCATCGGTTACGGCGCCGGCCTCGAAATATTTCACAAGCCCGAGCACGAGATTTTTACGATGGCGGTTGCATTCTCCGGCATCGGCGTCATGACCTACTTTTTTTCGAGTGTGACGGCGCTGGTACTGGCCAGCGATTTCGACACGGCAATGCGGAGACGGCGAATGGAAAAACATATCAGGAAGGTTCGCGGACACTACATCCTCTGTGGCTTCGGTCGCGTCGGACGCAATGTCGCCCATGGACTTTCCCTACTATCGCATTCCGCTCGATGGCGCATTCCGTCGCCAGACCATGACACGCTGGTGCGGGCGCGAATGCGCTTCGACCGGCCACCCTGCGCACCGCTCACGCGCTCTTGAACCTCATCCCGCGCCAATTGCGCCACTCGTCAGCCCACGTCTCAACGCTTGTGCTATGCAATTCGATTGACAGCCCACGCAGCCTCCTTACAATCCCCATAGCGACCGCCTTCCCGGCGGTTCAGTCCAACGAGGTTTATCCGCCGATATGACTTCGCGCTCTCATCAACCACTTCCGCGTCGGCGGATAAACGCTTTTCGTTAGGAGTTTCACATGGACGAAGTCAAAGAAGAGCAGGTACCTCAGCAGAAGAACCTACTGGATAACCTATGGGAGGGTAACCTTGGTCTAGCAATGACCTACTGGGTTTACGGTGTGTTGGGCGGCATTGTGTGGGGCGTTGGAATCGCCGCCCTCAAACCAGACCCTGAAGGCGCCCTCATAAAGCTTGTGTGGTTGCTTTTCGCCTGCTATTACTTCGTCGTTTATGTCGGTATTTGGCAGGCTGCCAATAAATTTGGCGGTAGCAAAGTTTGGGCAATTCTTTCCAAGTTCGCCATTATTGTTGTTGTCTTACCCGTCGCAATTCATTTCCTCAAGTTGCTTGCGGCAGACTAGTAGTCAGTCATCGAAGAATTGATGGATAAAGCGGTCGGCGTTTTAGTGATGGGTAACAGACGGTGTGGCCTGCGCTTTGGTCTTTCAATGCGGGGAATGGACATGAAGATCAAGTACCGAGTTGATTTGACGAATGAAGAGCGCGAATACCTGCTGGGGCTGATTGGCAAAGGTCGGCATGGGTCACGGACACTGACGCGAGCACGTATTCTGTTAAAGGCTGACGAAGACATGACGGACGAAGCGGTGGCAGCGGCATTGAATGTGGGATACGCGACGGTCGGTCGAGTACGGCAGCGGTTTGTCGAAGCCGGACTGGAACGCGCGTTGAAAGATGGCCCGCACTTGGGAGCCAAGCCGAAGCTGGACGAGCGGCAATGCGCGCACCTGATAGCGGTGGCGTGTAGCGAAGCACCCGAGGGACATGAGCACTGGACGTTGCGTTTGCTGGCAGGCAAGGTGGTCGAATTGGCATTTGCCGAATCGTACAGTCACGAAGCGGTACGGCAGCCGCTCAAAAAAACCATCTCAAACCCTGGCAGAAACGCATGTGGTGCATCCCGGAAGTCAGCGCTGAGTATGTAGCCGCGATGGAAGACGTATTAGATCTGTACGAAGCACCCTACGACGAGAAGCGACCGATGGTGTGTTTCGATGAAAGCCCCCAGCAGTTGATTGCCGAGGTACGCGACCGTATCCCGGTGGCGCGCGGTCGGCCAGCGTCGTTCGACGTCGAGTACCAGCGCAATGGGGTACGTAATCTGATGATGATCAGCGAACCGAAACGGGGACTGCGCAAGGTGCTGCTCACTGAACGGCGTACCAAGGTCGAGTTTGCTCAGACCATGCAGCATATCGTCGGGCTGTACCCCGAGGCCGAGGTCATCCGTGTGGTGCTGGACAACCTCAATACGCACAAGCCTGCCTCGCTCTATGAGGCGTTCCAGCCGGACGAGGCGCGCGCCATCGCCCGGAAGCTGGAATTCCATTACACGCCCAAGCACGGTAGCTGGCTCAATATGGCCGAGATGGAGTTCTCCGTACTGGCCCGCACCTCTCTTGCCAGCCGTGTCCCCGACGAGGAAACCTTGCGCCGACGCATTGATGCCAACATCGCCGAGCGCAACGGAAAGCGCCAGCCCATCAACTGGCGTTTCACCATCCGCGATGCGCGTAAAAAACTTCATCGGCTCTATCCATCATTGGCTGCATGACTGACTACTAGGTCTGTTCGTCGAGAAGAATCGACCACCACCGCATATTCGTAACGAGGTCGACCTCGGCGTCCGTGTCCAAGGCCACAGCGTTGAAATCTTCGAAATTCGGCCGGTGTGGGACGATCCGAGCAAGAAGATTGAATGCGCCGTCGCAAAGGCAACCTTCGTTAGAACTCAGTCTGTTTGGAGGGTCTTCTGGCGACGGGCAGATCTCAAATGGCACTGCTATGATCCCGTTTCCGAGGTGCGAACAATTGAACAATTTCTTGCCGTCGTTGAGAAAGATGAGTACGCGTGTTTTTATGGGTAACGCGACGCCTAACCC
>JAYUGL010000024.1:0-7610 GCA_043738385.1 Sterolibacteriaceae bacterium
GCGGTTCAACATCCACGCCGTTTGACCAACGCAGCGTCGCCCCATTGAGTTCCGCGATCACCAACCCTCCGACGCAACCCAGCATCAGCGCCACGATCCCCGCCTTGATCGGCGATGCGGCGCGCAGTGTGGCCCAAGCCGCGCTGAAACGTGCGCGGCGGCTGCCGGTGGGCGCGACGTGCATCTCCCGCTCTGCCTGTAGCCGTGCCTGCCGCGCGTCAGCGCCACATCAGTGGCACTCTTTTTTTCCCGTGCCGAGGCTTCGGCCTGGTGGTCGGCAACTTTGCGTGCGCTTGCGGCATCCCCTGCCATGATGTCCTGCGCTTCACGGTTGCGGGCTTCACGCGCCGCCTCCATGTCGGTATTGCGACGTTCGATGGCGGCCAGCTCGGCAGCGCGTTCGGCATCTCTCAATGCGACGGCCTGGCTCGCCAGGGAACGCTCGGTCTCGGCCCGCATCTGCGCGAGCGAACGCGCTTCGGTTTCGTCCAGCTCCCGCGCCTTGTATTGCGCCAGCAGCTTGCGGCCACTATCGAGCCTCCCACCCGGCAGCAACTTCACTGGCATGACGTTCGGCGAGCGTTGGTGCGTAGGCGTCTTTGCTGTTCATGCGTCTTCCCCACAATTTTCCTGCTCCGGATTTCCGCAGCGTAGCCCAAGCTGCGGCAACGCCAAAGGTAGAATAGGCCCATGGAAACCCTGCTCGTCTTCACCCATCTGCCCGATGCCGAATCGGCCCGAACCCTGGCTCGACATCTGGTCGCGCAGCGCGTCGCCGCCTGTGTGAACATCCTCGCCCCGTGCCGCTCGGTGTATCGCTGGCAGGGCAAGATCGAAGACGTCGAGGAGGTGCCATTGCTGATCAAGACCACCGCCACGCGCTACCCCGCGCTCGAAGCGGCGATCCGCGCCCGGCACCCTTACGAACTCCCGGAGATCATTGCTGTCCCAATCACCAGCGGCTTGCCAAGCTATCTGGCCTGGGTGGCGGCTGAAACCCAAGACACGACGTCCTCATGCTGATACGCCTGATCCTGATTCTGTTGTGCCTGTCGGCGGGCGCCCTGCGCGCCGAACAACCGTTGCCGCCGGAGCAGGCGTTCCAATTTTCAGCACGCGCCATCGATGCCGACACCATCGAGGCGCACTGGGAAATTGCCAAGGGCTACTACCTCTACCGCAACAAGTTTCAGTTCAGCGCCCAACCGGCGTCGGTCAAGCTGAGCGAGCCGAAATTTCCCGCCGGAAAAATTCACGACGACGAAAACTTCGGCAAGGTGGAAACCTATCGCGACCAAGTTTCCATTCTGATCCCTCTCGCACACGCCGAGGATCATCTGACGCTCACGGTCGTTTCGCAAGGCTGCGCCGACATCGGGATCTGCTATCCGCCGCAACCACAGCAGGCGAGCCTGCAACTGCCCATGGTCTCGACGATCAGCCGGCCGCAGGCGCCGCTGCTGCCGTTGGCCGATGCTGCCCGCAGCAACGAGAACTCGCACATCGCCCAGTTGTTAAAGCAGGGCAACAGCTGGCTGATCCTCAGCAGCTTCTTCGGCTTCGGCCTGCTGCTTTGTTTCACGCCCTGCGTGCTGCCGATGGTGCCGATCCTTTCCGGAATCATTGTCAACCACGGTCATGCCGTCACGCACACGCGCGCCTTCCTGCTCTCGCTGGCCTATGTGTTGGGGATGGCGGTGACCTACAGCGCCGCGGGCGTTGCCGCCGGCTATTCCGGCACCTTGCTATCCAGCGCATTGCAGAACGCGTGGGTGCTGGGCGCTTTTGCGCTGGTGTTCATGGTCATGTCGCTTTCCATGTTCGGCTTCTATGAACTGCAACTGCCCACCGCGCTGCAAACCCGGCTCTCCAACAACGCCAACCGGCAGGGCGGATCGCTGCACGCCATCGCGCTGATGGGTGCGCTCTCGGCGCTGATTGTCGGTCCCTGTGTTGCCGCACCGCTGGCCGGCGCGCTGCTTTACATCGCGCAGACCGGTAACGCGGCATTGGGCGGCACGGCATTGTTCGCGCTGGCGCTTGGCATGGGCGTGCCCCTACTTGCGGTGGGCATTTTCTCGCGCTCGCTGTTGCCCAAGCCCGGGCCGTGGATGGAGGCGGTGAAAAAATTCTTCGGCGTGCTGCTGCTTGCCACCGCGCTGTGGCTGGTGAGCCCGGTGCTACCGGCGTGGGTGCTAATGTTGGGCTGGGCGGCGCTGTTGATCGTGCCTGCCATCTACCTGCATGCACTCGATCCGCTGCCGTTCCCGATAAACGGCTGGCATCGATTCTGGAAAGGTATCGGCGTGGCGATGTTGCTCACTGGGGCGGCGATGCTGCTGGGCAGTCTGGGTGGCGCGCGCGATCCGTTGCAACCGCTTGAGTTTCTCAAACGGACGGCAACGCCTGACTCGCACGGTGCACGCTTTGCGCCGGTGCGTTCGCTGGCGGAACTCGATGCACGGCTGAAGAGCGCCGGCAAACCGGTGATGCTGGATTTCTACGCCGACTGGTGTGTGTCCTGCAAGGAGATGGAACGCGACACGTTCAGCGATTCACGCGTGGTTCAGAAACTGGACAAGCTCCTGCTGTTGCGGGTTGATGTCACCGCCAACAGCGACGAGGACAAAGCCCTGTTGCAACGCTTCGGCCTGTTCGGGCCGCCGGGCATTCTATTCTTCGATGCACGCGGAAGCGAGATATCTGACTCCCGCGTCGTTGGCTATCAGGCGCCCGACAGCTTCCTCTCACTGCTCGACAGAATCGCTTCCTGAGTCGCTGGGATCGCATCATCCCGGCTACGCACAGAACAGTCGCGACTCAGTCCTTTTTGTGCCCCTTGTCTTTTTTGTGCCCCTTGCCATGACCTTGTTTATGGTCGCCATCATCGCCCCGGTCACCATCATCGCCACGCTCGTGGTCATCTCCATGACGGTCACCCCCGCGTTCGCGGTACTGCGGAACGTACACGTTGTTGTACCAACTATCCTGCACAAAGTAGACCGGCTGGCCGCAGGCGTTGTATTTGCGGCAGTGCTTGCCCCAGTGCTTTGCATGCCCGGGAGGTACGTGCAGATAGAGTGGCTGGAGCACCACACCCACCGGCACCCGCTGGATAAAGACTGGCGTCGGGTAGATCAGTTGCGGTTGCGGAAAGTCGCCGATGTCGATCTGGCCATAAAAGCCGGGCTGCCCGACACTGATCGATACGCCAACATCGGCCGCAAACACCGGAGCGGTTGCCGCGGCTAATATTGCCGCGAATAGAAAGCGCTTCATGGTAAGGCTCCTCTTATCAATTGGTTTTGAGCTAACGCACGAGCTGGCCGCGCTCAATGACGGACGGGCCTGATGTTACGCTTCCTCTTCCAACTTTTCCGCAATGCCGCAACGAAAGACCAGGCCGCATGATGAAGACGCGGACTTCAAATCGATCGCCGGGTCACCAAAACTCAGTCTAGCTGGCCTTGACCTTCAGCTCGGTGGTTTCAACTCCTTTGACGCCGTCGAGGCTGGCAACGATTTTTGCGGCTTGGGTTCGCGCTTCGTCACTATTGACCATGCCGGACAATGACACGACCCCCATGTCGGTCTTGACTGAAATACCAATCAGCTTGTTCGAGATCAGCGCCGCCTTTGCCTTGGCGGTGATGGCTGAGTCACTGACAAAGCTCTGCGACGTGCCTGATGCTTCGGGAGTCGGGTCCGCCGCATAAACTGGCACTGACGTGGCAGCACACGCAAGCAACGAAGTTATTGCGGCAATGCGAAAAATTGATTTTAGAACGGCCATGATTGTTGCTCCTTTCGTGATTGAGTCATCAACAACTCACACCGGGACAGCCGGCGTAGCGATTGACTGGCAAGACCGATGCCACCTTGTCAAAACACGTTAAATCAAGGATCTGCGGGAATGTCGCAGATGTCGGCATGACAAAATTGTCGGCGCATGGCGACGGTTTTTCGCGCCAACCCGACAAACTGCCTTGAGTTCATGGAGCCCTGCTGTCTCTGGCCGGAGACAGATTCACAGCTTGTGTGACGACCCTCGAATTTGTCTTGCATGCATCAGATTCGGCGTCATAATAAATGCGGAAGCGAACTGCTTCGCCCACTTCAACCCACCGCCGTTGCAGCGCCAGATTTAAACGCGCGGAAAAGAGTTGGTCAATCGACCAACGCCGAAGCAACGGCACTCTCTGGAGAATATTCTTGCAGAGCCATTCATTTTTTCCTGCGTGGTCGGCGCTCGACTGGAAGCTGGTGCTGTTCCCGGCATTGCTGTTGCTGGGGTTTTCGGCAGGAGAACTGCTCAGTCGATTGCGCTTGCCACGATTAACCGGCTACATCCTGATCGGCATGATCCTCGGCGATAGCGGTCTTGGGCTGATCGATGAATCCCTGCGTGATGAGATGGGCGTGTTCATCAACGTCGGTCTCGGACTACTGCTGTTCGAACTCGGCCAGCGTCTCGATTTGCAATGGATGCGGCGCGAGCGTTGGCTGTGGCTCACCAGCATGGCCGAGATCGCACTGACCGGATGGCTATCGTTTACGGCAATGCGACTGTTCGGCTTCCCGATCATGGAATCGTCATTGCTGGCGTCGGTCGCGGTGTGTACCTCGCCGGTCATCGTGATGGGGCTGGTGCGCGAACTCGCTGCCGACGGTCCGGTCACAGACCGCGTCGTATCGCTTGCGGCGATCAACAGCATTGCCTCCTTCCTGGCATTGACAATATTGCTCGGCGGTGCGGGTTTGCAATATGCAGGAGGAATCCGCAATGTCGTGTTGCATCCGCTTTACTTGATCGCGGGTTCGTTCGCACTGGGCTGGGTGGTGTTCATTTCGTTCAGGTTCATCGCGCGTTTCATCGGCAAGAGCAGCATGCCGCAGCATGCCGTGGCAATGAGCATGATCCTGCTCGCGGTCGGTGCGGCGGTGGCGCTCAAGCTGTCGGTACTGGGCACCTTGCTGACGCTGGGCATACTCGCCAAAAACGCCGACCCGGAGCGGCGCATCCGTCACATCGACTTCGGCGTCGGCGTGGAATTTTTTTTCGTCATCCTCTTCATCAGCGAAGGCGCATCGATCACGCTCGGCATCAGCAGCGGCATTCTGCTCCCGGCATTGGTACTGATCGGCGTGCGCTATCTCGGCAAGAGCATTCCGATTTACCTGCTTTCCGGATTTGCGCCGCTCGGCATAGCGCGCGCCGGATTTGTAAGCCTGGCAATGATTCCGCTGTCGGGACTCGCCGCGCTGCTGGTGCTGGATACACGCCAGGACTATCCGCAGCTAAGACCGGAAATGCTGGCGGTCATTTTCACCGCGATCGGCATCCTGGAACTGGCGGGACCGGTGTTGGCCAGTTTTGCATTGCGGCGCGCCAAAGAGAACCGGCCGGAATCATGAAGTCAATGGAGAGAACCATGCAAGAACCAGAACTTCTTCACTTCCAGCACTCCGAGAGCCTCAGCTTTGGCGTCGAGCTCGAGTTGCAATTGATGAACGCGCGCGATCATGACCTGACCAGCGCGGCGCCCGATCTGCTGCGCCTGCTGGCAAAACTGCCCTGCGCAGGCGAGATCAAGCCCGAGATCACGCAGAGCATGATCGAGTTGAACTCCGCGGTACACACCACCCACGCCGCCCTCTTGGAGAACCTGCGCGAAATGCGCGATGTGATGGTAAAAAAAGCGCAGTTGCTCAACGTGCATATCGCCGGCGGCGGCGCGCACCCGTTCCAACAATGGAACGAGCGTCGGATATTCGAGGACGAACGCTACGAAGAACTGTGGAAAAGATACGGCTACCTCGCCAAGCAGTTCACCGTGTTCGGCCAGCACATTCATCTGGGTTGCGTCGACGGCAATCAGGCGATCAATCTGCTGCACCGCATGTCGCATCACATTCCGGCATTTATCGCGCTGTCGGCCGCGTCACCGTTCTACCAGAATCAGGACACGCTGTTCGCATCAAGCCGGCTGACTTCAGTGAACGCGTTTCCGCTGTCCGGCACCATGCCTTTTGTCACCAACTGGCGTGATTTCTCGGCCTACTACCGTCGCATGGAGGCGCTGAAGATCATCGCCAGCATGAAGGATTTCTACTGGGACATCCGCCCAAAGCCGGAATACGGCACCATCGAGATTCGTGTCTGCGACACGCCACTGACGGTTGAGAAGGCCGCCGCGCTGGCGGCTTATGCGCAAACGCTTGCGTTGCAGATGATTCGCCAGCCGCAAGTGCCGGATGAAACGGTCTATCTGGCCTATCGCCTGAACCGCTTCAACGCGTGCCGCTATGGCTTGGCGGGGGAGTTCATCGACGCGGTAACAGGCAGCCGACAGCCGGTCGGTGAGATGGTTTGCGCGACCATTGATGGCCTTTGGGATTACGCAGCCGAACTGGACACCACCGAACCGCTAAGGCTGCTTTACGAATCGGCACGGCGCGGCCAAAACGATGCCGATATTCTGCGTGAGATCTACGCCAAAACGAAGAGCTTGAATGATGTAGCCCTCAGGCAGTCGGAGTTTTGGGCCGGTAGTCCAAAAGGTCTCCACTAGCCCTGCCAACCAAAGGAGCTATTTCCAAAAGGTCTTCAATCCATAGAATGTAGATCGTCCCCTGCCCCGAGCGCGTGATCACCGGACTGGCTGCGGGGGCTGAGACAACACGTTCCGCCTATTGTGGCAAACCGGGGTTCGATCTTCTATGGACATGTCTTTGACCGATTTATCGGGCCGCGCCGCAGTTGCAGAAGCCACGCACGACGCCGCCGGCCAGCACCGGCAGGAGTCGATCCGCTGCCTGTGGCTGGCCCGGGAAATGCCCTACCCGGTCAACAGCGGGGATCGTGCCTATTCGGGAAAGCTCGCCGCGGCGCTTTCAAACGCGGGCGTGGAGTTGCACTATGTCGGACTGGCGGCTGCGGCGGACGCCCAAGCGCCCACCGAGTGGCCGATACATTGGATTCCCGTTGCCGGGACCCGGAAACCCTACGCCCTCGCGCTGTTCAGCCGGCAGCCGTTCGTCACCGCAGCACACGCCACACCACGCCACCGGCGCAGACTGGCGACGCTGCTCAAGCAGCGATGGGACGCCATCGTTCTAGACCACTATGGTTCGGGGTGGGCGTTGGGACCGGTTTGCAGAGCTGTCGGTGACGCGGCACAGCGGCCGGTGCTGGTCCACATCGCGCATAACCATGAGGAGTCCCTCTCGCATTCGCTGTTCCGTGCCTATGAAGGGTCACGCCTGAAGCGGCTGGCGCTTTACCAGAACCATATCAAAATCCTCCGGCTGGAACGGGCATTGGTGCGCCAGGCGGATCTCGTCACCGCCATCACCGAGGAAGATCGGCGTGCATTTTCTCGCCTGGCCCCCGATCAACAGTTTCTCGTACTGCCGCCGGGCTTTTCAGGATGGGTTTCATCACGGCGTGTGATCGGCGCGGACACTCCCAGGAGTGTCGTTCTGATCGGCTCCTTCCGCTGGGTGGTGAAAATGGAAAATCTGCGCCGGGTGGTTCGAATCATGGACCCCATCTTTCACCGCAATGGCATCACCCTGAACGTGGTCGGCGACGTGCCTGAAGATCTTCT
>JAYUGL010000025.1:0-7601 GCA_043738385.1 Sterolibacteriaceae bacterium
CTACATGCTCTTCGGCTGGTTCGGCACGGTGATTCGCGAATCCGAGGGCGACAAATACAGCAAGCTGGTGGATGGCTCTTTCCGCTGGGGCATGAGCTGGTTCATTTTCTCTGAAGTCATGTTCTTCGCCGCTTTCTTCGGCGCTCTTTTTTACACGCGTACTTTGTCTGTTCCGGATCTGGCCAGCGCCGACAACCTTGGCATGCTCTATCCGCATTTCAGCGACATGTGGCCGAGCGCAGGGCCCGGTTTCAAGGACAAGTTCACGCCAATGGCGGCTTGGGGCATTCCCGCAATCAACACGCTGCTGTTGCTGAGTTCTGGCGCCACCTTGACTTGGGCGCACTGGGGGCTGCTCAAGAACAAGCGCGCCCAACTGGTGATCGGGCTCATCCTGACCATTCTGCTTGGCGCAACCTTCCTTTATTTGCAGGTTCAGGAATATACAGAAGCGTATTCTCATTTCAACCTCAAGTTGACCACCGGTGTCTACGGCTCAACCTTCTTTATGCTGACCGGCTTCCATGGCTTCCATGTCACACTTGGCGCCACCATGCTGACAGTGATTCTGTTCCGTGTCATGTCGGGGCACTTCAAGCCGGATCACCACTTTGCCTTTGAAGCGGTGGCGTGGTACTGGCACTTTGTTGACGTGGTTTGGCTGTTATTGTTCGTGCTGGTTTATTGGCTTTGATCGCCGCCTGACCGCGATCTAGCGATAACGCCGCCTTGTGCGGCGTTATCGTTTCTGGACACTCAAAGATGATTGCCGATGAATCCGAAACGATAGCCCGCCATCAGCAGCACAAACAAGCCGATTGACAGCCCCACCCGCAACGTCAGCGCTTTGATGGTGCGCGTGCTTTGACTGCGGTCGTGATAAAGAAAGTAGAGCGCCGACGCGAGGCTGCCGATAATGAAAAGAAGAAATAGGATGACGATGATGCGCATGATTGCCTGCTCCTGGTGGGGACGTGCGAATCATCTTACTAGACCACCGATCGCGCCGGGTTTTTCCAAAGTCCATCACGCGTGATTTTCAATGTCGATTGAAACATCCTCAAGACGACTCAATCCCTGGCTGATGGCGCTCGGCATTGCCCTGCTGGGGTTGTTCGTTGCGGCCGGTGTCTGGCAGGTCGGGCGCGCCCACTACAAGGCTTCCCTGCAAGTTCAGATGGCGAATGCCGCACAAGAGCCGGCGATCTCGGTGGCCGGCGCAACCTCTAACGCGCGTGCGCTCGATTTCCACAAACTCACGGCAAGGGGAAGCTGGATTGCCGACAAGACCCTATTCATCGACAACAAAGTCAGCAACGGCGTGATCGGGTATCACGTTGTGACCCCGCTGTGCATCGAAGCCAGCCAGTCATGCGTGCTGGTAAATCGCGGCTGGATTGCCGCACCCGCGTTGCGCAGTGAACTCCCGCACGTGGAAACGCCGGCGGTTGTTGTCGAGGTAAGCGGCATCGCTCGAATACCAAGCGAGAGATTCCTCGAGCTGTCGACACGGACAATCGAGGGGCGCGTCTGGCAAAACCTCACGGTCGAGCGCTTCCGGGCATGGTCGGGTTTGATGCTCCTGCCAGTCGTACTCTATCAGGACAACGCTGTGGACGCTGGTCTGGTGCCGGTCACGCCGGCGCCAGAGGTTTCAGGATTGGGCGCGGACCGCCATTGGGGTTACGCTTTTATGTGGTTCTCGCTTGCCGTGCTGACCTTGATCCTGATCGTTGTTACAACATTTAAAGCAATAAAACGAAATGAGCCAAATGAGCCAAACTAAGTCGCGCCTGTTCCTGTTGTTCCTCTTCCTCGTCTGTGCCTTGCCGCTGGCGCTGTCCTATTTCACCTATTACGTGTGGAAGCCCGAGCGGCGAATGAATTATGGTGAGTTGCTCGACCTGCGCAAGCTACCCGCAACAAACCTGATCACGCTCGATGGCAAGCCATTGGGGGCAGGGGCCCTGGGCGGAAAATGGGTGCTGATGCAGATTGACCGCAGCAGTTGCGACGAGGGTTGCCAAAACCGGCTGTATGCCATGCGGCAGTCACGTCTTGCCATGGGCGTCAAAAAAGAAAAACTGGAAACCCTATGGCTGATTGCGGATCAAGGTCATCCGGCGGATCGATTGCTACAGCAAACGCAAGAGATGCGAATCGCGCGCGCAGAGGCGGCATACGGGGCATCGTTTCCAGTTCCCTCCCAAGGCCGGATATTTTTGCTCGACCCCAGCGGACGCCTGGTGCTGCGTTATCCGGAAAATCCGGATCCGGCCCGCATGATTCGCGATCTGGCGCGTTTGCTCGACGTCAAGAAAATGTGAGTCAGGTTCGACCCGGCGTGCGTTGGGTCATCGTCCGCAGGCAGACGATGACGAACATCACGCCGCCGATGATGGCGATCAGTCCGCCCAGACCCATCATACCCATGCCGGCTTTTTGCGGAAGGCTGGTCAACACCTGTTCCGCGCCCGCCACCTTGCGCTGCACGCCATAGCCGCCCGACCATGCCAGCCCAAGGATGTGCATGAGCTGGCCGCCGCCATAGATATAGGGCTGCCACCTTGCCATCCGGCCGCTCACTTCGCCAAAACCAAGCCGTGGCAACAGAATGTAGCTGAGCCCCATAAAAGCCAGCGTCACACCGACGATGGAGCCGTGATAGTGCGCCGGGATCACGACGTTGATGCCCCGTATCATGTAAGCCAGCACACCGCCTGCGGCAAACAGCCCGAAGGATGCGACGAGGGCCGATTTGGCGGGCGATTTGGTCGGCCAGACCTTGGGCAACGTGCATGCCGTGACCACAATCAGCGGCAGCATAAGCGGGTGTCCGAATTCCATCAAGCGGGCGAAGTAAGCCGTGTGCTGTGCCGTTCCCACCGGCCACAATGCGTAGATCGCCGGCATGGCGAGCAGCGGCAGCGAAGCTAGCGCAAACAGCGCGCATGCCATGCGTGACGAAATTTTTGGCGGCGCACCAAGTTCGGTCGCCAGCCAAAACCAGGCAACGACCATCAGCAAGGCATGCTGAAACTGTAGCGTATGACCACCGCCCCAGAACACCGCTTCGTAAAGCGCCTGGCCATCGTATAGCGGTTGGGTCAGCCACGAAATCACGAACCCGGCAAGCGCAAGCGACCCGGCGACGGCAGCCATGAATATGCCGAAGCGCAACGCATTTTCAGACGCGGTGGCAGATTCGGCGGGCCACAACGATACCAGCGCACGCAGCAGGGTCAGCGCGAATCCGGCGCCGACGATCAGCAGTCCGGCGAAAAATATCGGTTGCTGCAACACCGGAATGTAGTTGTTCAGCAGCGGTTCGGTATTCGGAAAGAACGGCGAAACCACCAGCAGCGCGGTGCCCAGGGCTGTGAACCAGAGTCCGCCCCAGCCGAGTGCCACGAAGCGCTGGTTTCCGGCAAGGCTCCAAAAGATGCCGCCGAACGCCACGAACCAGATCAGTACCGAGAGGTCAACATGGACAATCAGCGCCGCCCGAAAAAAATCGCGCAGCGGAAAAACATTCTGGATGCCTGGCGTTCGCGACAACACCAGCAGGATCGCCAGCAGCCCGGCGCCGATCAGCGCGATGACACCGAGCAAGAGCCAGCCGCGCGCCAGTTGCCGCGCCGCGCCGGTGGGGCTTTTAAAGCCGTAGTGGAGTGTGTTCACAGAAGCATTCTTGACCGAGTCAGTCCACAAGTATACCTTTCCGCCCATGCTAAAATGGCCGCGCTAAACGACGCATCGATCAACGCACTAATCGACGCAACAGCGCCCGCCTTGTTTCCCGGATTTCGATGAAAGCCACCGCCCTGACCCTGCACAGCGCCAGCCACCGGCTGCAGCAATATCTCGCGTTGACCAAGCCGCGCGTGATTACGCTGATCGTGTTCTGCGCAGTGATCGGCATGTTCCTCGCCGTGCCGGGCATGGTGCCGTTGCGTATCCTGATCGCCGCGACCTTGGGGATTGGTCTGGTGGCAGGCGCCGCGGCTGCGGTCAATTGCCTGATCGAACAGAAAATCGACGCCGTGATGGCGCGTACCAAGGGCCGTCCGCTACCCACCGGGGAAGTCAATTCGCTGGAAACCCTGATCGTGTCAGGCGTGCTGGGGGGTATTGGGTTATCGCTGTTGTACAAGCTGGTGAATCCGCTGACCATGTGGCTGACCTTGGCGACTTTTGTCGGTTACGCGGTGATCTACACGGTTTTCCTCAAGCCCAATACCTCGCAAAACATTGTGATTGGCGGCGCGTCCGGCGCCATGCCGCCGGTGCTGGGATGGGCGGCGGTAACCAATTCAACGCCGTCCCAAGCTTGGTTGTTGTTCCTGATCATCTTCGTCTGGACCCCGCCACACTTTTGGTCGCTGGCACTCTATCGCGCCAAGGAATATGCGGCAGCCGGCGTGCCCATGCTGCCGGTGACCCACGGTGCGGCCTACACGCGGCGCCATGTATTTCTCTACACCATCGGCCTGTCGTTGATCACCCTGGTTCCTTTCGCCATCGGCATGAGCGGATGGTTCTATTTGGTGGTCGCGCTGATTCTCGATGGCATCTTCCTCAAACATGCCTGGGTGGTGTGGCGCAACTATTCCGATGGCGCCGCGCAAAAGTCCTTCCGCTGGTCGATCATGTATCTCGCCCTGCTGTTCGCCGCACTGCTGGTCGACCACTATCTGCAACCACTGTTGGCCTGACCATGCTGCGGGCGCCACGGCTGCTGTGGGTCCTGCTAATGAGTCTGGTGTTGGCATTGGCCGGCTGTAACCAGCCCGCGCACTTCAACGCCACCGACATTACCGGCGCCGACTGGGGGCGTGATTTCCATCTTATCGATCATAATGGTAAGCCGCGCCAACTGGCCGACTTCAAGGGCAGGGCGGTTGCGGTTTTCTTCGGCTATACACAGTGTCCTGACGTTTGTCCCACCACCCTGTCCGGCATGGCCGAGGTTACCCGGCTGTTGGGCGCCGACGCCGGGCGGTTGCAAGTCCTGTTTGTCACGCTTGATCCCGAGCGCGACACAGCTGCCGTGCTGTCGCGTTATGTGCCGGCGTTTCACCCGGGTTTCCTCGGGCTATACGGCGATCTAGCAACGACGGCTGCAACGGCTAAGGACTTCAAAGTGTTCTACGAAAAGCAGGCAGGCGCTTCCCCCGGCAGCTACACCATCGACCACTCCTCGCCCACTTATCTTTACGATCCCCAAGGCCGGCTGCGTCTCTACGTGGCCTATGGCACGCCGCCGGTGAAGATTGCCGAAGACCTGGAACAGTTGCTGGCGGGGAAATAAAAAAGGCGAACCGACAACCGGTTCGCCTTGATCAAACGGTTTGCGGCGGGGTCAAGCAGCGACCGACAACGCGCCCTTCATTTTCTGCAAAGCCTTGGCTTCGATTTGGCGAATACGTTCCGCCGACACGCCAAACTCGGCCGCCAGTTCGTGCAGCGTGGCCGACTGCTGGTCTTCGTCAACCAGCCAGCGGCGTTGCACGATGTCGCGGCTGCGCGCATCCAGGCCGGCCAGCGCATCGCGCAGACCTTCATCCTGTAGCCGGTCGTATTCCTTGCGCTCCAGCTGCATCGAAGGTTCGATGCTTTTATCGGCCGCCAGATAGGCGATCGGCGTGAAACGCTCCTCTTCATCATCCAGCAGCGGTTCCAGCGATACATCCGAACCTGAAAAGCGGGTCTCCATTTCCACCACTTCCTCGGGCTTGACGCTGAGTTTGGTGGCCATGGCATTGACCTCATCAACGCCCATGGTGGTCAAGCCCTGCTTCAGGCTGCGCAGGTTGAAGAACAGCTTGCGCTGCGCCTTGGTGGTGGCGATCTTCACCAACCGCCAGTTGCGCAGGATGTATTCGTGGATCTCGGCCTTGATCCAGTGCATGGCGAACGACACCAGGCGTACCCCGCGATCAGGATCGAAACGCTTCACCGCCTTCATCAAACCAATATTGCCTTCCTGAATCAGGTCGGCATGAGGCAAGCCATAACCCAAGTAACCGCGGGCGATGGCAACCACCAATCGCAGATGCGACACTACCAACTGACGGGCGGCATCAAGATCTTCCTGCTCGCGAAACTTGCGGGCGAGGGAGAACTCGTCCGACTCCGTCAGCATCGGCATGCGTTTGGCAGCCTGAATGTAAGCCTCCAGGCTGCTGGTGCTTGAGAGCACCGGTAAGTTGGTTAGCATTAGTGCATTACTCATAATAAGAACCTCCTGGTGATTCAATATTAGCACTCGTTGGGTGAGAGTGCCAATAGGAGGCGAAGTTCCTGGTTTGGGAGTGGTGAATCACGATTGGATCGGTGTGTTTCTCGAGTGTCTGCCAGCGATTCGCAATACTTTGCACACGGTTCCGGCATACTTCATCCGTCGGTGCCACGCGCATTTGAGATCGCATGCGACCTGATCAATCAACTTTACCCAGTAGAATTTAGAGACTGAGATGGCACGAAAGAAAACCAGCACCGCCGAAGACTTATTCGACCTCGTGGCAGTGCTGCCCTGGTGGGCCGGTGTCGTGCTCGCCGTGGTGGTCTATGTGTTTTTGCACGGCATTGCCAACAATCCGGCGACTGCTCCCGCTCAAGCGGGACGGTTGGGGCCATTTGTGGCTCAGCAGCTTTTTAAGACCCTCGCGATCTTCGGCCAGTATCTGATCCCGTTCATTTGTCTGGCCGGGGCCGCTGCATCAGCCTTCCGTCGTGCGCAGCGCCGCAAGCTGTTTGTCGATGTGGCGCAAAGCGCATCGGTCGGCGCGCTCAATGGCATGAGCTGGCGCAAATTCGAGATGCTGGTCGGTGAGGCTTTCCGTCGTCGGGGCTTTACGGTGACGGAAACTGGTGGCGGTGGCGCGGATGGCGGTGTTGATCTGATGCTGACGAAGGCCGGCGAGAAATTTCTGGTTCAGTGCAAGCAATGGAAGGCGCTCAAGGTGGGCGTTGGCGTCGTGCGCGAACTCTATGGCGTCATGGCCGCGAAGGGAGCTGCGGGTGGTTACGTTGTCACCTCCGGACAGTTCACCCAAGAGGCCAGAGATTTCGCCTCGGGGCTCAACATCAGCTTGATGGATGGCGCGGCGCTGAAGAGTTTGATCGGCGGGGGCATTGTGCCGCCAGTGACGGAGCCTGCTTGCCCGAAGTGCGGCAGCGCCATGGTAACGCGTGTTGCGAAGCAGGGCGTCAATGCGGGCAATGCGTTCTTGGGGTGTACCAGCTACCCGGCCTGCAAGGGGACTTGGAGCATCTGATTCGGTCGTTTGGGATGTACCCCGCATCTTTTGGCAAACGAATGCAGTAATACTGCATTTCTGTTGCTCATGCAAATCATGAAAGCGACCGTCATCATCAACAGCTGCGCCAGGCCGTGACGCTGCCCGTGGAAATGTGCGAACTAAAGGGTCGTGTTCGCAATGGCACTACCTTAAGCCCGCTGCGATGTGCGCATTTTGTTGTTTGATCAGTTGTGCGCGCAGGATGTCACGTGGTTTGGTCAGCAACGCATAAGTTTTCGGTCTTCGCTTCACTGCGCGGGGTTCGACGCGACCGGGGCGGTGGGGGAGCCTGAGTCG
>JAYUGL010000026.1:0-7577 GCA_043738385.1 Sterolibacteriaceae bacterium
TTCAGCTCGGCTCTCAAGTCGACGAGATGCGGGGTGCCCCGATCAGCCGATGCAGCAGTGGGTTCAACCACAGGAACAACTGACATGGTAGTGCCCATCGCTCCTGGTGCCGTTCTCAAGAAAGTTGCCGACGCCCTGCCAGAGGCCTGTGTCGCGCGCAGGTCATGATCATTGGGTGCATATCACTTCTTTGGGACAGATGCTGTCAAAGAACTCTTGACGAAGATAGTTGATTGCTTGTTGGTGCTCCATCCCATGGGCATGGCGGCTGTACGCGACATCTCCTGGCAACTGATTGCGGCGGAATGGACCTTGCAAGTTGTCGATCCTCAGTCGGCAAAAGCTGGCGCCGTAGACCAGGCCGATCAGGCCCGCCTGCGATTGATCGCAGCTTTGAATCACTGAAATCTGAGCAACGCGCGAGCTGCGTGGTGTTCGATGGCGGTAGCCCCCAGACGAGTCAATATCGCCGCATGAACATCGAAACGGTGAGCGATGGCGACGACTACGGCGCAATGAAAGATGCGCTCACGCGCCGCGCCGCGCGCATCGCCAAGAGCGAAGTGCCGCACCCCGACGTGTGGGTGATCGACGGCGGCCAAGGCCAGTTCGGCATCGCCGCCGCCGTACTCGAAGAAGCGGGGCTGCATGACATCATCCGTTCGGCAGCGCCAAAGGCGTCGAGCGCAAAAAAGGCATGGAGCAACTCATCTTCCCCGACCACATTGATACCGTACGGCTAGCCCCCGACCAACCCGGCCTGCATCTCATCCAGCAAATGCAGGACGGAGCGCATCGCTTGGCCAACATCGGGCATCGAGCGAAGCAGGCGAAAAATCGCGAGGGTTCAGTGATTGACGACATCGAGGGCATCGGGCCGAAGAATCGCGGAGAACTGCTGCGCACCTTCGGCAGTTTGCGCGGAACTGCAGCGGCCAGCGTAGAGGACATCAAACGCGTGCCGGAGATTTCAGATGAACTGGCTGAGCGGATTTATGGGGCGTTGCATTAGGCTCCTTCGGTCAACTGGATTGAGCAAATTCATATCGCTTTCAGGCCTAGCATCTGTGAAACCGACCGCACCTTTGCTAAGTAACTAGCTTCTGGAATTAAAAATACAGGGTTGCTTTGGGGGGCGTTCCGGTTGGCAAGGTTTCGCGACGTTGAGTCATACGCGTCCCTCGGAGCCCCAACAAAAGTGCCAGCATTGTTGTACCCACGCACCAGTAACTCGCCGTGATTGGCGGAAACGATCACCATGCTGTGCATGGGTCGCCCCTTGTTCGGCACCACTACAACGTCACCCACTCTGGCGCTCATGTTGTTCAACGGCGTGGTTGCGGCACAAAAAATCTTGCCGTATTCGTCGTTTTGTAGAGAAGCTTTCAATGGACTCTGGTGTTTGCAATGGGGGCATACGTGACGCGTAATGCGCTCCACACTATCCTTCGAGGCTTGCTCCGACAGGCCGTTGGCAAGACATGCCCACTGAAGCACAGCCATGTGGCAGTTGTAGGGGTGGTAACCATCAGTCTTCGTTGGCGCGCTCATCGCTTGCTGATCGAGTGACATTTCATATCTCCGCTGAATTGCTGCTGAAGCGGGTTCGTTTGTGTATGAGCTGCATCTGACACGAAGCTTCATCATAGCCCTTCCAAGGACCGTAGGGTAGAAGTGGCCCCACTTGTTGAGACAAGAAGTGGGTGTTGCTAAGGTGGATTCCCTGAGGGTTGATTGCGCAGTTCGAGTTATCCACAGCGGCGCGATTTTGAATTTTGCGCATCGTGCTCACACCGCCGGTTTATCGAGCCCGTAGGCTGGGTTGAAACCCAGAGCCGTAGGTCGGAACGCTTGCGGTTCCGACTCGCACCAACCGCCGAAGGCAATACGGGTAGCGCACACCCCTTCACTGCCCAAAGACGATTCGATGAATGGGTTCTGCCCTGCATTGACGGGTGGCACACGCTAGCACAGCCACAACTTGCACAGCCGTTCCGACATTTGAAGCGATGGCGCATGAGGCGTTTAGCAGCGCATGGTTGCTAGTTGGTCATAGGATGTCCGCATGCATATTGCAAAGCTTTGCCAGCTATAGCTCCTGGCGTACTTGCGTGACTAGCCAAAACGGCGGATGATTGCGTTTTAGGTGCTAAAAATGAGGCGGCTAGAAGGGATTTCAACGTTTATAAGGGCTCCAAGCTGAAAACGTTTCTCAACCCTTCGAGCAACTTCATTTTCATAAGGAGTACATCCTGTGATCATCTCGATTGTCAATCGGTCTAACTCGATCCCTGACGAAGAACTGCAACAAGTCATCCGGGCCATTAACCGGCAAATCGCGGAAGACTTCGAGCCCTATTGGTCGTTCGGCGCGAGGCTGAGGCTTGAGGGAAAAGTTGGAACCAAACCTGATAAAGAGTCGTTGGCTGATCTGCGCGGCGATGCAGTCATCTATCTCTGGGACCAAACGGATATGGAAGATGCTTTGGGTTATCACGATAGCAACTCATATGGCATACCCTATGGTTTCGTTTTCACTGAGCTGGCAAAAAAACTGGATGAAAATTGGACTGTGACCTTGTCCCACGAAGCACTCGAACTGTTGGGGGATTCGCAGGGCACTCTGCTGGTGCAAGGGCCCCATCCAGGCAAACCCAACATGGAAGTGTTTCACTGGTTCGAGATGTGCGACGCAGTGCAGGCGCAAACGTACAAGGTCGACGGCATCGAAGTGGCGAATTTCGTTCTTCCCTTGTATTTCACTAAGGAAGAGCAGGAAGGCGGTCGCAATGACTTCTTAGGGCGAGTAATTAACGGCAAAGGGCTTGATTCTTTCGGCGTTTCCGCAGGTGGGTACATTGGCTTCTTTAACCCTAAGCAGCGCCAGCACGAAACTTGGTCGCCGCCTGCGGACGCCGAAGCGGACAAACGCCTCAAAATTAAACGCCAAGCCGCGTTTGGTCGAGGCTATCGGCGCAGCCACCCCGATGCTTTTTCTCGGCCAGACAAACCATCGAACCCACCCGTACAGTTACCAGTCGCTTACCCGCAGCTGTTGAAACTGGCGACGCTGACGAGTTTAAAAAGTTCAAGTCCTTCGACTGCTACAGCGGTAGTCACAACAATCGCTGTCCAAGACCCAATCAAACACGTCGTGGTCCTAATGATGGAGAACCGGTCCTTCGACCACATGCTGGGTGGCATGCGCGTGGTGGACCCGAACGTCGAGGGGATCGATCCAGACAAACCCTTCTTCAACACCAAGACGGACGGAACGAAGTTCGAGCAGCAGCCAATTGCGAAGTGGGTAATGAGCCGCGACCTTGACCACGAACACGAGGGCGCCATGGCGGAACTTGGAACGAAAGCGGACCCGATGTCTGGATTCGTATCGAGCCACCTCAAACGCTATCCCGACGCGCCGGATGACGAACTCAAGCAGGTGATGGCCTACTTTCCGTTTGGGAAAACCCCGAAGGGAGACGCGCTGCCGGTGTTGCATTCCCTCGCGCGCGAGTTCGGCGTTTGCGACCATTGGTTCTCCTCGATGCCTGGTCCGACTTGGCAGAACCGTTTCTTCACGCACAGCGGTACGAGTTTAGGTCACACCAAGATGCCTTCAATGTCGGACCCGAGCGCTATGGGTCTTTACTATCAGGAGACAATCTTCGATCGACTTACCGAGTCAGGGATCAGCTGGAAGATTTTTCACGATGGCATTCCGCAAAGCATCGTCTTGACGCGTTTGCTGACACGTTACCTGACGTTTCGCGGTTATGCAGGCATGGGCGACTTCTACAAACTCGCGAAGGGCGACCCAGTCGACTTTCCAAAGTACACGTTCATAGAGCCGTGCTATTTCGGCAAAAACGAAAACGACCAGCATCCGCCAGCCGATGTCAGGCTCGGCGAGCAACTAATCTCTGACGTGTACAACGCTATCCGTTCCAACCCTAAACTTTGGGAGTCAACGTTGCTCGTCCTCACCAGCGATGAGCACGGCGGCTTTTACGACCATGTGGCGCCACCGGCCTCGGTGGCCCCGGACGATCATGTGGCGGAGTGGAGCTTTGATCGGCTGGGAGTTCGCGTGCCAACAATCCTTGTTTCTCCGTGGATCGAAAAAGGTGTAATCAAGACGGTGTTCGATCACACAAGCCTTCTGCGCTATCTGTGCGAAAAATGGAACCTAGATCCTCTGGGCGCGCGCATGCAGGCCGAAGCAGGTGACAAGCGGGCGAACTCTTTCGCGGATGAGCTGACCAAGCGAGCCACGCCAAGGACCGATACTCCCGATCGCGTCGAGCCCACGAAGATCAAACTTGCAAGGGGTGTAACGGCTGCTGTAGAGCCCCCCATCGTTGGTTCGCGTGAAGCCCTTCTGATGTTTATTGACCAGTTACCGGATCGGGCTGCGGCCCCCCTCAAGAAGGGCGATGGCAAGCAGGTGCTTCGCTCGCGTGCCATGAAATCTACGAAGCCGGTGCCACAGATGTCGCCCGCTGACTCGGTAGCGGCCGCGGAGAAAAAGCTCGAAAGCTTGCGCATTAAACGAAGCATCAATCTTGAAAAAATCTAAACACTCTCGCTTTGGCAAGTTGCGATGCTATTTTTTTAGGAATGTCCATCTATTGCTCTAAGCGATTTTTGAGTTACCCCTTCAAAGCTAGGGATTGACATCTATTTATTAAAGACATTGAATGCTTGCCTGAGATTCTGAATCGACATCCAAATCGACAAAATAAAGGGAGGGCCCGTGAATACGGTCAAACAATGTGGAATCTACGGGGCGCGAAGCGGTGAGGGAATCCTTGCAGGATTAAAACCAGTTGGCGCGGCGCTAGTGTGTTCAATTGTTTTGATGGGCTGCACACATGTTTAATTCCGAAACTCTTGAGGTCGGCATCGGGATGGCGTTTCTCTTTTTACTGATGTCGCTTATTTGCACCGGCGTCAAGGAGTGGATCGAAGGTATTTTCAAATGGCGCGCGATGGACCTTGAGCGCGCTCTGCGTACGCTGCTGGACGACAAGGAAGGAAAGGTGATGGCCGAGTTGTTTGCTCATCCAATGATTTCTTCATTGTTTCAAGGCGTTTATGAACCAAAAAAACTGAAAGACAGTTGGCTAACACCCGGATCGGGTGCCCAACATATCCAACTGCGATCCCGTCGCAACTTGCCGTCTTATATTCCCGCTGCCCATTTTGCAAAGGCGTTTCTCGACTTCGTTGCGCGTGGCAAGGTCGACAAAGAAAATCAATCCCAAACCCAAACTCTTGGCCCGCTTGAAACCTCAACACCAGATTCGCGCGATTGGGTGATGACCGTGGATAGCTTGCGCCAACGTGCTATGGCACTTGAGTCGGTTTATTTGCGCCGTGCGGTGTTGACCGCCATCGACCATTCGGGCGGCGATCTGCAACAACTGACGCTGAACATCCAACGTTGGTTTGACGGCTCCATGGATCGCGCTTCGGGTTGGTACAAACGGCGCACTCAATCGGTTTTGTTCATCATTGGGCTACTCATAGCCATATTGGTGAACGTGGACGCATTACACGTCATGCAAAGGCTGACCTCGGATAAAACCTTTCGCGAAGTGGTGGTAAACGCCGCCGCCAAAGTCGAAGCGCCTTCAGCCAACGCGCAGACACCGGCCCAGCAGATCGAGGACGCCCGAAACCAGATACTAAAGCTCGGAATGCCGGTGGGGTGGCTCGATGCGCCCAGCGGCCCAAGGATTTTTGTCTGGATTCCTTCGCAGATGTGCAAAGCACCGGCCAACGGGAAGTGCGCAGTGGAAAACATTGATGCCGAGTCCTATAAATCCTTTGCGCGTCCGGTGATCGGTTGGCTGATCACGGCATTCGCTGTGATGTTGGGTGCGCCGTTCTGGTTCGACGTGCTCAACAAATTCATGGTCATTCGCTCGACTGTGAAACCGCACGAGAAGAGTCCGGAGGAGGGCTCGGAAGACCGCACCGACAAAAAAGGCAAGGCCAATGGCAGTGGCAATCTGTCCACAGACAATGCAGACGGCCATAGCCGTGAGAACCCGGGCGGCACAAACCCTCACGCAACACAGCAAAACCCGATAGTCAGGGACAGTGCTTCCAACCTTGACACTTTCACGCCGAACGTGTGGAAGCCGGAGTTCTCGAATACGAGCGAGGTGAAATTATGAGCGCCGGTTCATCCGCTTCCGTACTGAACGTAAGCCGCGAATTGGACAAACTGGCGCCTATGTTCGCTGACAGCGTCCGCGCAGCCATTAAGGAATGCAATGAGATGCAAGGGCTACAGGCGATGGTGTATGAAGCCTATCGTTCACAGGAACTCCAGGCGGAATATTACAAACGCGGACGGACAGTCATACCCCCCATCAGGACGGTGACCAACGCGCCCACCAACCTTCATAGCTGGCACGGCTACGGGCTGGCGGTAGACGTTGTACACCAGCAGAACTTATGGTCGCCGCCAGAGGGGGATGCATGGTTCGGCAAAGTGGCGGCTGTTTTCAAGCGCTATGGTTGCAATTGGGGTGGCGATTGGACGCAAGCGGATTTGCCGCACTTTCAGTGGGGCAAGTGCTCGGCAAGTCCATCGGAGCAGGCGCGCGCTTTGCTGCAAACCCAGGGCTTCGGAGCGGTCTGGGAAAAAGTCGGCGCTCTAAATGAGGCAGTTGCCGGTACTGTCGATGCTGCCAATGCGCTATCTCCGGCAAATGCTGACGCTATTGGTCAGCAAAGGATGATCGGTATCATCGAGAACGAAGGTTTCACCTGCCAGATATTCGAAGATGCTGATGGCCGGGTGGTCTTCACGGCCGATGCCAATATCGATGCCGATGGTGCCAACGGCCAGAACGGCGGCCCGGCGGCTTACATGAGTCACGACAGCGGAACCGAGGCACTTGCAAATGGGGGCATGCGCATTGAAGGCTCGAAAGTCGTTTGCGCTCAAAGCTGGGCGCGAGACATCGTCATATTGGACACCGATAACGAGCCCAAGGTTTTTCCGGGTGGGGTCATTGCATCGATGACGTGGTATCGCGAGATGGCCAAAGCCAAAAGTGATCCGACCGCTTATGTCGACGCTGAAACGGTTCCCTACATTGTTGTGCCTTCCCTGATCGTCCAAAAAACGGCAGGCGTGGTCTGCGGGTGCAAGGCCAGGGTCACCTACCATGGCGTATCCGTGGACTGTGTGGTCGCCGACCGAGGACCTTCATCGAAAATCGGCGAGTTGAGCATCGCCGCTGCTCGCGTCATCGGCATGAATCCAAGCCCGCGCAATGGCGGGACCGAAAAACCCGAAGTGCTTTACGAGTTGTGGCCGGGTGTTGCGGCAGTGGGCTTCGTTCTGCAGCCGGCTTGAGACCGTTGCTGCAACCACCACGAATCTCGTCGAGTTTCAGCGTGGCCCTGCCCCACTGTTTTACGGCATTCGAATGCGTTTTAATTCATGGCGGGTAAATTCCCCGCCGCTTGCGGCGTTCCACTGCAAGGCGAACGCAAGTGAGCCGTAGGGTGTTCGTGGTATTTGATACCCGGCCCCTTGGGGCGGGGTTCTTCAT
>JAYUGL010000027.1:0-7565 GCA_043738385.1 Sterolibacteriaceae bacterium
CGTGGACCGCAGTGCCTGCACAAGGTCATCAACCTTGCCGCCCGGATTGGCTGCGTCATACAAAAAATAGCGATCGGTTTGCAGATCGAACGGGTAAGCCTGCTCGGTCTGGCTCCTGATGAGAAAGGTGTGTCGTGGCCGCAGCGCATGCCGGATGCCCAACTCGTAGAACGCATTGGCGTTATGGATGGAGACATCCGCGATGACCAGATCAGAAGCCACGATCAGGCGGAACATGTCCTCGCGTATGTTGCCCTGCCGGCTGATCGGGCCGGTGGTTCCGCCGCTCATGGGAAAACCGTAGTGAGCGAGCCGTTCCACCGCCGGCTGGATCAGTTCCTTGTCGACGCGTTCGAAGTCAATGCCTTCCTTGGTTCCGAACGGCCGAATGATGAATAGACGCATAGGGTTTTCCTTGATCCGGGTTACAGCCCGGCGAAGTGTTCAGGACGGACAAAACGCTCTGCCGCCAACTGTCCAATCTGTTCGAGTTGCCTCATGTTGCCGGGTTTGTCCATCTTGGCGAGGTCATCTAGCCGTTCCCTTGACATAGGCATGTCGAGGTTTTCGCCACCGATCAGGTCGTAATAGTCGCTCAGGCGGCAGTTCGGATCACCGCATGTCTGCTCGCGCAGGATGTATTCGATCTTCTTCAGGAACGCGACCGTCAGCACCCCGCGCAGCTCGCCGCCATCGAGGGCCAGAATTCGCTTGGGCGTGATGTTTGGATTCAGGTGGTCTTTGAAGCTGCGGCGTGTCATATGCTTCCTCCTGTCTTGAATTGATTCGAGCGGCGCACGCGCGAGACACGCGGCGCCGTAAAAGGATGTGGCTGGCCCGTTAGTGAGTTGCGCTCTACTTCGCCGACGCCGGAGTAATCGTTTGAGGCATCGCGGAGGCGCTAGAAGTCGGGCCGTTCTTTTCGCTAGGCATTTGATCCTTCAATTTCTCGCATTTGACTGTGGTTGCCACTCCGTGGGTGATGAGGTCATAAGGGCGGCTCAGCTCAGGTACCTTTGAAGACTCGTACTTATTAGCAATCTCGGCCTTAAATACACCACAGGCTTGGCGGCGTAAGCCGGCGAGCGACCAAAGAACCGCTCGCAACTCGCCACTCGCTCCGGCACGGAAAGCCAACCATCCGGCAGTACGGTTGACGTAAATTTCGGTTGGCTTGGTCACGCCAAAGAGAATGTTCTCCATAATGGGGATTCGCTTGACTGTATCTTTTGCTGCGTCCATGCTTGAAAAAGCAAACAGCTCCCCAACGAAGTCTTTTTGTTTCTCTCCTTGGGTTTCCGTAATAACTAGACAAACTGCCCGGTTTTCGCCAATCGCGTTTTGACCCATATCCGGCTCAATGCCATAGTATGAATAGAAATCCGGATTTTCACTTTTTATCCTTGCGCTCACGAACGCTTTACAAATAGATTTATCGTCCTGCATATTGACCTCCTTAAGCGCTGGAAGGTCCTTAACCATCGTTTCCACTGCTAATCCTGGACGAACGTCGAAAAGCCTTACCACTTTTTGATCGATTTTTATTTCTGTGGAAAACTCGCTTCGCCGCGAAGGGACAGCACCAATGCCAGTAAGCGCAACCCGACCATTAACGACCGCTCGTTGCTCCATTCGCGGGGCAGCAAGATCATCCCAAATCACCACATAATATTGAGTGTAGGTATCGAAGGACACAATGAGATTCTGAACAGCACCATCAATCGCAATCCCTTTAATTCCTGAAGTGTTTGGCACATCAAAAATCGGATTGCCTATAGAGCATTGCTCTCCTGAATCGCTTTTGACCGTCGAAGCTGGATAAATAGTGAATCCCCACGACGGGTTATCGGCTAGTACTAAGCCATATTCCGGACTGATTTTCCCATTAGGGTCTTTCGGCAATTTAAAATACTTTGCATTGACGCCGTTTAGCTTGCTGTCATTGCAAACTAAGCTCTCAGGCGGGGTCGTCTCAAAATTCCCGGATAACACCCAAGGAACATTCAAAAGAGAATTTCGAAGACTAGAGCTGACGCGTAGCTCTGCAAGCAACTCGGCATTTCGCAGGGAGTCGAGTCGCCCTTCGAAGGGAGAGAAAATAGGAATTAAGTTAAGGACGTCGGCAATTCTGGTATTCAGAGCCTGCCCATCATCGAAAAACTGCGCGGCCTGAATATTGCTTCGGATTGCATATTGTGGCTGATCATAATCACCAATCTGCTTGCGTATATTCGCATTCGTTTCAGCAGCAAGGGCATAACCACGGTGCAGCGCCAGCTCTTTTTTAGATACCTCGTTTAGGGCAATTCCAACGAAGAGCAGAAAAATTGCAAAGACCAGCTGGATCAAACCAAAAACTAGATTCTTCTTGCCTTTTGCCTTTTCGACGGCCGCACTCTTTTCCGCCTTTTCGCGTTCGGCTTTGTCTTTAAGTGAGGCCTTTTCCAAATCGTCCCGATGAGCCAGCGACGCGTCCAAAAACTCCTTTGCATTGTCCGGTAATCGAGCCAATTTCCAGCCGTCTCGGTCCATCTCTAGCAGGCGTTGCAACTGAGAATTCCTGTCTCGGTCACTTATTGCACTCGACAGCTGCATGTTTTCGTAAAGCAAAAGTGTATTGCCGCTGGCGACAAATGTTGGCTTTCCCTCTTTGCCGGCCTCTCCCCATACCCGGCTCTCCTCGCGAAGCCGTAGGTATAACTGAAACTGCCTGTCATCCTCGTCGATCCACGTCCGAAATTTATCCCACCGACGGATTAATGTTTCATGGGCTACCTTAACAGTCCAACTGTCCGTATCCCAATGTAGATACCCATGTGGATTGAGCCAAGGGGCAAGCAAGACCCCTAGGGCATCGTAATGATTGTCCTGACTAAGGCCGAGGCGCTTGCTAAGCCCCTTCATTGAAGCGCGGTGTTGCGTGTACGCACCGGTATTAGGTTCCTTAAATGCCAGACTGCGAAAGACCAATTTCCAGTCATTTGACGTGTGTTCGTGCAGTCCGTAGATGCGTTCGCAGTGATTCTCTATACAGGCTTTCAACACGTTGGCATCGTCCGCGATGCAGACACCGTCACCAGCGAACAAAGGATTGACCGCATGGTCAAGATCCTTGATGTTTAAGCCGTCGGGTACCGGCGCGCCCGCGCAGCGCTTGCAAGCAGCGTCCCAGATCCAAAAAAGCAGGTGCTGGAGCAATGGCAGTTGGTCAGCATGGTCTCTTTCACCCAGCACAGCGCTTGCATCTCGCTGAATCCGCTGCAACAGGTCGGGTTCAAACTTAACTCCATTCGACCATTCGGTTTCGACGTAAGTTTCCCCGGGAACTTGTACTTCGCGTCTTGCCTGACGTTCGACGGCCATGCAATTGCGCAAATAACGCAAAGCGGGCTGCTGAATTGCTTGACTGATCTGGGCTGCATCAAGCCGTCCAACGAGATAGAAGGCCCGATTGATCGCATCGGGCAAATCTTTGTAGCGCGGGCAATCATTCAGGTGCTCACTTCGCATCGTCAGCGCAATACACACGTTCGCATGTCGATGCTCAGGCTTTGACTGTTCAACGATTCGCGCAACCAAATGCGCGCAATCGTCCGCAACCTGCTTCCCGCGATTGCTGCGATGGAAGAGCTCTTCAAACTGGTCCATCAGGAAAAGGTAGTTGACCTTTAAGTTTTCCGGATCCACCCCGTCAAGATCGTTAACATCCGAGCCGTATAGGTCTACTAGCTTGCCTAAGCCCCCGGGCTCGCGCAGTAGATCACTACAGGCCTTCAGTCGCTGTTGCGAAGTTTCACCTTCCGGTGCCCTTAGTTGACCGCAGAACTTTCCCGCCAGTCGCTGCACCGGGGTTTCACCGTCGATAGGGTCGGTCCCAGGTGTTGAGATAATCGGCACCCAGAAATCCCCAGTGTCGTCAAGGCCGAAACCGCGCAGGCGAGGTATCGCCCCAGCGAGCACGAGCGAAGACTTTCCTGAACCCGAGCCGCCGATCACAGCGACGAAACGCTCGGCGCGCAGACGGCGAACTACCTCTCGTATAGAATCGCCGCGGCCGAAGAAGTACTCCGAGTCTTCAGGCTGGAAAGGGCGCAGACCCGGGTATGGCGGCACGAGCCTTGGAGGAGCAACGGTCGGCTTTTGCGGGACTATGGGTATGACAGCAGCCATTTATCTTGCTCCTTCCAAAGCATCACTGCGCTTTAAACCTTTTGGTACTGTTGCCACATGTTCCTGAGAAAATGCTCCAACCATGCTTGGCTATTCAAGTCCAGCTCAAGATCCAAATCGTTCTCGCTTCGGTACAGTGTCACATCGCCCCAAGAATGGTCGGGTTTTGGATCTGATGTCGGTTTTGGCGGACTAAAAACTAGGGCAACCAAGCCGGGATAGAAAGGGCTGGACTTCGGAAAGCTTTCCTCGATAATTTTTTCCCTAGCGCGCAGTGACGTTCTCGAAATCTGACCTTTACGATGCAGCAGCACAATGGCAGCGACGTCGCGGGGAACATCGTCAAGAATTTTTTCCAGCTGGCTAATTCGAATTGCGTCGAATTTCAGATTCGGTAGATTTTCACCGGTGGTTTTTCGAAACTCTGCCCAAGCCTTCACAAGAAGCTCCCCCAGGGAATACATCGGCACTAAATCATCCTTCTCAATGTAGACACGAATGACATCGCTCGCGCCTGCGCCGAAGAGCAGGTTGACTAGCGCCTGTGGTGTCGTGCATACGGGAGCAAGCTGTTTGAATGCATCCAAATGATGCGTGTCAGCGGCATCCCCCGGCGGTACATCATTGAACGGCGGTCGATACCATACGAGGCTTTTCTGCGGTTTCTTCAGTGCCGCCCATTCTTTTGTAAGGATGCTGGTATGACCCCCCGGGAGATCCGGGCGCAATGGCCTTTCATCAAGTAACGGTACGACTAGAACGTCTGCATCGCCCAGCATCGGCCGAAGTGGCGTCCCGTCCATTGGGTCATAAGACGAAAGAAGATCACGGTCGAGAACAACGACTTCGGCACCCGCCGCTTCAAGCGCCTGCTGCAGCAAAACCATGGGCTGCTGGATTCCGCGAGTGTCGAAACTTTTGGTATGCGGGCCGATCGCGACGCACATTGGCTTCTTTGGGTTCGATTTCGGAACCCACAATACCTGTCTGACACCGCTTGCGTCCATTGCGGGCACGTTGCTGATTACTTTGGAAAGCTCCCAGTCTGCTTCAATCACCGTAATTAAGCGGTCCGCGATCTGATAAGCCGCGTCACGAAAATCCGGTGGCAAGCCACCGCTGGCCAAGCGATGCTCGATAGGTTTATTGGTGTACTGATCACGATACATTTCGGTGAAAATTTGGTCTGGGGCTACGATTTCTTGCCACCGAGTGCCTTTCTCCGAGCTCATTAAATAGGTTTTACCCATAACCGCGATATACAGCCGAGTCTTGTTGCCGTTTGGGAAAAACTTTGAAAATATGGCCAATTCCTTTTCGCACCAATCTGATTCGGTGTACATCTTTCCCACCACCAACAGCATGGCAAAGCTCTTTTGCACGCGCTCTTCGAGTTCAAAGCCCAATGTGCCGCTTTCAGGGCCGTTCTCCTCACTGAAGTGAATTTCCTTGCGTGGAATGTCCTTCTTCATATTTGAATAACGAGCATAGATTGCGTTTTTGAGAGTGAGCACCCAGTCGTCATTAGCCTTGTTATCGCCATGTGCATAACTGATGAAAAGCGAGTACTCGCAATTTGGATCGGTATAACTTTTCATTTTCGGCATGTAGAAATCTCCGGATTGCTGTATTTATGGTGTCCGAATCGAGGTCGACCGCGAAATCTCTCGCCGCAGCAGACCGTGCCCAAGCAAGTCAGAATACAAAGTGAACCCAGTACGAGCCATTGAAATCACGCTGGTTCCCCCACGTTCGCAGTCTGTGGAAACGGCTGTCTCTTGGCAATGCCTTTCTCCATGCATTGCAAGACGATCTGAAACGGCCGCTTGAACATCGTGCGGCAATACAGCGTCTCGCCGCTGGCCAGGTCGCCGTTTTCATAAAGCTTGTTGGCCGGTGCCCCTCCGCCACAAAAACCGTAGTGCGCACAACTGCGTTCGCATTCGCGCGTGCCGCGCACGATCGCGCCCCACAGGCGCTCGAAGCGTTCGCTGCGGGCGCTGTCGAAATAACCGTCGGTCGCGACGTTGCCGAAGATGAAGTTGCCGAATTCGGCCGAGGGCTGGCCGAGCAACTCGGGCGAGAAGCTGCTGAAGTCGCCGTTGTGCGCCACTGTAATCAGCGCGAACGGCAGCGTCTGCGCGTTCTCGGGCCAGTCCTGGCCGTGCCAACGGTAGGTTGGCAGCGGCTGCGCGATCAGGCGCAGCGCCATTTCAAGCTCGCGCACACGCAATTGGCTGCTGCTCGCGGTCGACCGCTCAAGCAAACGGGCTACGAACGCCGCGTGGGCTGGTTCGTGGCCGGCAAGGCTTGAGTGTTCATGCAGGCCTTCGGCTTCGTCGTAGTTGCAGCAAAGTTCTGACACCCCTTGCTCGACGAAAAAGTCGTAGAACGCATCGGCCTGCGCAAAGGTGCTTGCGGTCACGACCGCGATGGCGTGGAACGGGATGCCGTGCGCCCGCAGTTGCGCCATGCCGCGCATCACGCGCTCGTGCGTGCCCCTGCCAGTGCGGGTGCGGCGGTGGGCATCGTGCAACCCTGCCGGGCCGTCAACGCTGACACCGATGCGAATGCCGTGCCGCTTGAACATTTCGCACCATTTATCGTCAATCAGCGTGGCATTGGTCTGGATCGAATGCGACACATCGCACGCCGAGCCAAATACCTCACGCACCACCTCAACCGCCTCGTCGTAGAACGCAGGCGGCATCGTGAGCGGTTCACCGGCATGCCAGACAACCGTGAGTTCGGTGCCGGCGAGGCCGTCGTCGCGTAGCCGCTCGGCCGCAAGACGTACCGTCTCCATACCCATGCGCGCCGTGGAGTTGCGATCAGGCAGATAGCAATAGTCGCAGGCGATATTGCAAAACGGCGTGGGCTGCAGGATTAGCAGCCGCGTGCGGATCGGGGGTGAAAAGTCAGATGGGTTGAATCGATGCACTGCCGCGCTGGAAGGCGATCTGCGGGGGAACCATCGGACGGGTGATGCTACTGTCATGTGCAGGCTCCCCGTTTGCGGCCGATCAACGATTGAACCAGTTGCCCCAATTACCCCAGTTCGACCAATTGTTCCAGTTGCCCCAGTTCGGCCAGTTAAACCACTGGGCAACCGGGCCGTCGGGCGAGGCTTGCGAATCAGCCTCGGCTGCATCGTGAATCGCGGCTCGCACCTCAAGTACACGCGTCTCAAGCGCCTGGCGCTCGGCCACCACGCTGGCCTGCGCCGGGGCCGTAGCGCCAATCAATCCGGCAATGCCGACCAATGCCAACAAGGCACGAAGCGTCGGATGCCGATTCGAGCGATTTTTGCTTTTTTGGCTGCTCATACGAGTCCCCCCAATGGCCGGTTGACTCCAATACGGACACGAATAGGAAAATCAACTGTATGAATGCGA
>JAYUGL010000028.1:0-7547 GCA_043738385.1 Sterolibacteriaceae bacterium
GAAGGGCTGGTAGAGGCGCTTGAAGTCCGCTTCCTTGCCAACCGCGACCCCAGGTTGCATTTCGGTTTGTTGACGGACTTTCAGGATGCGCCGCAGGAAACGCAGCCCGGTGATGCGTCGTTACTGGCGCTTGTCGAAGCGCACATCGAAGCGCTGAATCAGAAATATCGACAAGCAGTTGACTGCCCTGACGGTGACCCGTTCTACTTGTTTCATCGACCGCGCCGATGGAATGCGAAAGAAAAAGTGTGGATGGGTTACGAGCGCAAGCGTGGCAAGCTGGCTGATTTGAATGCGCTGCTGCGGGGCGACGGCAAAAACAACTTCTCATCGCTGCTCGGCACGCTTCATCTGCTATCAACAGTAAAGTACGTCATCACGCTGGATACGGATACGCAGTTGCCGCGTGATTCAGCACGTCAGTTCGTGGGCACGATGGCGCACACACTGAATCATCCATGCTTCAGTGATGCTTCGACTGAAGAGCAGGGCCAGCGGGTGATCGAAGGCTACGGCATCCTGCAACCGCGGGTTGCCGTGAGCCTTCCGAGTTCGAACCGTTCGCGCTATGCGCGCTTGTTCGGCAGCGAATCGGGCATCGATCCGTATACGCGTGCCATCTCCGATGTTTACCAGGATGTATTCGGCGAGGGGTCGTTTATCGGCAAGGGCATCTATGACGTCGATGCGTTCGAGCTGGCGCTCAAGGATCGCTTTCCCGAGAACCGCATACTCAGTCACGACCTATTGGAAGGCTGCTATGCGCGGGCTGCGCTGTTGAGCGACGTGCCGCTGTACGAAGAGTATCCCGCCCGCTACAGCGCCGACGTTGCCCGCCGTCACCGCTGGATGCGCGGTGACTGGCAAATCGCAAGCTGGTTGCGCGCGCGCGTGCCAGGCAGTGCTGCAAGCCGCAAAAAGAATCCACTGTCGTGGCTTTCGCAGTGGAAGATTCTCGATAACCTGCGGCGCAGCATGACTCCGGCTTCGCTGTTACTGTTGTTGATTGCGGGTTGGGCGCTGTCGCCACAGCCCTGGTTCTGGACTCTAGCGGTGATCGGCATCATCCTGATTCCACCCATGAATGCATCCATTCTGGAATTGTTTCGGAAACCGGACGAAATGCCGCCACACCAGCATATTGCTGCCGTCATGCAATCGGTCAGGCGGCATCTGGCACAGGCGATCTTGACGCTGGCCTGTCTTCCTCATGAAACCTGGTTCAGCCTTGATGCGATCATCCGCACCCACTGGCGCGTACTGGTCAGCCACAAGAGATTGCTCGAGTGGAGTTCGTCAAGCGAAACAAATCTGGAATGCGGAACTCACGCCCGCACGAGTCTTCCTGCGGCCTTAAGGTCGATGGCGGTCGCACCTTTCAGCGCTGTTGTGATCGGGGTGTGGCTGGCGGCAACCAGGGTTGATGCGCTTGTCGTGGCATGGTTTATTCTGACGCTGTGGTTCATTTCACCTGCCCTCATGTGGTGGATCAGCCGGGTCCTGCCACACCGTGTCGGGAGGTTGACTGATGCACAAACGTTGTTCCTGCACAAACTTGCGCGCAGGACCTGGGCGTTCTTCGAGCGCTTCGTCGGTCCCGAAGATCACTGGCTGCCGCCAGATAACTATCAGGAGCATCCGCTTCCGGTCGTCGCGCACCGCACTTCGCCGACCAACATCGGACTGGCGCTGCTTGCCAATCTGTCGGCCTACGACTTTGGCTACATACAGGCCGGTCAGTTGGTCGAGCGGACGGCAAACACCCTTGCCACCATGGCAACACTGGAGCGTCACCAGGGCCACTTTTATAACTGGTACGACACACAGTCGTTGCGGCCGCTGTTGCCTCTTTATGTGTCGTCGGTAGATAGTGGAAATCTCGCTGCCCATTTGCTGACACTGCGACCTGGCCTTCTGGTTCTTCCCGATCAGGCGATCATCCGTATCAAGGTGTTCGAGGGATTGTCCGACACGCTGAGAGTCATTTCCGATGCGACGACAAAATTGTCGTCGGCCGCCACGACCGCTCTCGCACAATTACAAAGAGATCTTGATTCGGCCTACGATTCCAGACCCGCCACGATTGCCGCCGCTTACCACTGGCTGGTGAGACTCTCGACCGCTGCCGAAACAGTTGCCGGAAACCTGGATGACATTGAATCTGCCGATGCGTCAGTGACGGATGCGTCATGGTGGGGGCAAGCGCTGCAGCGGCAATCTCGCTGCGCGCTGGATGACCTCATTGTGTTGGCGCCATGGCTGACGTTGCCGGCGGCGCCAGTAAGAATCAGGGCTTTGGTGGATAGCGCGGCGATGCCCACGCTGCGTGAATTGGCGCACTATGAAGCGACGTGGTTGCCGACCATCGAACGACTGACAGGAGCTGACAAGACTGACGATGAGCGCGCGTGGTTGTCAGAACTGCGGCAACACGTTGCCACCGCAAGCAACTGCGCGCAGGCTCGTATTGTCGCGATCGAAGCCATGGCGTTGCAAGCCGCCGAGTTCGCGCAGATGGAGTATGGATTTCTCTACAACGAGCAGCGCCATCTGCTTTCGATTGGCTACAACGTTCTCGAGAACCGGCCCGATCCTAGCTACTACGATCTGCTCGCGTCGGAAGCGCGATTGACGACATTCGTGGCGATTGCGCAAGGCCAGTTGCCGCAGGAAAGCTGGTTTGCGCTCGGGCGTTTGCTGACCAATACCGTAAGCGAGCCGCTATTGATGTCGTGGAGCGGTTCAATGTTCGAGTACCTGATGCCGCTGCTGGTAATGCCGAGCTACGAACAAACGCTGCTCGACCAGACCTGCGTGGCGGCGGTTGCGCGACAGATCGCCTATGGCGTGCAACGCGGCGTGGCGTGGGGCACGTCGGAATCGGGGTACAACGCGGTTGATACCGCGCTCAACTATCAATATCGCGCCTTCGGCGTGCCTGGTCTGGGGCTCAAGCGCGGACTCGCCGAGGATCTGGTCATCGCCCCCTATGCATCGGCATTGGCGCTGATGGTGGAACCCGATGCGGCGTGCGCCAATCTTCAGCGACTCGCTGTCGAGGGTCTGGCCGGGAAGTTCGGTCTTTATGAAGCCATCGACTACACGCCGAGCCGTGTTCCGCGCGGTCAGTCGAGCGCCGTGGTGCGTTCATTCATGGCGCATCATCAGGGCATGAGCCTGCTTGCGCTCGCCTATCAATTGCTTGACCGCCCGATGCAGAAGCGATTCAAGTCCGACCCGCGATTCCAGGCGACCATGCTGTTGTTGCAGGAGCGGGTGCCCAAGACAGCAGCGATTCACTTTCACGCGTCGGAATTTTCTGCGATACGTGATCCCGGCAGTGCCTCAGAAATGCCGGTGCGCGTACTGCCCGGCCCCAACACGCCAGCGCCGGAAGTGCAGCTGCTGTCGAATGGCAGTTACCACGTGATGGTCACCAACGCGGGTGGCGGCTATAGTCGCTGGAAAGACCTTGCCATTACGCGTTGGCGGGAAGATACCACCTGCGACAACTGGGGTACGTTTTGCTATATCCGCGAAGTGACGAGCGGCGTGTTTTGGTCGAGTACGCATCAACCAACCCTGCAACGGACAGAGGCTTACGAGGCGATTTTCTCGGAGGGGCGGGCAGAGTTCCGCCGCCGCGACCATGATTTCGACACACATACCGAAATCGTCGTGTCACCGGAAGACGATATTGAAATTCGCCGGGTGCACGTCACCAACCGGGCGCGGATCCGTCGCACCATCGATATCACGAGTTACGCTGAGGTCGTGCTTACGGCACCAGATGCGGATGCATTGCATCCGGCGTTCAGCAACCTTTTTGTCCAGACCGAGATTGTCCGCGAGCGGCAGGCTATCCTTTGCACGCGGCGGCCGCGTTCGCTTGCCGAGCATGCGCCGTGGATGCTGCACCTGATGGCCGTACATGGGGTCAAGGCCGAGGACGTTTCCTACGAAACAGACCGCATGCGTTTTATCGGCCGCGGGCATACCATTGCCGCACCCTTGGCGATGGTCGATAGCGCATCGCTTGCTGGCAGTTCAGGCTCGGTGCTTGATCCGATTGTCGCGATTCGCTACCGCATGACACTTGAACCGGAGCAGACTGCGACCATCGATATGGTTTCAGGCGTTGGCGCCACGCGCGATGCAGTCTTGAGCCTGGCCGGAAAATATCAGGACAGGAATCTTGCCGATCGCGTCTTCGAGTTGGCGTGGACCCATAGCCAAGTGGTGTTGCGCCAAATAAACGCGTCGGAGGCGGACGCGCAGCTATACGGACGCCTTGCAAGTTCCATCATCTATGCCAATGCTGGCTTGCGTGCGGACCCGAGCATGATCAGCAGGAATCGCCGCGGGCAATCGGGCTTGTGGGGCTATGTGATTTCCGGCGATTTGCCCATTGTGCTGTTGCAGATCAGCGACCTGGCGAACATCGATCTGGTACGCCAACTCGTGCAAGCACACGCATACTGGCGCTTGAAGGGACTCGCGGTAGACCTGGTGATCTGGAATGAAGATCACGCCGGTTACCGACAGGTGCTGCGTGAGCAAATCATGGGTCTAATCGCGGCGGGTGTCGAAGCACACGTGATGGACAGGCCAGGCGGCATATTCGTCCGACAGACCGATCAGATGTCGGATGAAGACCGCATTCTGGTGCAATCGGTTGCGCGCGTCATCATCAGCGACCGGCGCGGGACGCTGGGAGACCAAATCAATCGCCGCGGGTTGATTGAAATGCGTGCACCGCATCTGAACATGCCGAGATTTTCGCCAACGCGTGCCCGTCGTATTGAGCTTCCTGCGGTCACGGTCGTGCCAAGGGACGATCTGCTCTTCAAGAACGGGTTAGGCGGCTTCAGTCCGGATGGTCGGGAGTACGTGGTTGCCACTGCCCCCGGGCACTTAACCCCGGCTCCGTGGGCAAACGTGCTGGCCAATCCGCACTTTGGAACGGTTATTTCGGAGAGCGGTCTTGGCTACACCTGGAGTGAAAATGCTCATGAATATCGGCTCACGCCGTGGAGCAACGATGCAGTCAGTGAGGCAAGCGGTGAGGCGTTTTATGTGCGTGACGAGGAGAGCGGGCACTACTGGTCACCGACCCCGCTGCCCTGCCGCGGGGCGACCCCCTATGTGACACGGCACGGCTTTGGCTACAGCGTGTTCGAGCATCGCGAGGACAACATCGTTACGACGTTGCGCGTGTACGTGGATATTGTGGCGGCGGTCAAGTATTCGGTATTGAAAGTGCGCAACGACTCTGGCCGCACGCGCAGATGTTCGGCGACCGGTTACGTCGAATGGGTCCTCGGCGACTTGCGGCCGAAATCCGCGATGCACGTGGTGACTGAAATCGACTCGGCGAGCGGTGCAGTTTTCGCGCGCAACGCCTACAACACGGAGTTTGCCGAACACACCGCGTTCTTCGATATTGAAGATACCAACCGAACCTACACGTGTGACCGCGCCGAGTTTGTTGGACGCAACAGAACGCTTGGCAGTCCGGCCGCGATGTCGCGCTCGCGCCTGTCCAACAAATCAGGTTCGGCGCTGGACCCCTGTGCCGCGATACAGGTTTCATTCGAACTCGCCGAGGGGCAGGAGCGTGAATTTGTCTTTCGTATTGGCGCCGGGCGCAACGCCGACGAGGCGCGCCAGCTCGTGCAACGCTCCCGCGGTTCCGCGGTGGCGCGCAATGCCTTCGAAACCGTGCAGCAATACTGGAACCAGACTCTGGGTGCCGTGCAGGTGGAGACCCCGAATCAGGCACTCAATGTACTGGCCAACGGCTGGCTGGTTTATCAAACACTCGCATGTCGACTCTGGGCGCGCAGCGGCTACTATCAGTCCGGGGGTGCTTTCGGTTTCCGTGACCAGTTGCAGGACGTGATGGCACTCGTCCATGCCGAACCGGCGCTCGTGCGCGAGCACCTGCTGCGCTGCGCGGCCCATCAATTTCGCGAGGGCGATGTCCAGCACTGGTGGCATCCGATTTCGGAGCGCGGTGTGCGTACCCATTGTTCGGACGATTACTTGTGGCTGCCGCTGGCAATGTGCCGCTACGTGCTCAGCACGGGGGACAGCGGGGTATTGGACGAGTCAATCCATTTCCTTGACGGGCGCCCCATGAATCCTGATGAGGACTCGTATTACGACTTGCCCGCCCGTTCGAAGGAGTCGGCCAGCCTGTATGACCATGGCGTGCGTGCGATCATGCGCGGCTTGAGATTCGGCGAGCACGGCCTGCCGCTGATGGGTTCCGGCGACTGGAACGATGGCATGAACCTGGTGGGCGCCGAAGGCCGCGGCGAAAGCATCTGGCTGGGCTTCTTCCTGTATGAGGTCTTGATGCAATTTACCCGTCTGGCAAAAATGCGCGGCGATATTCCCTTTGCGGATCGCTGCCAACGGGAGGCCGCGCAGTTGCGACAGAATATCGAACACAACGGTTGGGACGGCGAGTGGTACCGCCGCGCCTACTTCGACGACGGAACAGCGCTGGGATCGGCGGGTAACAAGGAATGCCAGATCGACGCGATCGCACAAAGTTGGTCTGTGCTGTCCGGCGCGGGCGATCCCCAGCGCACGCGCACCGCGATGGCAGCCGTCGACAAGCGCCTGGTGCGCCGCGATGACGGTTTGATCCAACTGCTCGACCCGCCCTTCGACAAGTCAGAATTGAATCCCGGCTACATCAAGGGTTACGTTCCCGGCGTGCGCGAAAATGGGGGTCAATACACGCACGGCGCGATCTGGACGGTAATGGCGTTCGCCGCTCTGGGTGACAGCCGGCGGGCATGGGAACTGTTCGACTTGATCAACCCGGTGAACCATGCGAGCACAGAGGCGAAGATCGCCATGTACAAAGTTGAACCTTATGTGGTCGCGGCCGACGTCTATGCAGTCGCGCCGCACACGGGTCGCGGCGGTTGGACGTGGTACACCGGTTCCGCCGGATGGCTCTATCGGCTTATCCTCGAATCACTGCTGGGGTTGAAGCTGGAAGCCGACAGACTGCGCTTTGCGCCGTGTCTTCCCGCGGAGTGGGAAACATTCAAGCTGCATTACCGCTACCGGGAAACGCTCTATCACATTACCGTACTGCAGTTACCCGGTGCGAACGACGCGACGGGCGTCGTGGTAAACGGGGTCGCACAAAGCGATGATGCGATTCTTCTGGTTGATGATCGCCAGGAGCATAGAGTTGAGGTTCGACTTCCGCATCGCGGTAGTCAGTCTTCTTGAACGAACAGTTTTGCCGGTTTTCCCAAGCAGGCTGACAGGCAGGAGTTGTTGTGGCTGAGACTTTAACCAGAGAGACACATACAGGGCCGGCGGCAAAAGCAATGATCGCCTCACCGTCCGTCAACACGCGTCTCTTCGTCAGAACCTGTCCTGAAGTTATTTCTTGATGCTCATTTCATTGTGGACGTTGGTCACGCCTTCCACCTTGCTGGCAATGGCGACTGCCTGATCGATCTGGGTCTGGTTGTCGACAAATCCGCTCAGCTGAACTTCGCCTTTGCGTGTCACCA
>JAYUGL010000029.1:0-2551 GCA_043738385.1 Sterolibacteriaceae bacterium
CTGCACCGTCATCCACTTTCTTCCGCCCCAGCTTCCATTGCTCCGCAACGCGTAAGGCATATTGCTCGATCGTTTCCGGGGCGGTGGTGGGAACGATTAAAACCGCGATCTGACTGCCTTTCCTGGCTTCAAACGCTTGCAAGGTCTGCTCCAAAGCGGCCTTCTGCTCTGTGGTGAGCGTGGCAGTCTGGTCGGCGACGCGCCCGGTCAACGGCGGAACCGGAACCTGTGCTCCGGCTACGAAAGACCAGCAAAGCGCGAATGCAAGCAATGCCGCTCTTGCCGTGTTCATTGCCATCACTTGGCGGCTCCCTGAGCCTCGCCTTGAGGCTTGGCCGACGCCGCCCCGAAATCTACTTTTGGCGGCTTAGAGATTTCCTTTTCGTTTTCTACCGCGAAGTTTGGCTTCTCTTTGTATCCGAACGCCATCGCCGTCAGATTGGAGGGAAAGGAACGCACCGTTACGTTGAATTCCTGCACCGACTTGATGTAGCGGTTGCGCGCAACCGTAATGCGGTTTTCGGTGCCTTCCAGCTGTGCCTGCAGGTCGCGGAAGTTGGCGTCGGACTTCAACTGCGGATAGTTTTCGGATACCACCAACAGCCTGGACAAGGCGCCCGATAGCTCTCCTTGCGCGGCCTGGAACTTCGCAAACGCTTCAGGGTTGTTGATGAGTTCGGGGGTAGCCTGGATGCTGCCGACTTTGCTGCGGGCGTTGGTGACACCAAGCAACACCTGCTGTTCCTGGGCGGCGAAACCCTTTACGGTATTCACCAGGTTCGGAACCAGGTCCGCACGGCGTTGATACTGGTTCACGACCTCGGACCAGCTCGCCTTAATCTGTTCGTCGTTGCTCTGTAATGTGTTGTAGCCGCAGCCGGTAAGGCTTAACGTAACCAACGCTGCCAGGGTTGCCCATAATTTACGCATTTTATTTCTCCTGAAGTTAACAACCGTGATGTCAGTAGCAAAGAATCCATACAGCAGTATCCTTTGTCACCCTGCTAAACAATATAGCGGTCCCAGCCCGCATAAGAATCCTTGACCGGTCCGCGCGGGATCGCCAAGGCAATCAGCAGCACTCCGCAGATCACACCGTTCCAGATCGCCAGCGGCGAGGCGATGCCGCCGAGCAGCCACGGCGCGGCTATCAGCCAGGCGCCGAACGGGATATTGATAAAGCGAATGGCGCGCCCGACCTCGGCGTAGGCCATGATCGAGAACGTCACCACCAGCGCGCCGACCAGATGATCGCTGTCGGCCATGGCGCCGGAGCTGTCGAAAGTGAGCCGCGTAAACGTGAGCCAGACGCCGATCGCGATACTGAGCGTCAGCGTCCAAGGATAGGTTACGCCGCGCGTGGCTTGTGCGATTTGCTCGCGCGGTGATCCTATGAGTCCTTTGGATGTGTCATCGCTGCCGCCTTCCATCGCATCGCCCGTCCAGAAGGTGCGCCAGAACGGCTTGCCTTTGCGACGCGCCCAAACCAGGAACTGACCCATGGCGACAAACTCGTTGAGCGAATACGGAATCATCACCGCCATCGCGAGCGCGGCGATGAGACACAATGTGCACCAGGTGCCGATCACGATCGGCTGGATGATGATGAAATAAATGCTCACAATGCCGAGTGGCAGAATCAGGATGGCCAGCCCCAGCACCATCCACGGCATGGTGCGCCAGCGATCCTTGCCGGCCATCCAGGTCATCGCCAACTCGAGCGTGTAGACGATTGCGCCAAGGGCGCCATCAGGAATCGGCCAGGCCTTGGACACATCCGAGGTAATGATCGTCTCCGTGCCGTTCATCACGCCCTTCATGTCGCCGCTGCCGGCAAAGAATGGCTCCCAAACACTATCGATGTGGCCAAGCTGGTAGGCGCCCAGGACGCGCGCGATAAGAAACCCGATCAGGGCAAGCACACCGATCGGCATGCGCTGCAACCAACTCGACGGCGTATAGGCCCATCCCGGCGGCACGTCCGGCTTGCCCATCATGCCGGCCATGCTCATGCCCGGCATCATCGGGATCAGCACCGCCAGCGCGATCACCAGCCCACCGACCAGCGTCCCATTGGCATAGGCTTCCGGCAACGGTGTCCAGAACACCAGCGGTGCGAATAGCAGCCACAGGCCGACGAAGGCGTTGGCCCACTGCGCCCAGGGATTGCGGCGCCACGCGTCCGCAGACAGAATGCTGAAAACGATCACCAGGATACCGCTGATGACATCGCTCCAGGTCATCAGCAGATTGCGCAGCTCGAACGACGGCAGACCGCGCTCGGCCATGACGCGCAACTGGTTGGCGTCGGGAACGAAGTTGCTCATGTAGCCGAGGGTGAACGGGCTGGTCAGCAGCCAGAATCCGAGCATCATGCTGAGATAATGTGGCCAGAGCATCTTGCGATGATCATCGATCATCATGTCGCCGTGCCCGACATGCTCATCACCATCGGCGCCACGCTGCACCAGCGTCATACCGCACTTGGGGCAAATGCCCGGTTCGCTGCGCACGATTTCGGGGTGCATCGGGCAGGTGTACTCGACCGCCT
>JAYUGL010000030.1:0-41568 GCA_043738385.1 Sterolibacteriaceae bacterium
CGCAGAGGAAATCACTTCATGCATTATTTATTGCTTGGCCTTCCTCTGCGTCCTCCGTGTCCTCTGTGGTGGATTATTTTCTTTGAGCTTATTCTTAAGGACATCGTATGAAAGAAGCAGTCATCGTTTCCACCGCCCGCACCGGCATCGGCCGCGCCTTTCGCGGTTCGCTCAACAACATCAAGTCACCGACACTGCTCGGCCATGTGATGCGCCACGCGGTAACGCGCGCCGGCGTCGACGATGCGGAAATCGACGACGCCGTGATCGGCTCGGTGCTGTGCGCCGGCACCGCCGGCATGAACCTGGCCCGCAACGGCGTGCTGGCCGCAGGCCTGCCGGTCACGGTGTCAGGGCAGACCATCGACCGCCAGTGCTCGTCGGGCCTGATGGCCATCTCCATCGCCGCCAAGCAGATCATCGTCGACGGCATGCAGGTAGTGCTGGCCGGCGGACAGGAAAACATCTCGGCGGTGCAGACGCCTTACCTCGAATGGGTGTCGAAGGAGCAGGACGAGAATGTGAAAAAGCATGCGGCGCAGGCCTACATGCCGATGCTGCTGACCGCCGAATTCGTCGCCAAGAAATACGGTATTTCGCGCGAAGCGCAGGATGCCTACTCGTTCGAATCCCAACGCCGCACGGCAGCCGCGCAACAGGCCGGCCGCTTCGATGCCGAGATCGTGCACATCGACGCCAGCATGGCCGTGGTGAACAAGGAGACCAAGGAAGTCAGCTACAAGAACGTCACGCTCGCGCGCGACGAAGGCAACCGCACCGACACCACGCTGGAAAGCCTTGCCGGCCTCAAGCCCATCGTCGATGGTGGCTTCGTCACCGCCGGCAACGCCAGCCAGCTTTCCGACGGCGCTTCGGCCTGTATCGTGATGGACAGCAAACTCGCCGAGCAGCGCGGCTTGCAACCCCTGGGCATCTATTGCGGCATGACGGTGGCCGGCTGCGCGCCGGAAGAAATGGGCATCGGCCCGATCTATGCGATTCCAAAACTGCTCAAGCTGCACGGGCTCAAGGTCGGCGACATCGGCCTGTGGGAACTCAACGAAGCCTTCGCCTGCCAGGTGGTGTATTGCCGCGACCAGCTCGGCATCGATCCGGAGAAATACAACGTCAACGGCGGCGGTATTTCCATCGGCCACCCTTACGGCATGACCGGCGCGCGGCTGGTTGGCCACGCGCTGATTGAAGGCAAGCGTCGTGGCGTCAAGTACGTGGTGGTGTCGATGTGTATCGGCGGCGGGATGGGGGCAGCGGGGCTGTTCGAAGTGGCTTGAAAGTCACGGAAAGGCCGTATTGGATACGGTCCTGCCAAATTCTCATTGGCCATAAGGTTTTCGGGGTCTCGATAACCCCATCAAACGTTCCGTCGTCAATCTATAGGGACAATTGGCTAATGTAAAAGACATTTACCCACATATCCTAATTTTGACCATAATGGCTGCTAAAGAGGATGCTCTGTCCGACTGCTAAGGCTTAACCATGGGCCTCTTCAGGCATGGCAGGCAAATTCTGCTCATCCGGCCCCATTGGAGGCATGCATGCTTTCACCCGACCTAGTTGAATTTACCAAAGAGAGAATCACCATTGAAATAGGTGAGCGGGCAAAGCGCATTGGCACCGAGATTCAAACTATCTTGGCTCAACACGCAGCCAAGGGAATGGGTCGCAGTGGCAATGTCATCTTGGCGGTACAACGAGCTTGCGTGCAGGAAACTCATAGTCGCGTGGAATTGGCATGGAATATCGTTCATCGTGGCCTCACTACGCTGGGTGCAACTTACGATAGCGATATTGAGAAAGAGCTACGCGAGCTAATAGAGTCAAATTTCCCTGAGCACATGAACGGGTTGAAATCCTACGTTCTAGAAACTGCGGGAAAGGTTGGAATTCCCGACTTGATAAATCGCATACCGGACGAAATTGGCGATGCACGCCGTGCCGCACTCAACAAGGCATTCTCCGAAATAAAGCTATACGTCATGACCCTCAAGAAAGCGCCGGCTCCGGTTCCGTACAGCCCCCAATTCAATATCCACAATTCCACAATCGGCAGCGTACAGACGGGCAGCAACTCGGTTGCGAACGTTGATATACGAATTCACAATGAACAGTCGAAAGCCTTACTCGAAGCATTGGAGTTTGTTTCCGAAGCACTAGCGAAGGTCGGCGATTTCGCCACCGGAAACAAAGATGAAATTGTCGAACTTGTCGAAGATAGCAAAGCCGAACTTGTAAGGGAAAAGCCGAATAGCACGAAGCTGAGCTACTACCTACCGGCAATCGGCGGCGCGATTAGTACCATCGCAGAATTGAAACCGGCTTACGATGTGCTAAAGAGTGCGGCATCACTTATTGGAATATCTTTGCCTTGACATTGAACTGGAGCGGCGAATGGGCACTGTGCGATACACGTTTAAGCACGATGGAAAAACGTTCGAGGCAATTGGCACGTTTGGGCACGGCGACCAGGAATTGTTTATCGTCACCGTCATCCCAAAAGAACGCCAACGCACATTAGGTGTCCCAAGCGCACCGCCGCCGCCAGTAGGAATTAAAAACGTGATTCAGGCCGACGATGAGAACGAACTTTTGGAAGAGCTTAAACGGAGGTATCCCGGCCTTACTGATTTCAAGAACAATTAGCCAAGCGGCTACGACACTTCCAAGCTAGGCATATCTGCTGACATTGGGGATGGGGAACGCACAACGTAATCGACAGGGGGAAGTATGCGTAAGTTCGCTCTAGTGTTTGTCGCCGCCGCATTAGTTGCATGCAGTGGCCCGAAAGATACTGTGGTGCCCAAGGAAATCGACAAGATGGACACCATCAAGCCTTCACTAGATAAGCTCACTACCGAAGAACGAGAACTGTTCGCTGGTTATGCGATTCGCCACACCTTGGGCGCGAAAATGGGCGCGCTATTCGGTGTCAAGGATGCGCCCGCCGGAATACCCGACGGAATGACAATAGGCAAGGCCATCGATGAACAGCGCAAGTTCAAAGCGGACAAAGACCTAGAGGCAGCCAAGGCGGAGGAAAACAAAAAGAAAATCGAAGCGGAGCGCGCCGCGAAACAAGCAGAATTCGCAAAGCTCGTTGCAGTCACCGTGCTTGGAAAAAAGAACAACATAGGCGAATATGAACAACGATTCGTGTCATTCGACGTTGTATTCGAAAACCACACCGACAAAGACGTTTTGGGTGTGAAAGGCCTTTTGAAGGTGAATGACATTTTTGGCGACAAAGTGACTTATATCCGGTGCTCATTCGACAAAGGAATCAGCGCTAAAGGAGGCAGCACTGAAAAAAGCACAGGCGTTAAAGTTAATCAGTTCGATGACGACGACATGAAGTTATGGAACGCCGACACCGACAAACTCAAATACTCATTCGAGATTTTAAAAATCGTATTCAAAGATGGCACAACAGTTGATGCACCGGAATAGAGTGACATGACGCTCGAACAGCTAATAGAAACTACAAAGGAATTCGGAGTCTGGTTGCACTTTCAAACAAATGAAAAGACACATTCCAGTGGCGTTAGAGGAAATACCGGAATTGCCATCCTCCAACATAGCGCGGACGTTGCTGATGCCATTGTTGTTCTAATTGAGTCGCGACTGCCTGGCCCCGCATTTTCTCTCGCCCGTCCGTTGCTTGAGTCATATGTACGGGCGTTTTGGTTACTGCATCACGCGACGAACGGGCAAATTGAGGCTTTCAATAGCGGGAAATGTCCAAACTTCCCACGTTTGCTCGCCGCAATACCCAACACTCCCGAAACTGGCGGAGCGTGGATACACACCATGATCGATAAAAACCTTAAAGCGTTTCACGATTTGACGCATGGCGGTATGGAACATGTAAGGCGTCGAATTTCTGCCGGAGTAATTGAGCCGACGTACCCAGAAAAAGAACAGAAAAACTTGATAAAGGTGACGAACGAAATTCGAATTTTTGTTGGGGCCGAATTACTCTCTCGTTTGAACGATGAAAAAGGAATGAGGATGCTGAGTACCCGCGCCAAAGTGTTGCGCAAGCTATCTTAGTCGAGGCCGACCAATCGATGAGAACCACTACATTAGTCTTGGGAACCGGTAGCAATGCTAGCTACGGATTTCCCAGCGGCCGAGCGCTACGGCAACTTATTCTCGACTCCCTAGCAAACGAAACGCCCACGTTCGACTTTTTGGTTGATAACGTCACCCGCGCTGACAATATCAGGATATTTCGGGAGCAGTTTCGCCGCTCCGGTCGAAATTCCATTGATGCCTTTTTAGCAGAACGTCCTGAGTTGCTTCAAATAGGAAAGGCCGCAATCGCGGCGTGCCTTATCCCGTTTGAAAACTACGGGCATCTAGTCAATGAAGAAGGTAAGGGGGATTTGCTCTACCAATACCTTTGGGGTTTCTTGGCAGAGCGTTGGCGCGAACTCCCGGACGGGAAACTTCGAATCGTGACGTTCAACTACGACCGTTCACTCGAGCAATTCCTATTTGAAGCTGGCAAAGCGACGTTCAATTGGTCGGATCAAGATGCCGCGCACGTCTTTTCAAAAGTGCCTATCGTGCATGTCTATGGCACCTTGGGTGGATCGGGATACCCTGGCGATGCACATAAATTTTCAATAGTGCGGCCGTACGATGACCGTCTTGATGCGGAGACGCTTCATTTAGCAATGGAATCGTTGAGGGTTATTCCTGAGCACAGGGATGGTGGTGACGAAATCCTGAAACTATGCAATGACTTCCTGCGCGAGTCCCAAACGATTTGTTTTCTTGGATTTGGCTATGACGATATAAATGTTCGCAGGCTAGGCCTGTCTTCGTTGCTGACCCACCACAATGACGGCCATCCCAATCATGGCAAAGTAGTCATGGGAACCGTCGTAGGTTTAATGGGAGCCGAAGTAGAGCGGGTTAAGAAAATTTTGGCAACCGATGACCGATATGTTGCAAATCTTCCCTGCGAGAGATTTTTAAGGAGCACCGGCGCATTGCACATCCCGGAGTAGTCATCGCTATTCGCTACCAAAAAGGGAGCTAAATTGTTGCCGTTACAGGCTTCGGGATGCCATTACCGAAGCCGTTTAACCGTTCTATATGGCAGCCCAATAAGAGGGCAGAATGAGGGGAAACCCTAGGACAGCCTGAAAAACCGCATGGTTGAGAGGTATTCATAGGACACCTTCTCCGCCTAGCGCTTCCACCATGGATAAAAAGGCGGCATGTCCGATGCCCGTCCGGTGAATTTCGCCGGCCGTTTTTCCAGGAAGGCAGCAACCCCCTCCTTGCCGTCCGCACGACTGGTGTAAAGCATGCCGAGCGATTCGATCTTGTGGGCTTCGCGCGGATGCGGCAGCGCCGAGTTACGGTACATCATCTGGCGGATCAGCGCGGTCGATACCGGTGAGCGTTCGTTGGCGATGGTCCTCGCCAATGCATAAGCCCGTTCCAATAGCATTTCCGCCGGGATGACTTCGCTCACCAGATTGCAGCGCAGCGCTTCCTCCGCCGGGATCAACTCGGCCGAGTAGGTCCATTCCAGTGCCTTGGAAATACCGACCACCTTGGGCAGGAACCAGCTCGAACAGGCTTCCGGGACGATGCCAAGACGGCCGAAGACGAAGCCAAAGCGGGCATGGTTGGAGGCAAGGCGGATGTCCATCGCCAGCAGCATGGTGGCGCCGAAGCCAACCGCGACACCATTGACCGCGGCGATCACCGGCTTCTTGCAATCGAAAATCGCCAGCGTCACCCGCCCGCCGGCATCACGAATGCCGTGCTCGATTTCGGGGTCGTTGAAGCGCTCGTCCAGATCGGCCAGTGTCGGCGTCAGGGTCTCGTTGATGCCGAAGGCGTTGCCTTCAGTGTTCAGATCCATGCCGGCGCAAAACGCGCGGCCCGCCCCGGTGACGACGATGGCGCGGATCGCATCGTCCTCGCTGGCCTGATTGAAGGCCTGGATCAATTCTTCACCCATGCGCATGACAAAAGCGTTGAGCCGGTCGGGCCGATTCAGCGTGATGGTGAGGATGCCGTCGGCAACGTGATGGTTGATGGTTTCGAAGTTCATCGGTGCGTAATGGAGGAATGAGGATGCCACCAATGATAAGCCGCTCGCGCTTCACGGTGGTGCCTGTGTGTTTCAAAAAATCCCAATCGGGATACTATCTGCTGTGCCGCATCGAAGCGGCCACCGATGCACCGGCAACGCCGGCCCGATGAATCCTTTTCCCAACCCGCAGAGGAGAACCCCGATGTCTGCTTTTAACCCCATGGAACGAAGCGCTTCCAAACGCATCACCAAACCCAAATCCTTGCGACGTACCTGGCTAACCTTACTGGGCATCGCCAGCACGCTGGTCATGCTTGCAGGACAGGCTGCTGCCGCGGCCAAGCCGGTGGAGGTCAGCGAGACTTCATTCCAATGCATGACCAAGATGACCAAGGTGCGCGGCTTCTATATCGACAACCTGCTTGGCAACAAGCGCAAGACGCTTGCCGCCGCGAACGCAAAGAAGGGCGGCGTCTATCCGCCCGGCTCGGTCGTGCAACTGGTGCCTGGCGAGGTCATGGTCAAGGGGCAACCCGGTAGCAGCCCGGTCACCAAGGATTGGGAATTCTTCGAGCTCGACGTCAGTCCCGAGGGCAGCAAGATACGCAAGCGCGGCTATGCCGATGTCGTGAATCGCTTTGGCGGCAACTGTTTTGCCTGCCATGTGCAGGCAAAACCGGAATGGGACATGATCTGCGAGCAAAGCCATGGCTGTCAGCCCATCCCGCTCAACCATGCCATGTTTACCGCCTTGCAGAAAAGCGATCCGCGCTGCGTGCCGCCGAACCCGCTGAGCCAGGAAGACAAGGATGCGCTGGCGGCGCTGCAGGAGGTGATGAAGAACCTGCAATTGCCCAAAGCGGAGTCTTCCGCACCCGCAGCGACAAATTGACGCGCGTTGCCGGGTGAAGGTCAGGTGATGTGCTTGCGGATGAAGGCGCCGAGTTCCTGCAGTGAGGTCTCGCCGTCCTTGACGCCGCTGGCGAAGATCTGGAAGACGTGCACGTGGCCCTCCCAAGCCTTGAGCTCAACTTCGACGCCGGCTTTTTTGGCCCTGGCAGCGAGGCGCACCGAATCGTCGAGCAGAACCTCGCGCGTGCCGACATGGATCATGAGCGGCGGCAATCCTGTGAGATCGGCGTTGAGTGGCGAGATCAGCGGATTGCTCAGGTCGCCTGACGGGACGTAGGTAGCGGACATCACCGCGACCATGGGTTTCTTGATCATCGGATCTTCAGCCCCTTTGCTGGTCATGGAGTCACCCGTCAACTCGTGGTCCACCCAGGGCGACATCAGCGTGGCGCACGCCGGCAGCGGGTCGCCGGCCTGCTTGAGCGCGAGAAGAGTCGAAACGCTCAGTCCGCCACCTGCGGAGTCGCCGGCGATCGCTATACGCTTTGCCGACAGACCCTGCTTCAACAGCCAGCGATAGGCTGCGACCGCATCATCAATGCCTGCTGGGAAAGGATGCTCCGGCGCCAGCCGGTATTCAATCGCCAGCACGCGCGCCTTGGCCGCACGCGACAGCCGCTCGCACACATCGCGATGCGAGTTGATCGAGCCGAAGACATAACCGCCGCCGTGCAGGTAGAGCACCACGCGATCCTGCTGTGCTTCCGGCGCGGTGATCCATTCAGCCTTGATGCCGCCGACATCGACCGGCTGTGATTTGGCGCCCACCGTCGGCACCACGGCGGAGAACACCTCATCCCATTCCTTGCGGATGGTGGCCATGGGGGTATCGGGATCCCAACTTTCGAACGTGGCGACACACTTGAGAATGATCGGATCGAGCGGCTTCAATGGCATGGTGGACTACCTCCGGATAAATCCCGTCTGACCGCGGGAGTTTGGAAAGTCTATCAGGGTGTGGCTTCGGGCAACCCTGCCGTCTGCCGGATTGCTGCCGCGATCACCTCGGGATGCGCAAGGCCAAACTTGCGCGTCCATTTTCCGGTGGCATCGTTGCCGATGATGACCAACGGCGTGTGGTCTTCCTTGCGCGACATGGAAACGGCAAACCCTTTTTGCAGCTTGGCGATGGTCGCCGGGCTGGCGGTGACGAAGGTCCAGCCCGGGCCTGCTTCGAACTTTTGGGCAAACGCCTTGAGCGCCGACGGTGTATCAAGCTTCGGATCGATGGTGATGGAAATGATTTCGACCTTGCCCGCTGCGGCGCTACCCAGCAACTGCTGGACCTCGCGCATGTTCGCCGTCATCGGTGAGCAAATCGCCGTGCAGGTGGTGTAGATGAAATTTACCGCGACCGTGCGCCCCTTGACCAGATCACGATAGAAGTGAACCTTCCGGCCATCCTGAGTCAGCACTTCCAGGTCGGGCACCTTGACCGGCGCCTGAGACAAAGACTCGTCCGCGGGCGGCTCGGCCGCCATCATGTGGTGATCGTGTGCACCGGCCCGCGCCGTGATGCAGAGCGCAAACGCAGCGCAGAATACGGCAGCGAGCCGAACCAGAGTTCCGCGCAAAAGCTGCGCAGTAAAAGTTCGGTTCGACATGCCGTTCAGCGGCTCGCTTTAATTCTTCGCCGCGACAGGCTCCGCCTTGGCGCCAGGGAACGGCGCGTTCAGCAGGGTACCGAAGCCAACGTGCACCTTGCTGACGAACAGCAACTCGTCGAACAGCAGATTGCTCGGTTTTTCATAATGCAGGATGCCCGACGTGATGGTCGGCTTGGCCGGGGGCTCAAGATAGTTGAGCAATTGGTCAAACAACACCTTGTCACCCATTTCCTTGGCCAGCAGCAAGGTGAAAGCGGATGCCACGCCGGAGCCGCCATCGACATCCATCGTGTTAGTGGTTTCACGGACGCGCGCCTTGGTGCCGTTGTCAAACACCTCGACGAAAGTTTCCTTGAATTTTGGATAGTAACGTTCGGCGAATGCCGGATCCATGCCGTGGATCATGGTCAGTGTCCACGCCGTGGTGTAGCCGGACACCCAGGGCTTCACGGCTTTGGATACCGGTTGATAGGCAAGCCAGAAAGCCCCGGTCTTGGGATCGATGAGGTCTTCCTCAAGGAACTTCAGCCAGGCCTGGGTGACCGATTTGTAGTTGCTGCCGTGCAGGCGGTCATACACCCACAGGCTCAGATAACCGACCGAGTTGCACTGCGGAAAATAGTTGTCGGGTTCACAAACAATGCCGGCATAGGGGCTGGACTTGATCTCGTTGTAGATGATCTTGGTGAGCTTGATATTTTCTTTCTCGTAGAGCTTGTCACCGGTCACCAGTTGGTAGAGGCCGTACATCAGGTTGAGGTGGCCCTTGTACATGATGTTGTCTTTCTTGATCGGATCCTTGCCGAACTTGTCATCCTCCCAGTCGCCCCAGACTTCCTTGCAGCGCATTTTCGCCGTGGTGATATCGATGGCATGGCCGGCGAACTGGCGCATGTTCGGGTCAATCAGCGCGACGCTGGTGAGACCGTAGGCGTACCAGCCGAGCGAGTATTTGAGGATGCGATTAGGCATCTTCTTCGGCGCCCACGCCTCGAAATCGCAGCCGCGGCTGTAAAGTGGAGAGATGTAATCGGTGAAGGTCATGTAGGCCAGCTGGGCATTTACGTCCGGCGTCAGCGCATGTTTGTCGAGCTGCGAAAAGTAGTCATCGGTGGAGGCCAGGCGACCCTCAATCAAGTCAGCTCGGGATGTGGTGGCAAAACCGAGCATGGCGCTCAGAACAATGGCGGCGGATGTGGCGAAAGCGCGCAGATTCATGGGGTGTCTCCTCTTTGTTGTCGGTTCCGGGGGTGTGCTGCGCAACGATGCGTGCACGGCCCCGTCAAATACTCAAGGGGCACCATAAGCCTGCCGCCCCGGGACTTCTTGCGTCAATTGGCTACCCCCTACTCTTTAGGTACCCACGCCGCAGTGCGCTTTTCGAGGAAGGCTGAGAGGCCCTCACCAGCTTCGGGCTGGGCCCGCTGGTGGGCGATGCGGAACGATGTTTCCGATAACAATGCATCATCGAGTGGACGATGGATCACCGTCCGGATCAGGTCCTTGGCAGCAGCCTGTGCCTTGGGACCGCCCTGCAACAGGGCAGCGACGATTTCCGCCACCTTCGCATCGAGCGCATCCGCGGGCACGCATTCGTGCACCAGTCCAAGCTCGGCTGCCCGCGCGGCGGAAATCCGCTCGGCAGTGAGAAAGTAACGCGACGCCTGGCGCTCGCCGATGGCGCGAATCACATAGGGACTGATGATGGCGGGAATGACGCCGAAGCGAACCTCCGAGGTGGCGAAGCTGGCGTTGTCCGACGCGATGCAAATGTCGCAGGCGGCGGCGAGGCCCATGCCACCGCCGAGCGCCGCGCCCTGAACACGGGCGATGGTGGGCTTATCCAGTTGAGCAATGGTGCGCAGGGTTTCGGCGAAACGCTGGGCGCCGACCATGTTTTCTTCCATGGATGCCTGCCCGGCCGCCTTCATCTCGCCGAGATCGCCACCGGCGGAAAAGCTCTTGCCGCGCGCGGCGATCACCACTACTCGGGTTGCTGCGTCACCCGCAATGCGATCAAAAGCTTCGGAGAGTTCGATGACCAGCCGGCTGCTGAAGGCATTGTGCACGTCGGGCCGATTCAGCCACAGCGTGGTGACCGCGTCTTCGCGCTGGAATTCAATAAATTCATTCATGGTGAAGGGTGTTCGTTGTATCAGGAAGAAAGATCAATTACCTGCCGCCAGATTATGTGACGACACCAATGCCCGCCGCCTCTGCGGCATCCCTGAGCGCTCCATCAAGCGTCGCGATAGGCAGACGAAGGCGCAACGCCAAATCAAGGTAAGCGGCATCGTAGCTGGACAACCCGTAACGGAGCGCAAGGTTCATGTTTTCGGCTGGAATGGGAATGACGCCATCCACGGCAAGGGGAAGGGAGGCTTGAAACATCATGATCTCCCTGGCCCTGGCTTCGTTGATCCGCTTCGATAGCAGCGCCTTCCTGACAACGTTGGAAAATTCCAGCGGCCAAAGACCAGGGACATGGGCCATGTCCCTGGCAAGCAAGTCGAAGACCGCTTCCGTATAGGGTGTTTTCTGTCCAGTGAAATGCCATCCGACGACGACAGAATTATCGACGACGAACGGCATCAGTCGCGACCTTCTTCAACGGCCGCGCGATAGTCGAAGTCCGTCACTGGGTTGGCTTCACGCCGTGCCTTGATGCGGGCGATGAGTTTGCGCCGTGCCTTGAGTTCGTCGGCGCTCGATCCGCTTGCCGCAGCACGCGCGGGAACGATGCGGGCAACCGGCGTGCCGTGCCTGGTCACCGTATATTCTTCACCGTGCTCCACGGCGGCGAGAATTTCGGAAAGGCGATTTTTTGCTTCGTAAACAGCGACAGTTTTCATGATTCGTGCCCCCGAATAATTATGGCTAGCCAGATTATAGACGATTGGAGATCGATGCTGTCGAATGCGCGATGGCGCGTCGATCGGAGGCTTCGGACAGTTCGATGAGTTCGTTCACAGTGGATATCAACCTTCACGCGATTTGAACCAAGTCCAAACAAAATCTAATCGTCTCAGTTCGACCCATAACGGACATCGCGGCTTCCTTAAATGCGCCACAATAATTTTGCCATTCGTCAAATCAGCAAAGTATCGGATCAATCGGTTGCTCGGCGGCATCGAAATAGCGTCTATCGTCTGCTGACTGAGTGGACTTGGCTTGGCCCTTCTCGACCCAAAGCAGACGTAGCGATTTCCGGAAAGCGGGTGCTCGCGACAGCGCGATTGGCAAAACGGTGCATTTCAGATTCAGCGAACGGTTGCCGATAAATCAACATCCATCGTTTGGTATTGCGTGGCGGCAAAGGAAGGCCGCGCCTCCAGGCGAGCCACGTAGCGCGTCAGGTGCGGATATCGACCCCGCCAGCGAATGACGTCGATGTCCGGGCAGTGCCCGAAGGCAACCACGGACTCGCAAACGAGGAGCGCGGTGCCTACCGCGATATCCCCAAGATCGATGGGTTGGTTATCGCTAACAACCCTGCTCTCAAGCATTCGCTCCAACTCCAGAAATACGCCCCGGATCTTGCGCTCCTGCCGGTCGATCCAAGGGGCGCTGGGATCGGAACGCTGCAGCTCGAACACGATCTGCCCGAAGACTTCCACCAGCCTTTCGCCGAGCAACTGGCGCAGTTTCGCTTCAAGCAGGGCATCTGTGCCGGACGGCAACAGCGCCGGCTTGGGAAAGCGGCGTTCGAGCCATTCAAGAATATAGACCGAGTCGTAGATGCAGTGGCCGTCTTCCTCGATCAGAATCGGCAACTGTTGGAGCGGGCTGTATTCAGGCGTGCAGGTTTCGTTGCCCCAGGGCACGTCGTACTGAACCTTGTAATCAAGGCCTTTTTCGATGAGCGCGATGGCGACCTTGCGGCCGAACGGACTGGGACGTGCATTGATCAGGGTAAAGGTCATCGCATTGCTCCTTTTGGTTTGTTCACGGCTTTGAACTTCGCCTCTTGCATGGCAATTGTATTGGACAACCGTATTACAGCTAACGGAACCCCCCTTGAGTGGAGTGTAGATCCAGTAGACAGACGCTAATGGTCCAATCGCGCGCCAAGAATACATTTTTAGCGGCTCATCGTGCCGAAAGCGGGCAGAGGGAAAATTTACACTGAATGTCCGTTATCGACCCAAAGCCGTCCGTCAGGTTTTCCGGAAGCAGCCATTCAACGCCTGAATTCAAGGGCTGCCGAAGGCGGTCCCGTGGAATGAAATGTTAGCCCGCAGCGGATTGAAGGTGATCATCTCGGGACCTTAAAACACTTGTTCTTGGCTTGATAAGAGGAGCTCAAATCTTCGCCCTGCTCAGAGCCAAAGTAATAGATGCTCACGTACTCTGTGCCAGCGTTCCACCACATGCCCCACTCGTAGATCGCTCCAGAGGAGCCTGCTCGAGTGCCGGCAGATGTTGAGAACGGGTTCCCATGCTTTGCCTTGAACTCCGAGACAAGTAGCGTGACCTGTTTCAAATTTGCAGGGAATTTTCGCTGCACGGACACGAGCTTGCCTTCGCAAAAGTTGAAGGAGAGATAGCCTCCATCAACCGCGTTCGCAATATAGCTTGACTCATCTACGTTCACCAGCTTGTATGTTTTCTCTGCCGCAGCGAGCACAGTGGCCTTAGACATGCCAGTCGTAAATCCTTCGACGTCGAACGCGTGCGAATTTCCGGCAATGACGAACAGCAATGCGACGAACAGACTCTTATGCATTTACGCTCTCCTGCGGCCTAGCGTTGGGCGTAAGCGGGCGCCGGCGCGCGACGGGAACCAAGCAGCGCTGCTGCTTGGCGCTCCGCTTGACGCCGGGGTTATGCGGCCTATCGGTGGATGATCTCATCGGGCAAGATGGAATATTCCACCATCAGTGCGTCACGCACCGTTTCGACAACGCTGACCGCAGTGGCCGGGAATTCATTGCCGTTTGGATTGTTGATCCAATTCAAAAACCCGGACATATCGCCACCCGTAAGTCGAGCGAGACGCGCCATGATTTCGGAATGGATCAGGGGCCGTTGCCGCTCCTTATCCCAGATATGGCCGACACACTTGTTACGAAAATCCACTATGCCCCTTCGATTTATGTCGCTCACAAGAGCCTTGCACGTTTCTCGGTGTCCCGATGGGATTACTTGATGGAACCGCTCGTAGAACTCCACAAATTTGCAAAGGCCCAATACCAGATGGGAAACGCAGATCTTCTGAACATTTACCATCAGCATATCAGGCACACGCCCGGCCCTGAACTGGGTGTCCCACTCACGGAAAAGCATCGTTCCACCAACGAGGTCACCAATGAAGTCATTCAATGTGTCGGCCGCGTGCACAGCCTTTTCCCGAATAGGGTCAGTCATCGTCAGTCCGCATAACGAGTTGTAGACCGCATAAACGCGGATATATCCAGCCGCTTGCGCCATAACCTGGAATGGCCAGCGAGAGAAACCCTCTGATTTATCTGTGTTTTTTCCATGCACTGTATTTATGTCCAGCAATAACTAAACCGACAAACCCCGCACGTGGGAATTTATGTTTTTCTATGGTTGGCAGCGTGCCGTAACTCGAAATGAATAGCAAGATTCTGTGTCGGCTTTGTGCCGTAAGCCGACTGCCTGTTATCTGTAAAACCAGTCACACATACATAGTAAAACGCAGAGAAAATCAGGCCGCCTCGATCTCCGCCACCACGCGATAAGCGGCCACCTGCTCGCCCATCGCCACATTGAGCGATACCACTTTGCCCGCCACCGGCGCCGCATGGACGTGTTCCATTTTCATGGCTTCGAGCGTGAGTATCGGCTGTCCGGCGGCGACCGCATCTCCTACCGCCACCTGAAGCGCGACCACGCGGCCGTTCATGCTGGCGCGGACTTTGCCATCTCCGGCGGCAGCGCCGGCCTTCACGGCGGCGGCGTGGGTGTTGTCCTGGAGGCTGAACGGCAGCCCGCGGTAGTGCATCTTCAGTGAGGTGCGATCACGCACCATGGCGACAGTCTCGATCAGGCCGTCGCACGCGAGCCGCACCGAATGCACGTTGAGTTCGATGATGGCAATGTCGAACGTCCTGCCATCCACGTTGACCGAATAGCGGTCGCTGCCGCAATTGGTCAAGCCGGCTTCGCGGGCACTGGCATCGGCGTCAAAACGCAGCGCGATCGGCAAGCGATGACCGAGTTGAGCCCCGTGGCCGCTGGCACGGGGTGTATTGCCCGCCGTAACGTAGAGCAGCACGGCGGCGATGGCATGGGCGCGGGCCTCGGTGTCGGCGTCGCCCTGCAACAGCGCCTCCAGATGATTGCCGATGAAAGCCGTGGTCGCGCCGCCTTCCGCGAACACCGGGTGGGTGAGGCAGCGACCCAGGAACACCTGATTGGTGTCGATGCCGAGCGCTACCGTGTTTTCGAGGGCGCACACCAGCTTGCGCCGGGCGTCTTCGCGGGAGCTACCGTGGGTGATGATCTTGGCGATCATCGAATCGTAGTAGGGAGAAATCTCCGCGCCCGAATCCAGCGCGTGCTCAACCCGTACACCTTCCGCTATCTGCCACAAATCCATGCGCCCGCTTTGCGGCATGAACCCCGCACGGGGACTCTCTGCGCACAATCGTATTTCGATCGCATGGCCCGAGAAACACACATCGTCCTGCGTCAAAGGCAGTGGCTCGCCAGCGGCGACGCGGAGTTGTAATTCGACGAGATCGAGCCCGGTGATCGCTTCGGTCACGGGATGTTCCACCTGCAGGCGGGTGTTCATCTCCATGAAGTAGTAGTTGCCGTCGCGATCGAGCAGGAACTCCAGGGTGCCGGCGCCTTCGTAGGCGATGGCCTTGACCGCCGCCACGGCCATCGCGCCCATGCGCGCGCGCAACTCGGCGCTCACCGCAGGCGATGGCGCTTCCTCGACCACTTTCTGGTGGCGGCGCTGCACCGAGCAGTCGCGCTCGCCGAGGTGGATGGCATTGCCGTAACGGTCGGCGAAGATCTGGATTTCGATGTGGCGCGGTTCCATGATCGCGCGTTCGAGGATCACCGCGTCGCTGCCAAAGGCGCTGCGGGCCTCGGACTTGGCGCTGCGCAGTGCCTCGCTGAATTGTGTGCCCTCGGTCACGAGGCGCATGCCGCGCCCGCCACCGCCGGCCGTGGCCTTGATCATGATCGGGAAGCCAACTTTTTTCGCTTCCGCCGCCAGCGTGTCTTCGTGTTGATCGTCGCCCTGATAGCCGGGGATGCAGGGCACACCGGCGGCGATCATCAACTTCTTTGCACCGGCCTTGTTGCCCATGGCGATGATGGCGGCCGGCGACGGGCCGATGAACACCAGCCCGGCATCGCTGCAGGCCTGGGCGAAGTCTTCATTCTCGGCGAGGAAGCCGTAGCCGGGGTGTATTGCATCGGCACCCGCGCACTTCGCCGCCGCGATGATCGCCGCGATGTTGAGATACGACTGGGCCGGCAATGCGCCGCCAATGTGCACCGCCTGGTCGGCCTCGCGCACGTGGCGCGCCTGCTGGTCGGCGTCGGAAAAAACAGCGACGCTGCGGTAGCCCATTGCCTTTGCGGTGCGTATGACGCGCAGGGCGATCTCGCCGCGATTGGCGATCAGTATCTTGGTGAAAGGCGTTTCCTTCATGGCTCTGTCGTGGGCTGACTCAAAGTGTTTCGTTACGTATTCAGGCAGTAGGCGCACTGGACGGAAAGGTGCCCATGCCCTTGGCGATGATCTGCAACATGACTTCGTCGGCGCCGCCACCGATCGAAGCCAGCCGGCCGTCGCGGAACATGCGCGATACCGGGTTCTCCAGGGTGAAGCCCATGCCGCCCCAGAACTGGAGGCAGCCATCGGTCACTTCGCGCATCAGGCGGCCGGCCTTGAGCTTGGCCATGGAGGCCAGTTGGGTGGCGTCCTGCCCGGCCACCACCAACCCGACGGCGCGCCAGGCGAGCGAGCGCAGCGCCTCAACTTCGGTTTTGTATTCGGCGAGCTTGAAGTGCACCCATTGATTGTCGAGAATGGACTTGCCGAAGGCCTTGCGTTGCCGGGCATATTCGATGGTGGCGGCGATGGCCCGATCGAGGTTGCCGGCCGCATTGAGCGCAGCCCACAGGCGTTCGATCTGGAACTGTTCCATCTGGTAGATGAAGCCGCGCCCTTCTTCGCCGATGCGGTGGCGCTGCGGCACGCGCACCGCATCGAAATGGATCTGGGCCGTGTCCGACGCGTTCATGCCGATCTTGCGGATCTTCGCGGCGATCTGCACGCCGGGCGTTTTCATCGGCACCACGATGAGCGATTTGTTCTTGTGCGCCGGGCCATCGGACGTGTTGGCCAGCACGACGCAGAAGTCGGCCTGGGTCCCATTGGTGATCCACATCTTGCCGCCATCGATGATGTAGTCATCGCCATCGCGACGTGCCTTGGTGCGGATCGCGGCCACATCGGAACCGCCGCCGACTTCCGATACGCCGATGCAGGCCACCATCTCGCCGCTGATCGCGGGAGCGAGGAATTCACGACGCAGTTCATCGGAACCGTGACGTGCGAAGGCCGGCGTCGCCATGTCGGTCTGGACACCGATGGCCATCGGTATGCCGCCACATTCGATGTCGGCCAGGGTTTCGGCAAGTACGGCGGCGTAAGAAAAGTCGAGGCCGAGGCCGCCGAATTCCACCGGCTTGTCGAGGCCAAGCAAACCAAGCTCGCCCATTTCTCGAAACACCTGATGGGCCGGGAAAAATTCTTCCGCTTCCCACTGGTCGACATGGGGATTGATCCGTTCGGCGATGAAGCGTTTGACGGTACGCCGCAACTCCGCATGTTCGGGGGAAAGTTGCACGTTGAGGTTCCGGTCACGGACGCGCCACTGAGAATTGCATGCGCTGCGGTTCACGCAATTCCGCCTCGCGACAGACGGACAGCACATAGGACAGGACGATGCGGGTGTCGCGCGGATCGATGACGCCGTCGTCGAGCAGATGCGCACTGGTGGTGAACACATCCATCTGGCTTTCGAAGTTGTCGACGATCTTCTGCTTCAGCGTATCGAGCTTGGCCTGGTCGACTTCGCCCTTGCGCTTCATGGAGGCTTCGGTGACGTTCACCATGGTGTTGGCGGCCTGCTCGGCGCCCATGACGGCAGTTCTTGCACTGGGCCACGAGAAACAGAAGCGGGGATGGAAGCCGCGGCCGCACATGCCGTAATTGCCGGCACCGAAGGACGCGCCGCAATAGAGGGTGATCTGCGGCACCGTGGCATTGGTGACGGCCTGGATCATCTTCGCGCCGTGCTTGATGATGCCGGCTTCCTCATAGGCCTTGCCGACCATGAAGCCGGTCGTGTTGTTGAGATAGAGAATCGGGATGCGCGCCTGGCAGCAAGCCTGGATGAAGTGGGTCGCCTTGCTCGCGCCCTGCGTGTCGATGGGGCCGTTGTTGGTGATGATGCCGATCGGCATGCCTTCGATATGCGCATTGCCGCACACCGTGGCCGAGCCGTAGAGTGGACTGAATTCGAGGAAGTCCGAATCATCCACGATGCGGGCGATGACTTCCTTCATGTTCACCGGCCGCTTGTAGTCGACGGGCATCACACCGAGCAATTCTTCGGCAGCGTAGCGCGGCATGCGGAAGGTGCGCGTCGGTTCGGCTGCCGCGCCCCGGTTCCACTCCAGCTTGCTCACGATGTCGCGGGCGATGCGCAGCGCGTCGCGATCGTCTTCCGCCAGGTAGTCGCCAAGGCCGGAGACCATGGTGTGCATCTCGGCGCCGCCAAGCTCTTCCTCGGTGGCGATCTCGCCCGTGGCGGCCTTGAGCAGCGGCGGTCCGGCGAGGAAGGCACGCGAGCGGCCGCGCACCATGATGATGTAATCCGAGAGCCCGGTCTGGTAGGCGCCGCCGGCAGTGGAAGAACCATGCGTCACGGTGACGACCGGCAAACCGGCAGCGGAAAGACGGGCGAGATTGCGGAACAGGTTGCCGCCGCGGATGAACTCTTCGACGCGGTAGGTCATCAAATTTGCGCCGGCACTTTCCACCAGTTGAATATAAGGCAGCTTGTTGGCCAGCGCGAGCTCCTGAATCCGCAACTGCTTGTCCAGACCCTTGGGCTGCAACGCACCCGCATCGATACCAGAGTCGGAAGCGATGACCATGCAGCGCACGCCCGAGACATAGCCGATGCCGGCGACGACGCCGCCGCCCGGAATGCTCTTCTCGGGATCAGGCCGGTCGAGGCAATAGCCGGCGAGCGTGGAGAGTTCGAGAAAAGGTGCGCCGTGGTCGAGCAGGATGGAGATGCGTTCGCGCGGCAATAGTTGGCCGCGTTTTTCAAAACGCTCTTTGGAAGCAGCGGAGGCTTGGCGTGTGCGTTCCTCGATGGTGCGAATGCGATCGAGGATGGCAAGCATGCCTTCGCGATTGGCGCGGAACGCATCGCTGCTGGGTGAAAGTTCGGATTCGATGACGGGCATGAGATTCAGTCAGGCGTTAAGTCCTGAACGCGGCAAAACCGCGCGGGGAAAGTCTGCAAAATAGGCGCAAGTGGCGGCGCGGTCTTGCGTAAATTGGCTGATTCACCGGGCTTGATCCTGCCTGGGACGAAGGCTGACGCGGAACTTTTCCAGCAGAACTTCCGGCTGGAACGACAGTTTGGTGCGGCGAAAATTGGGATTACCGAGGTCCTGTTCGAAGTTGAGCCATTGCACCGAGTCGCCCCAGTGCCGGCAACAGGACTGGAACATGTGGGGATAGATGCCGGGATAGGCGTCCAGCCCCTTGGCAAAGCGCATCGCCACCGTGCGTGGGGCAAGCGGCTGGGCCAGGACAAAGCCGGCGGGTTCGCCGTCGGCGCGGAACAGCCAGCCTTCGAGGCCGAAGATTTCGGCATAGGACAAGGCTTCCGCACAGGCGGCTTCGTCGGCTTCACCCGATTGCTTGTTCTTGTCGTGCATCCAGGCTTGCAAAATGTGCGCTGCCACATCACCCGTGGCCACGGAGAGAGGCGCGCAAGTTAACACATGCATGGTCTGCAATTGGGCGACGGCCTGGCGCTTTTTGCGCAACTCGACGCCGGCGTAATCACAAAAGACTTGTGACGCATAGAGGTAGTCGGCATCGTCGCGTACGCTGCTCCAGACGAAGCATTGCGGATCGAGCATTGCAACTTCCGCTGCGGCAAGCGGGTAGAGGCAATTGTGCTCCGCCAGAAGATCGGCAAGCACCTCCGCAGGTGCGGTCGCCGGATCAAACAGCGGCGTCACGTGACGCGCGCCATCATAGGTCTGTCCAATGATGTGGGGCCAGGCGCCGGTGACATAGCGATACTGATGCGCCTCACGAAACAAGTAAAAGTTTGAAAACGAAAGTTCGGAAATACAGCCCTTGCCAAGCCGCACACGTCGCGCCGCCAGTTTCGGTTCGATCTCGGTCATCAAGTCGGGTGACAACGGTACTCCCTGCACCCTGCTCAGCGTTGCCATCTGTTCGGCGATGTCAGCCGACAACACGCACACCTTTTGCCGGCGGGTCGGCGGGCGGGCCGGCGAAACACTGCGCGATCGGCAACCATTGCGCGGCGGAACCACCGAAGCGCAACGCGGTATCGGCAACATTGCGGCGCTGGGTCACGACGAGGCAGAAGTCCTCCGCGTCGCCGCTGACGAAGTCGGTGGACGACGGTTCGCCCCAGGTCCACGTAGTGTCATCGGGGCCCTTCAACGTCACGTGAGGCACAACGGCCGGCACCGGCAGCTTGCGATTGACGAAGGTCCAGCCGAAAGTGGTGAAACCGATGTGCGCGATATGCTTGAGCCGTGTGGTTGGTGTGCGTCGTTTGCCCAGCACGTCGTAGATGTCCTGCCCGTGCGCCCAGACTTCCATCATCCGCGCCGTGGCGAAGGAACGCGCGCTCATCTGCGGGCCGTACCAGGGCAGGCGCGCCTTCGGGTCGAGCGTTGCCAGCACCGCGACCAGTTTGTCGAAGCAGGCACGCCACTGGGTTGCCAGCGCAGCACCGACCAGCGTGCCGTAGCAATCACGGGCGATGGCACTGATCTCGCGCCCCTTCACTAGTTGTTTGGTGATCTGCGCCGTGTCGGCGGCGAAGGCGTCGGCATCGGTGGCGGCAAGTAGGCCGCGTTCGTCGAAAAACAGCAGATGGGAAATTTCGTCGAACGGCGTCCAGCCATAGAACCGTGATTTGAGCTGCCACTGGGCAGGAGAAATTTCCCCAACCAGATTCGCCAGCTCGACATATTCGTCGCGCAATTCTGCGCACAGTGTTTTCATGCTCTCCGCCTCATCTTTGTTGTAGGTGCTCAGCCGGCCGCCAGCGTAAAGCGGTAACTCTAACCAATCGCCCTGCCCTGATCCTGCCAGTAGGCCTCGCGCAAGATGCGCTTGAGCAGCTTGCCCGAGGGATTGCGCGGCAGCGTGGTCACGAAGTCCACCGACTTCGGACACTTGTAATGAGCAAGTTGCCCGCGGGTGAAGGCGATGATTTCGTCGGCACCGGCAGTGGCGCCCGGCTTCAGCACCACGCAGGCCTTGACCGCCTCGCCCCACTTCGGATCAGGCACGCCGATCACGGCGACATCGGCAACGGCGGGATGCGATGCGATGACGTTTTCCACTTCAGCCGGATAGATGTTCTCGCCGCCGGAAATGATCATTTCCTTGAGTCGGTCGCGAATGTAGAGATAGCCGTCCTTGATGCAACCGATGTCGCCGCTGCGCAGCCAGCGGCCTTCGCCGGCCGGCTCCGGCAGGGCTTCGCGCGATGCTTCCGGATTACGGAAGTAGCCCTTCATCACCGACCCGGATTGCACCCAGAGTTCACCCGCTTCGCCCTCGGCGCAAACGCTGCCGTCGGCAAGATTGACGATGCGCAGCTTGACGTCGCCGAGCGGCTTGCCTGCCGATCGCAGCAGCTCGGCATCGTCGTGATCTTGCGGGTCGAGGCAGGTGGCCATGCCGCCCAGCTCGGTCATGCCGAAGACCTGGATCAGGCCGCAACCGAGGGCGTTTCTGACTTCGTTGAGCACAGTCTCGCTCACCGGCGAACCGCCATAACCCACGGCGCGCAAGCTCGGCAGCTTGATCTTCTTTTCGGTCACCGCCTGCGCCAGCAGGCGCATCATCACCGGGACAAGGAAGGTGTTGGTGACGCCATGACGATTGATGGTCTCGACGATATCCTGCGGCACGAACTCCGGACGAGCCACGGTCACCGCGGCTTCATGCAGGATCGTTAGCAAATTCACGATTCCCGAGACGTGAAAACTCGGCAATGCGTCGAGCAGGACGACAGGCTTGCCGTGGCGGTAACCGAAGTGTTCGGCGATGACATTACACTGGAACATCAGGTTGGCGTGACTCAACTCAACGCCCTTTGGCTTGCCGGTGGTGCCCGACGAATAAAGTTGCAGCACGGTTTCGTCGGCTGTCGGCATGTAGCCCGGATCGATGGCTTCGAACGCGGCGGCCCAGGCGAGTAAGCCTTCAGTGCCATTCGTTTCGGTCACCACGACATTGCGTACCTTCGGTATTTTGATCTGTTCGACATTAGCCATGAAGGCCTTGTCCACCATGAGAAAGCACGCTTCGCTGTGGTTCGCCACGTAGTCCAGCTCTGTCGGCGCCAGTCGCCAGTTGAGGGGCGCCATCACCGCGCCGATCTTGTTGGCACCCAGGCACAGGATCAAACATTCCGCCGCATTGCGGGTCAGCGCCGCCACCCGGTCGCCGGGACCCAGGCCGAGCGAGCGCAGCCCCTGCGCCACGCGGTTCGACTCGCGTTCAAGATCGCCATAGGTCCAATCCCGTACCGGGGTGGATATGGCAAGCGCATCCGGCTTGAGCGGACCCCACTTGCGAATCATTTCCGGCACCGACTGAAAAGTCATCTCTCCCCCTGGCGCTTATTATATGAAACAGCTTACAAGGCCTGCCGGCCGGGTCTTGCGGAAATTGGCTAATGCCCGCGACTAGGCCACGGGCAGCAGCACCTTCGGCACCGCGATTTCCATATCAAGCAGCATTTGCCCCATTCCTTTTCCCAATGGGTCGAGGCGCATCGATGCGGTGCCTCCGCCATCCAGCGCATTGAACAAAACAAAATTACAGGCGGAAACGCCTGGCAGCAGGTAGCGGACGACTTCACCCTGAACCAGGTGGGAGAAATAAGTCTTGACCGCAGCTGGCGTAACTTGCTCGAGGATGATGGGCCAATACTCCGGCTTGCGGGCAATGACGCCGATATTCGAGATGTCGCCTTTGTCGCCGCTGCGCGCATAAGCCAGCGTGATCAACGGAACTTTCACGAACTCGTTTCCGGTTGCAGACATCGAAGGTGGCGACGAAACCGTGCTGGACTCCGGCTTGTAGCCTCCATCCAGCGGAACCGCTACCGTCTCGGTCTTGTCTTTTACCGTCACCTGAATCGACACCTTGTCCTTCGGCAAGGTGAACGCAATCTGCTTGATCAGCGGCGAGGGTGAGGGACGGACGAAGCCCGGCGCCGTGGTACCGGGCGCCCAAGATGTACCGGATGGCGCGATTTCTTTTGCAAAGATGTCGAGCGCCTCTTTCATCGTGTGATTGACCGTCACACGCATGGTGACTTCACGCGCATTCAGGGTTCGCGAATTGGGGCCATAGATGTTCTCGCCACCGATGGCTTCGATATTGGTGGCGCTGTAGTCCGGAATTCCCAGCGCCTTGAACAGGGTGCGGGTGCGCTTGAGAATGGCTTCGCCGGTTCGACGGGCTTTTGCTACGGCGTCGCGGCCAATGATGATCATGCTACCTGCGGCGCGATAACCGTCCATATAGGTCGTCGACACCTTGTAGGAAGCTGTCGGCGGAAAGCCGCGCGCGCCCTTGACGGAAACGCGATTCTCTCCAATCTGCTCGATGCGCACATCGCGGAAATCACACACCACATCCGGAAGAAAATAAGCCGACGGATCCCCGATCTCGTACACGAGTTGTTCCGTGACGCCGGCAGCAACGACGAGGCCGCCGGTACCGGCAGGCTTGGCGACCACAAAACTTCCATCGGCGCTGCACTCGACAATCGGGTAGCCGATATTGTCCCAGTCGGGCACCAATTCCCAATCGGTGAACAAGCCCCCGGTTGCCTGGCAGCCGCATTCGATGATGTGGCCGGCCAGACTGCCGGCGGCGAGCTTGTCGTAGTCGTTCGCCGACCAGCCGAACTCATGCATCAGCGGGCCAAGCGTCACTGCACTGTCGACACATCGTCCGGTAATGACGACATCCGCACCCCGGGCCAATGCATTGGCAATCGGGAGCGCACCGAGGTAGGCGTTGGCACTCAGTACCTTCTCGGGCAGAGGAACACCGGAGAACATATCGGTCTGACCGGCCGCTCTCAACGCAGGAATCTGACTGCTGACATCATCGCCTTCGACGATGGCGATGGTGATTTCGACACCCAACTCCGTAGCAAGTTTTGACAGGGCGTCCGCACATCCGCGCGGGTTGATGCCGCCAGCATTGGTCACCACCTTGATGCCCCGCTTTTTCAGTTCCGGCAGGACACCCCGCATGGCCACATCGACGAAATCCGTTGCATAACCCAGATCGGCCTTTTTGCGCTTGGCAGAAGCCAGCAGCGCCATGGTCAACTCCGCCAGGTAATCGAATACAAGGTAGTCGATCTGCCCACTCATGACCAATTGCGGCGCGCCGACAGAGCTGTCACCCCAGAAACCTGAAGCGCCGCCGATGCGTACAATTTTTTCGCCTTTTTGCATCGCCATCTACCTGATGAAGTTTTAGGGACTGGCTCAAGGCTATCGCACGATGCGGGGAAGCGCTTGCGTTATGTGGCTGTTGACGCGGCGCAACCTGACCTGGCGACATGTCCACTATCGACACATGGCGGATATTCCAGTTGTCCGGCCAGTTCGATTACCATGTGGAATGCATTTTTAGAGGAGCGTCTGATCATGCAACAGAACAAGAAAATCACCGCGATCATCCTTGGTCTGATGTTGTCTTTTGCTGTCGGGCTGAGTTTTGCCGCCGACAAGAAGCACAAATCAGGAAATGCGCAAGCCAAAGCCAATTCACGTTACGTCATCAACGGTGGCGAGGTCTATGACCAGAAGACCGACCTGACCTGGAATCGATGCAGCGTGGGTCAGCACTGGCGAGAGGGTACGGGTTGTGTGGGCGTCATCAAGGAATTCACCTTTGGCGAAGCCCTGCAACTGGCCGACGGGACGTGGCATGTACCGAACAAGGACGAACTGGGCACGCTTATTGATTACGAGCAGTTGAAAAACGAACAACCCCCGATGATTGACGTGGTGGCCTTTCCGGATATGGACTTTTCAAAGCTGGTGTATTGGAGCAGCACCCCCGATGATGCCTTTCATGCCTGGAACGTCGATTTCCATAACGGCGGCATCCACTACGGCGACGGCGGCTATCGTGAAAAGCCCAGTGCGGTCAGGTTGGTTCGAAGTGGGCAGTGATTTTGCCATTTGAATAATCGGACAGAGCTGTCCGACTAATAACTGTTAGGCCCATATGAAGGCGTACCACTTCGTTACAGCAGAGTTTGGTCTCGAAGACCTGCGGTTCCAGCGTCTAAAGATTGCCACTATTCCTGAGCTGAATGACCCGTTCGAACTGTTCTGTGTTGATTTGTCTGATCCTGTCCTGCGCGCGGCAATGAAAGGGTGGAAAGCGGAACTGGGAAAGCGTTTCGGTCTGCTCTGTTTCAGTCGCACGTGGCGCAATCCCGTGCAGTGGAGTCACCATGCCGAGAAACATCGCGGCCTTTGTCTGGGCTTCGAAATTTCTGACAAAGATTTCGCACGAGAAGTTGTCTACGATCAACAGCGTTCCACTCAAGAGGCGCAAGAACTTCTAACGGCTGGCACGACTAGCGAGGAGACTATATTGAAGTTTCTTACAACGAAGTATGCACACTGGCACTACGAGAAGGAGCTTCGTGTATTCCCACAACTCGACGAAAAGGACCCTCAGAAGAACATGTACTTCTATAAGTTCTCAGATGATTTAAAACTGACTGAGGTCATTGTGGGTGCCGAGTCAGAGGTAACGCGAGTCCAGATATCCGAAGCACTAGGCTCTCTTCGTAGTTCGGTCACGGTTCGCAATGCACGCCTTGCCTTTGGCAGCTACCGCGTTACTACCCAAAATAACGCCGCGCTGTGGGCCTAACCCTTATTTAAATCGGACTTACATACGACGGTCCGCTTAAGTCGCTTAAGTCAAACGTTTGGTGCCCTTATACACTTCACCAGGAGGAGAAACATCATGCTTTTCGAGATACGGCAATACCATTTCAATCCCGACCTGTTTGAGGCATACAAGTTGTGGGCACGAACCGAGGCGGTCCCGCATCTGGCGCAACAAATTGATGTGTTGGGGTTCTGGGTAGCTACGCACGATCAACCTGAAGTCAGGGGTGAACCACAGGACAAACTCGGCTCTGCCAATGTCACGTGGATTGTCAGATGGAGAGATCTCGCTCATCGCAATGACGTTTTGCCTGATGTCTTGTCCAGCCCCGCGTGGGCCGAGATTTTTTCGCGTGTACCTGGCGGCATCGACAGTTATCTTCGAAGAGAGTCGAAGTTCGCAGAGTCACTGCTCTGACGACGGCGCCGGAGAATCGCACCGGGTTTGGCCGGTCACGTTACTATGGTCACGGTGTATTTTTTTTAATCGTTTCACAACCAAGGAATCATCACCATGCCAAAGGTTTCTCCAACGGTAGCAGAGATCGAAGCCATGCGGCTTGAGGTTCCACCCGGTCCGGTGGTGATGGTGAACCTGGTCAAGTTCAAACCCAATGGCGGCAAGGCGGCCTATGGGCAATACATCAAGGCAACCATGCCGGTTGCACAGCATGCGGGCATTGAGTTGCTTTACGCGGGCGTCGCCGGCAAGGACGTGGCGGCAGGTGAAGAATGGGACATGGTGCTGCTGGCGCGCTATCCGAATTTCGACGCCTTTGCCGATTTCGTCACCCACCCGATTTATCAGAACGATGCGATTCCGTTCAGAACGATTGGCCTGGAAAAAGCGTTATTCATGGTCAGCCAGCCTGTTGATCTTGGCACGGAATTCGACATGAACGATACGACAAAGTGGCTGAAAGGCTAACGCCCTCGCCAAATCAGCATGCGCGTTGCGATCATCACTGGCGGATCAAAGGGCTTGGGACTTTCGCTCTGTTTGCAACTCAGGGAGCGTGGCTATCGTGTCATTGAGTTCTCGCGCTCGGCACCGCACGCGTTTTCGGTGATGGCTGATCTTTCATCCCCTGAAGAAAGTCGCCGCGCAATCTTGCGCGCAATCGAGGGTATCGAATCCGAGCCGATTGAAGACATCATCGTCATCAACAACGCCGGAACACTGGCGCCGATCGGCCCGACTTCGCGGAAGGAGTACCCGGCACTGATCGCCAACATGAATACCAACTTCACCTCGGCGATCCTTTTTGTTACCGAAGTCGTCCGCAAATTCCAGTCGGCGCCGTGCCGGAAAGTGATTGCCAATATTTCTTCGGGAGCAGCTTTGAACGGCTATGCGGGTTGGGCGTTGTACTGCGCGGCGAAAGCCGGACTGGAGAATTTCGTTCGCGCCCTGGCGGTGGAACAAAAGCAGGAAGCCCATCCCTTCATCCCGGTCAACATCAACCCCGGTGTGATTGATACGGAAATGCAGGCGTTGATTCGCACTTCCAGCGCTTCAGATTTTCCAGACGTTGGCCGCTTTGTTCGTCGCAAGGAACAAGGCGAACTGGCTCCGCCAGCTCTGGTTGCGGCTGCCATACTTCGAATCGTTGAATCTCCCGCCCTGAACTATGGCGCCCTCTATGACGTGGCCGACTACATCAACGGCTGACGTGCCGACTCACTCACGACGATCCAGGCGAACGACTTTGGGAACCGCGGTCGGCAGCGACCATGTGAAGGAGTGAATCATGAAGCTTCCTGTTCAGTGAACGAGATCGAGCGCACGATGAACACGAAGCAACAAACCACTTTCTCGCAGCGCATGCTTGTTGGGATAGCTCGACAGTGCTGTCCATACGTCACCGGTCGAGTAGTCGATGGCGATCATGCGTCCGTAAGACAGAATCGATGGCAGGCGGAACGTCGTGGTTCGCCCGCTCTTCGGGTCCATCGCGTAGATCGCGTTGCCGCCATTGCCGGTGACCCAGACGCGGTCGGACTTGGCGTCGTAGCGCGAAGCGTAGGGAAACGAATCGGCGTCCGGCAGCGCAAACTCCTTCTGACTGCCATCGCGTGTGTTGTAGCGCAGTAGCGTGCCGTAACCCGACAAGGGAATCCACAGGTTGTCGTCGTTGTCGATGTGCATGCGGTGGGGGCCGCTGTCCTGACGCGGCAACGCCCACTCCTTGCCTTGCCCGGTGGCGGGATCGACAAAGCCGAGCATGTTCTCCGAGTACTGGGTGTACCAGATCACGCCTTTGGAATCGACGGCAATGCCGTAGGGTTTATCGGAGGGCTTACCCGGGACAGGAATCTCCTTCACCGCGCCGGTCGTCGGATCGAGCAGCGATGTGCGATTGCCCCCCCACAGAGAAACGTAGAGGCGACCGCTCGCGTCCTTCTTTACCAACCCGTCCGAATCCAGGGCAAACGAATGGTTCAATGATCCGGGGGTGAAACCGTCATAGATGCGCCACTCACCGTTCTTGGTATCAAAGCGTGCGACCTTGGCGACCAGTTGCAACGTGATCCATAGATAGCCGTCGCGGTCGAAACTGAGCGTGTGCATGCCGGTGCCATGAAGCGGGGCCGGATACACTTTTTGTTCGCCGGTGCGGGGATTGACTGAAGTCAGTTCGTCCCTGACGTAGTCGCCGACCCAAGCGGTACCGGTTTTCGGCTCGACCACCACGTCGTGAGCCCAAGTGGTGATGTCGCCAACATCATATTCGGTCATGCGCGCCTTGGTCGCGACATTGGCACGCTTGGCGAAAGGATCGAACGGGGCCAGTTTGGCGCCGAAGTTCTGCTCGGCGAGCCAGTTCGCCAGCTTGCCGTTGTCCATTTTCACGATGACGGCGTAGGCATCGGCCTGGGTACGCATCTGATGAATGATCTTGCCCCAGGTGTCGGCGTCGCGGGGAATATGGGTCAGCGGCGAGCCTTGGTCATGGCAAATGGTGCAGGAGGTGACGAAGGTGGCCTTCATGGGAACATTGGGCAGCGTATTCAGCCACGCGGCGCCGGGCGTCGACAAGTGAGTGGCATCGTCGGGCTGGAGCTTCAGATTGACGGCGGCATCCCGCTCGCCCAGCGCCACGTTGGCGCTGGTGCCGTCGTTGAAGCCGATCTTGCGGGCGCGCAGGTCGTATTGCCCCGGGAACAGATCGTCGATCCGGTAGCGTCCGGCGGCATCCGTGAGCACGCTCACGGCCATCTTGCGGGCGCCATCCTGCGCGGTGACGAAAACATTGGCTGTCGGCGTGCCGGCAGGGTCATGGACGACGCCCGTCAGAATGCTTGAAAATGCCGCGGTAGCGCTCAATGCACTGGCCAGCATTGTGAGAAGGCGAAGGGCTGTGCAACCGTTCATTGTTATTCTCCTTGGGGACACATCTCGTGTTCGGGTCTGACACCCGATTTATTTGGTACAAAAATTGACTTTGATGATCGGTTGGGGCCAAGCAACCTGGCAACTACCTGAGAGTAGATTATACAGTCGCCCGACTGTTGTTCGAAAACGAGAAAGAAACATGATTGCGAGTGATCTGCTTGAACTGCAAGCACCGCGAATGAGGCTGCATTAAGACCTTCTCCTTGTTCCAGATTGGAATTCTCGCGAAATCTATGGTTAATTTGACTGGCCACGCCAGTTCTTTTATCACTACTGATTGTGCGTCTGGAGCCGTTGTTGTATCGACAGCTATATTGACAATATTTTTACTAACAGGTAACTTTGGAATACTGGTTAGTAATAAAAAAGCGCGGCAAGCGAGACAGTCTTCACATTCTGATTTAACCAATCCTGGTGCTGTTTCGGAGGAGCCCGATGCGCAAAAGGGTTACTTTTACGTCACCGGAGAAACAAGATGAGATTTGGATTATTTCAGATGCCCGAACACTATCCATGGGACAACATGCACGTTTCCTGGAAGCGGGATATGGAAGATATCGTCTTCGTCGAAAACCTCGGTTTTCATGAAGCCTGGATCGGCGAACACCACACGGGTTATTACGAGAACGTACCCGCACCGGATATCGTGATTGCAACTGTGGCCACGATGACCAAGCGCATCCTGCTGGGCACGGGTACGATGAACCTGCCCTATCACAGCGATCCCTTCCTGCTCGCCGAGCGCATGGCATTTCTGGACAACATCATCGAAGGGCGCCTGATCTACGGGTTTGGCGGTGGCGCACTGCCTGATGACCAGAAGCTGTTCAATTTAACCAGGGAAGAGATTCGGCCCCGCATCAACGAGTCGATCGAAGTCATCCGTCAGCTCCTTACCACTCGCGAGCCCGTCACCTGGAACGGAAAATTTTCCAAGGGTGAAAACCGCAAGTTGATGATTGGGCCCTACATGGGCAAGGCACACTTCGGCATGGCCGGTCTCACCAGTCTTGTCACTTACGACTATTGCGGCAAGCATGGTTGGGATGCGCTCAGTGTTCACGTCGTTCCACCTACCTACAAGAACAACAAAGTTGTGCCGTCGTTGCGTGATCAGGGCATGGCGATGGAGAACGCGGCAAAGGCGGCCGGGCGCGATCCGCTGGAGGCGAGACGAAACTGGAAAGTCGTGCGCGAAGTCTATGTCCATCCGGACGGACGCAAGGCCGCGCTGGACGAAATCCGCAAGGGCGTTAACAATTCCTACTTTGGCTATACGACCAAGCTGTTCGGCGCGTTGATGAAACAGGACAGCAACGAACCCGAGGAAAACATCGATCTCGAATACATGGCCGACAATGTGCAGTGGATCGTCGGCAATCCTCAGGAGTGCGTCGATGCGATTCACAAGGTTTATGAAGCGGTGGGCGGCTTCGGTACACTGATGATTAACAATCGCGACTGGGTGCAGCGGGATAAAAAACTTCGTTCGCTTGAAATGTTCGCCCGCTACGTCATGCCGCGGGTGGAAGGGTTGGAGGTTGGAGAGCGTGAGCAGCGCTATCTGGGCCGGGATTTTCCGGCGCCGTTGCCGCTCGAACACGGAGGGCCGGGCGAACAACAATAGATGCTCCGCCCCGGGCCGCCCTCTCGAAGCCATTTTTCATGGCGCTGGTGGGTTGGATGGACAGAGCATCGATGTCATTTCCGGCGCCAAACCGCTGCATTCAGAAGACTGAAAGAGGACCAACATGAATCTCAACATACAACCCACCACGTTCGGCCGAGCCGAGATGTTCCAGCCGGACGTGATGGTGGAGGATGAAAAGTGGTACCCACTGGGCAAGATGGGCATGGTGAGACCGTTGTTGTTCGATGTAACCAACGGTGGCTGGATCAGCATTCTCAAGGCCGTGGGCCAAGGCACCATCCAGCGTCACCATCACGCCTCGCCCGTCGAGGCGTGGACCCTTGATGGTGCCTGGGGCTATCGGGAGTACGACTGGGTCGCGCGCGCCGGAAGTTTTGTTTATGAGGCTGCTGGCGGCGTACACACGCTCTACATCGATCCCGAGGTCGGCAAGATGACGGCGATATTCCACGTTCATGGCCCCTTGGTGTATCTGGATGAGCAAGGTAATGCGGTGGACTACGATGACGTGTTCCTGCGTCTGGACCGCTATGCAAAGTATTGCCGCGAAGTCGGGTTGGGCGACGACTACGTTAAATCGTTGATCCGTTGATCCAAGCGCCGTCTAAACCTTAACGAAGGACACCGCAGCATGTCTTCCAAAATGCATTTGATGCAGATGTTGATTCACACCGCCAGCACGCATACCCTGCTCGGCTGGGCCGATCCGATGGAGCAGCAGCTCGACGGTCTGCAGGATTTCACGTACTGGCAGGAGTTGGCGCGTACGCTCGAGCGTGGTCGCTTCGATGGCGTGTTTTTCGCCGACAGTCCGGCTACACACGCGGTTTACCAAGGCAGCGTAAACGCCTCGGTGCAGTATGGCGCATCGTGGCCCAACCATGATCCCATGCCATTGGTCGCCGTAATGGCCGCGGCAACCAAGCATCTTGGCATTGGCGTAACGCTATCAACCACGGGGACCACGCCTTATCTGGCGACCCGGCGGATGTCGACGTTGAACTACCTCAGTCGTGGCCGTGTGGGTTGGAATATCGTGACCGGTTTCAGCATGGCCGAGCACATGGCCAACGGCGTTGGATCGCAGATGCCGCACGACGAGCGCTATGATTTCGCCGACGAGTTCATGGAAATTTGCTACAAGTTGTGGGACAGCGTGCCGCCAAAAGCGATCCTGAAAAATGCATCGACCGGTCAGTTTGCCGATACGAGCAAGATCATGCCTGTCGATTACAAAGGACGTTATCTCAGTTGCAAGGCGGTAGCGCCAGTGCTTCCTTCACCCTATGGCCGACCGCTGCTGATCCAGGCTGGATCCTCGGGCCGCGGCATGAAATTCGCGATGGACCACGCCGAGATCATCTTCGCGATTCAAGGCCATGTTGCCGGAATGAAAAAGAGCATGGAGCAATTGCGCGCAGCCGCAGCCACGCACGGCAAGAAGAGCGAAGACCTGCGAATACTCTATGGTCTGCAGCCGATCGTGCGCAGTACCGAGGCCGAGGCGCGTGCTCGTGAAGAAGAACTGAAGCAGCGGGTGCCGCTGGATGCCATCTTGGCTCGACTGTCAGGCGTGTTTGGCGTTGACCTCAGCCAGTTCGACCCGGATCGGCCGTTGGCTGAAATGGAAACTCAGGCCTCGCGCGGCCTGATGGCGGCTACGCTGACGGGTGCGGACGGCGGGGCGGTGACGCTGCGTCAAGCCGCAGCCCAGTGGGCGCTTTCAGTGGCGATCCCGCAGGTCGTTGGTACGCCCGAGCAGGTGGCGGCCGAGATCGAGCGCATCTGGCGCGAGACCGGTTGCTACGGCTTCAACCTCAGCCCGACCACCAACCCTGACAGCGTCAACGATTTTGTCGATCATGTAGTGCCGATCCTGCAACGTCGTGGCGTATTCCGTACGGAGTACGAGGGGCAGAGCTTCCGCGACAACTTGCTTGCTTGACGGATCTGTTATTACCCGAGCCGGGCTAGATCAGCGCTGCCGCCCGATAGTGGCTGTTCGCCGCATCAGGCTTCTCAAGATGTTCAAACAGACTGGCGAGCTCAATATGCGCCGCGCGTGAAGGCGCAATGGCCAGCGAGGCTTCCAGATAACTCTGCGCCTTGCCCCATAGCTGGCGTTGCCGGCAAAGCCGACCGAGCGTCAGCAGCAACGCCACGTCGCGCGGGTACTTTTCCAGCCAGACTTCAGCATGGGCGATCCGGCCCAATACATCGTCGCTGCCGCACTCCGCGTAAGAGGCCGCCAGCGTCGAACTCCAGCTTTCGTCAAGCACGTCTTCGATCAAACGCGCGGCGGCTGTGCCGCTACCCGCTCGTATCAGGGCTTGTGCTGCATCGACGGCGAGGCGCGGGTCGAGCCTATCCTTGCCGGCCGTGCGAGCGAGATATTGCTCAACTGCGCGGCCATCTTGTTCCAGCGTTTTGAGATTCTCGCGATGGGCGCGCATGCGCAAAGGCGCTGACTGCTCGGGGGTCATGGCCCGATGTTTTTCAAGTTGCCTAACCAGATGTAACACCTCGTGCCAGTTGCCGAGTCCTTGCTGCATGCGTAACGAGAGGCGCAGGGCGGCAATGTGGCGACCGCTGTCATGCGCGAGCTGCTCCAGCAGCGTCTTGGCTTGTCCAAAATCGCGCGCGCCAACCGCGAAAGATGCCTCCATCATCAGACGTGCATTATGGATTTCGTTGTCATGTTCGACGGCACGCTGTTGCCACCGGAGCTGACGATCTTCGTCGCGCAGTGCCTTGGCGGCGCGAAGCGCCAATAGCGCTGCGAGGCCCGGCGCGTGTCCGGCGTTCCATGCATCTTCAGCCCGCTTCAAGGCACGGCCATAACGTCCTTCGATCAGCAGTTGGGTCGCCTCGCGGAATGCGGCTTCACCTTTGGTTCTCGCCCGCGCTTCACGAAACGCGCGGACCGATGCGGGCAGGTGAACCATCGCCGAGATCAGGCGCAAAATTGCGTAACCGATTACGAAGGCCGCCACCAACAACAACAACAGCAGATTAAGTGACAACTCCAGACGCCAAGGCGGCAACACCAGCAGGGCGTAGCCATCGTTGTAGCGCGCCGCCAGTGACAGGCCCACCGCCAGCGCTGCTATTGTCAGGAGCCAAAGCAGTGCGCGCATCAGTGACTACCGTGCGCTACCCTGAAATTACGTACCGCGTTCAGTGTTTCACTCAGCGCGGGGATGTCCTGGGCGACATCGAAGCGGTCGAGTCCCTTGAGTGTCGTCAATGCGGATTGCACTTGCCGGGCCTGAATATCGAAATACCTCTCCAGCCAGGTTTGCGCCTGATGCAGGTCTTCGTGAAAACTGATGCCGTCGCGCGCCAGCATGGAAAGTCGGGCATTGATCAATCGCAGCTTGAGGTTCTCGCGCAGGAAAAATGTCTGATCCGGCGCCAGCAATGCAGAGTCAAGCTGGTCGACGCGCTGGATGTGGATCAACTGACGCATCTCGTTCCAGAAATCCGTCGCCAGGGCTTTCCAGAATCCAGGTTCGACCATGGATTTCCTTTTCGCGCCGATTGACTCCACCGGCTTTGGTCGGTGCTCGAAGGCCAACGGCAAGGTGTCGATGGACAGGATCACTGCCTCAAGCTTGAGCGTGACGCCAGTCAAATTGGATCCTGGCAGGGCCCGCAGCTGATCGATATCGCGTGATATCAGTTTGCGCAACGGAACGAACCGCGGCTGGGCCGCCCGTGCCAGACGGCTGTCGGCCTCTTGCAAGGCAATCAGCGCAGCTTCGATATTCCCTGCCAGCTGAAGTTGTTGGGCCGCAATAGTGAGCGATTGATCAATTTCCGCGAGCAAGCGCTCATCGCGGCTGCGCGAAAGCTCCTGATACATGGACTCGAGTGCGACCTGCTGGCTCTGGGCTTGCTCCAGACGTGCCTCCAGTACGGCAACCTTGTTCTGCAAGGTGAGCAGCGACTCCTGGCTTTGCTTCGCCAGCGCGCGGCCTTCCTTGGCAATGTTGTCGCCCTCAGCCAGCCGATGTGCCAAGTCTTCGCGAACCTCATCCAGTCCCACACGCGTCTCGATCCAGAAAGAGATCACGAGCGCCATCGCAAGCAGGGCAATCAAGACCGCAGGTTGGCGCAACGCCCTCACAACTCGCCGCGACAACGATGGCGGGGCGGATGATTCAGTGAGCGGGTTGGGATTCATGCGTTTGAAAGTGTTGCAGCAAACCGGCAATCAGACCATCGTCGCCAGGGCCAGTCACGATCACCTGCGCAAGACCCAGTTCGCATGCGCCTTCGGCGATCCGGGCGTGTGGAACAAACACCGGCGTCTTGCGCAACCAAGTTTGACCGAGTTTTCCAATCATTCCATGAAAATTGCGCAACCCTTCGCTGCTGGTGAGCGTAATCGCGTCTAATTGCCCATTACGCCAAAGTTTCATCAGGGGTTCCACGTCATGTTCTGGTTTAGCACGACGGTAGCATTTCACATATTCGACTTTTGCGCCACGCGCAGTCAAGGATTCTTCCAGCAGTTCCCTGCCGCCGTCGCCGCGAAAAATCAAAACCTTCCGTCCTCGCATGTCCTGCAATTCAGGAAGTTCAAGCAGGGCTTCGGAGTCGAAACGATCCTTGGGCGCAAGGATATTGCCAAGTCCATAGCGGGCCAGCTCGGCCTCGCTGCTTTTGCCCATCGTTGCAATCCTGGTCTGTTCGGGCCAGGTGCGTCGCGCCAGGATCTGATCAAGCGCCTTGCAGACCGCGTTGGGACTGATGAATATCGCGAAGTCGAATTCTTCAAGGCGGCCGGCCAACCTCAGAAGCGGCTGCTTGTTCTCAACATCAAGGATGACCAAGACCGGAAAAAGTACCGGCGTCGCGCCGAGCCGGGACAGGGCTTCGGCCAAGTGGGAGGCTTGTCCAGCCGGGCGCGTGACAAGAATATGGCGGCCGCTAAGAGTCTGTGCTGTAGTGGTGGCCACTTTCAACGCACCAACGCAGCGAGGATGTCGTCGGCACCTTGCGCGCGCAATTCGGCAGCAAGGCGCAGTCCCAGGGCTTCAGGGTCGTCGGCGCCGTCACGCAACTGGGCGTGCGCCATGCGTGTCCCATCCGGCGTGGCGACAAATCCGCGCAACCACAGACCTTCATGACAGGGTTCGGCGTAGGCGCCGAGCGGAACCTCACAACTGCCAGCCAGCGCGCGCGATACTGCGCGTTCGGCTCGCACACAGGTGGCGCTCATTGCGTCATTGAGCGGCAGCATCCACGTTGCGACCTCGGGCCTGTTGGACAGCGCCTCAATGCCAAGCGCTCCCTGGCCCGCGGCCGGGAGTGATGCTTCCGCCGGCAACAGAGTGCGAATCCTGTCTTGAAGGCCAAGGCGGGTAAGGCCGGCTGCTGCGAGGATAATGGCGTCATATTCGCCGCCGTCGAGTTTGCGCAAGCGGGTATCGAGATTGCCGCGCAGGCTGGACACGGCCAAGTTTGGGTGCCGCGCATGCAATTGGGCTTCGCGGCGCAGGCTGGAAGTTCCAACGACCGCGCCGGGCGGCAGGTCGTCCAAGCTGGCATAGCGGGTCGAGACGAAGGCGTCGAAAGGCGTCTCGCGCGGGCCAATGGCGACGATGGCGAACGCTTCCTCCAGTTGCATGGGAACGTCTTTCATGGAGTGGACCGCGATGTCGGCACGCTGATCGAGCAGGGCGGTTTCGAGTTCCTTGACGAACAGACCCTTGCCGCCGATCTTGGCCAGCGGCTGGTCGAGTATCCGGTCGCCGCGCGTGGTCATCCCGAGCAATTCAACGCTGCAAGCCGGATAAGCGGAACGCAGAAGCGCGCGCACATGTTCGGCCTGCCAAAGCGCCAACCGCGACTCGCGGGTGGCGATCACGATGCGGAGCGGAGCGGGTGAAGGCGGGCTGTTCATCGTGAGTGCGATTCAAGACAAGCTCACGCGTGCAAACCTGCGCTTGCCGACCTGAAGCACAACCGTCGTGCCGGCCTTGAGCATTAGTCCCTTGTCGCTGATTTTTTCGCCGTCAATGCGCACGCCGCCACCGCCGATTGCGCGCATGGCCTCGGATGTACTGGGCGCCAGCCCAGCCTGCTTGAGCACCTGGCAGATGGCGCCAGCAGCCACCGTCACTTCAGTCATGGTTTCGGGCATCTCGCTGCGCTGGAATCGCGCGAGGAAATTTTGCAGTGCTTCTTCACCGGCTTTGGAACCCCCGTGAAAGCGGCTGACGATCTCCTTGGCCAGTTCAAATTTGATATCGCGCGGGTTGGCCCCGTCTGCAACTTGTCGCTTCATCGCCGCAATTTTGTCGGCGGGCTGGAACGATAACAGGTCAAAGTAACGCCACATCAACGTATCGGAGATTGACATCAACTTGCCGAATATTTCGTCCGCCGATTCGTTGATGCCAATGTAGTTGCCCAGCGATTTAGACATTTTGTTGACGCCATCGAGCCCTTCCAGCAGCGGCATCATCAGGATGCACTGCGGTGGCTGGCCATAGTGCTTCTGTAGTTCCCGTCCGACCAGAAGATTGAATTTCTGGTCGGTGCCGCCAAGTTCGACGTCGGCTCTCATGGCCACCGAGTCGTAACCCTGGCACAGCGGATAGAGAAACTCGTGGATGGAGATGGGTTGGTTGCCAGCATAGCGTTTGGCGAAATCATCGCGCTCCAGCATGCGTGCCACGGTATGCAGCGACGCCAGCTTGATCATTCCTGCGGCGCCGAGCGGCTCAAACCACGTGGCGTTAAAACAGATCTCGGTTTTGTCCGGGTCAAGAATCTTGAAGACCTGATCGCGGTAAGTCTGGGCGTTCTCCAGAATCTGCTCGCGCGAGAGCGGCGGCCGGGTGGCATTCTTGCCGCTTGGGTCGCCGATCATGCCGGTAAAGTCGCCGATCAGGAACATCACATGGTGCCCCAACTCCTGAAAGTCCCGGAGTTTGTTGATCAGCACCGTGTGGCCGAGGTGCAGATCCGGTGCGGTAGGGTCGAATCCGGCCTTGATTCGCAAGGGTTTTCGACCCTTGAGCTTTTCAACCAACTCCGCCTCAATCAGCAGTTCGTTGGCGCCACGCTTGATTAAAGCCAGTTGAGATTCAATGTCGCTCATTGCAGATCAGTTTAAGGTTGAGCCGGGTAAATAGGATCCCTGCGGGGTTTTTGTTAAACTGCCAACCTTGCAGCCGGCCGGACGACCCGATGACCAAAGACAAGAGCAGGATTTTAACGTATCTCGGCACCCTTCGCGAAGCGAAGCCGCGCCATCTGCGGACATCATTGAGCGTTGCGACCATCGCACTGCTGGGCGCAGTTGCTGCCTTCGGCACCGCGCCGGATAGCGGTCAGTTGCTCGCCCGCCAGCGCGATATTGTGGAACCGCTGGCGATCAGTCAGCCGTCGCCCGGAGAGACGCTTCAGGAGTTCTATGTTCGCGAAGAGTCCATTCGCGATGGCGACACCGCAGCGTCGCTGTTCACGCGTATGGGCATCAACGCGACAGAGACGCTGGAGGCGCTCCGCGACATGCCTGAGGCGCGTGAAATATTCCGCCAGATGGCCCCGGGTAAACCCATTACAGCCCGAGTTGACGGCAACGGCGGTCTGGGTTCGATGATATTCCCGCTCAACGGCGCCACAGCGCGCGCGCTGTTGATCGAACGTGCCGGCGATGACTACAAGGTTTCCGAGCAGCCCCTAAAGCTCGAAACACATATATTGATGAAGTCGTCCGAAATCCAGTACTCGTTATTCGGGGCAACTGATGCGGCAGGAATTCCTGACAGTGTTGCAACGCAAATCGCCGACATCTTTGGCAGCGATATTGATTTCCATCGCGGTCTGCGCAAGGGAGACCGGTTCTCGGTCGTTTACGAATCCATTGATCATCTGGGGAAGCCGATTCGTGCCGGCCGCATTCTGGCTGTGGAATTCATTAATGACGGCAAAACTTACCAGACCGCGTGGTATGAAGACGAAGCCGGCCATGGGGGCTACTACACACCAGACGGCAAAAGTATACACAAGGCGTTTCTGCGTTCTCCGCTGGAGTTCTCCCGCATCACTTCCGGTTTCAGTTTGGCGCGCTTTCATCCCATCCTGCAAAAGTGGCGTGCCCATAAAGGGATCGACTACGGTGCACCGACCGGCACCAAAGTGAAGTCCACCGCTGACGGGGTTGTTGAGTTTGCCGGCAGGCAAGGTGGCTACGGCAACGTCATTATCATGCGGCACCAGAACCACTTTACGACCTTGTACGGTCATCTTTCAGGATTTGCTGGGGGTTTGAGGATTGGTACCCGGGTAGCGCAGGGGGATGTCATCGGCTACGTCGGAATGACCGGATTGGCAACCGGCCCTCATCTCCACTACGAATTTCGTATCAACGGCGAGTATCAAAATCCGCTTGCAGTGTCATCACAGCCGTCGCTACCGTTGGCACCCCAGCAACTCGGCAGATTCCATTCTCAATCGGGAGCCCAAATGGCCCGGATCGACATGATTCGAAACAGCGATTTGGGCGTGCTGGAATAAGCCTCGCCGCATGGCGGCAACAGAGCTGTTTATCGGTTTGATGTCCGGCACCAGTATGGATGGTGTCGATGCAGCGTTGGTCGAAATTTCCGCGGCCAGGCTGCAAACCGTAGCCAGCGACTACCAGCCTTTTCCGGCAGACATACGCCATGATGCGGCGGGATTGCTTGATGCCGGACCTGACGATCTGCACCGCTCGGCATTGCTCGGGAATCAGCTGGCGCGCGTCTATGCGAATGCCGTTAGCGGAGTTCTCGGCAAAGCGGGTGTCCCTCCTGAATCGGTTCGTGCAATTGGTTGCCATGGCCAAACGCTGCGCCGCTAGTGCCCGCTGTGCACGACGCCTTGTTTCGTTCGCCGACCCTGCATCGCGTGATCCTGAATCTCGGCGGCATCGCCAACCTCACCAATCTGGCTCCCGGCGGCGCAACCGCCGGGTTCGATTGCGGCCCTGCTAACGTATTGCTTGATGCTTGGGCGGCCGAGCACCTCGGTCAGCCATATGATCGTGCGGGTCAGTGGGCAAAAACAGGCAAGTCTTTGCCCGATCTGCTGGATCGTTTATTGACCCATCCTTTTTTTGCATGGCACCGCCCAAGAGTTGCGGCCATGAGCAATTCAATACCGCATGGTTAAAGAGTCAGCTCACTGGTGCGGAAGCGCCTGCGGATGTTCAGGCCACATTGGTGGCGTTAAGTGCAATCAGCGCCGCCCAAGCGATCCAGCGCTGGTGTGGCACACCGTCTGAACTTTATGTTTGTGGCGGTGGCGCGCATAACGATGCGCTAATGGGGGTACTAGACGAAACGATGCCCAATGTGAAAATGGCCTTCACCGATGCACTCGGCATTGCTGCCGACTGGGTTGAAGCAGTTGCTTTTGCGTGGCTGGCGCACCGTTGTTTGCAAAATTTGCCCGGTAATCTTCCTGCTGTTACCGGTGCGCGGGGACCGCGCATACTCGGCGCGATCTATCCCGCATGAAAAACAAAGGGCGCCGCAGGCGCCCTTTTCTTATCTGTGAAGTGTCTCAGGCAGAGAAAGACGAACCACAACCGCAGGTGCTGGTCGCATTGGGATTCTTGATCACGAACTGGGAGCCTTCGAGTCCCTCGGAGTAATCAATCTCCGCGCCCACCAGATATTGATAACTCATTGGGTCAATCAGCAGTGTGACGCCATCCTTTACCATGGCGGTATCGTCTTCATTGGCGACTTCATCAAAAGTGAAGCCGTACTGAAAACCCGAACAACCGCCGCCCGAAACAAACACGCGCAACTTCAACTCAGGGTTGCCTTCTTCGGCAATCAACTCCTTGACCTTGTTGGCCGCGTTATCGCTAAAGACAAACGGGGCCGGCATTTCCAATTCAGCAGGTGCATTCATTTGGTTTCTCCAGTGCGTTCCGGGACTGATTGATTATCGGAACATTTACAAACAAGGTCAATGACTTGAAGCCAATTTCAATTCAATGTTCTTGGCGTTTACGCCCTGATGCACCAAGCGTCCTTGAATCACGGCGCCCAAGTGCATCTCAATCGTACTGTACCCCACATCCCCTGTGACACGCGCCCGCGGCTGAAGTTCGACGAACTCGCTGCAATGTATCGCACCGATAATGGCGCCGTTGATCACCAGATGGGAAACGCTGACTTCGCCCTCGATACGGGCATGCTCACTGATAACCAAGGTACTGGGTTGGTCGCCGATCGCACGAACGTTGCCTTTGACTTCACCGTCAATGCGAAGTCCCCCGGTAAAATTCACGTCGCCCTCGACCCGGGTTCCGGCTCCGATCAAGCTATCGATACGACTTTGCGGCTTGTTTCTGGTAAACATGGCGCTCCTTTGTCAAAGAGAGGCTTGCTGGGTTGCGACAACAACGCCGTCCTGAAGCAAGCGGACTTCAACCTGCTTCGCGACCGTATCGGCCGGAACTTGAAAAGTGCCCTCGATACGTCGAAAGCGTTTGAAGGCAACCAGATACTTCTGAGCATCAGGCTGTCCGGGGGCGGGAATAGTGAGAATAACAGTTTTACCATCCCGCAACACGGAAACCGCCAGTTGTAACTGGCCCTTAAACTCCTTGTCCCGTGCCATCCCTTGGGCGGCAAGCAGCATACGATAGCGGTAGAACCCCTTGGTT
>JAYUGL010000031.1:0-18886 GCA_043738385.1 Sterolibacteriaceae bacterium
CGCACACAGGGCTTCGAAGAGCGCGAGGTGCTGATCGCGGGCACCCATTTTCGCTGGGACGAACTGCTGATGGCCTCCGGCAACCTCTCCTTGTTTGGCGGATCGAAACTCATCGATCTGCGCATTCCCTCGGGCAAGCCGGGACGCGATGGCGGCGAAGCCTTGCAGCGTTACTGCGAACAACTCGGCCAGGGCCTGGTGACGCTGATCAGCCTGCCGCTGGTCGACTGGCAATTGAAAAAGGCGGCCTGGTTTACCGCGTTGAGCAATGCTGGCGTCGTCGTCGAGTGCAATGCGCCGGCTCTGGCGCAATTGCCAGCGTGGATTGCGGCGCGGCTCGCCCGCCAGAAACAAACCGCGCCGCGTGAGGTGCTGGAGTTCATCGCCGCGCACGTGGAAGGCAACCTGCTTGCAGCCCATCAGGAATTGCAGAAGCTGGCACTGCTGCATCCCGCGGGCCAATTGACAATGGAGCAAGTCGAGGCTGCGGTGCATGACGTGGCCCGCTTCAATGTCGATAAACTGCGCGAAGCTCTGCTGGCGGGCGACGCCGTGCGCTGCGCGAGATTGCTCGACGGCTTGCGCGCTGAGGATATCGCCCCGCCCCTGCTGCTCTGGGCGCTGGCTTCTGAAGCCCGCGCCATCGCCCAGGTTCGCGCGGCCCTGGATAGAGGCGCGTCGGTGGATGGCGCACTACGCGAGGCCAAAGTTTTCGGCCCACACCAAAATCTGGTTCGCGCTGCCGCTCAACGCATCAAAGCCGTCACCGCGCGTAACGCCCTGCTCCATGCGGCGCGCATTGATCGCATGATCAAAGGGCTGGCCAAAGGCGACATCTGGGATGAGATGCTTCAGCTTGCGCTGAAGCTCTCACAACAAGCCCTTATTACCCCCAACCCCTCTCCCCAAAAGAGAGAGGAGACTGTTTAGCGCCGCTATCGCGGCGGATCAGAGGGCAACGGCTCCCGATCCAGCCGCACGCGCAGATAGCTGGCAAACCTCGGCAGACCTGAGCTAGTTAAATCACGATAGCGATAAGTCACCCACGCGCCAACGGGCGGCGGATTCCGCCGATCCTGATCGGTAAAGCCGGTGCCAAGTTTGAAGCGCCGACCGGATTCTGCTTCCACTTGTAGCGCGCCCATCATTCCCGCGTATTTCCCCTTGCCCGGCAAGTGGACAATGACCTTCGCCTCTGCATCAAGATAAGGCTTCACCTTCAACAAGTCATCGCTGCGCCCTGCACGATAGGGCGTATCACCTTTATGCAGCACCAGGCCTTCACCACCCGCCTTCACCACCTGATATAGGCGACGCTTGATGTCGGCGGCAGTCGTGGCGGGAGTTTGGGGAATCATTTCCACCCACGGCTGGTGGATGCCTTCCACTACCGCCTTTAGCGCAACCACTCGCTGATCGAAGTGGCCGGGATGGCCGGGCAGATCAAACAACATGTAGTGCATGCGCTTCCAGGCCACGTCGTCCGGCGTTTGGCTGCGCACGGTGGAGACGGCTTCTGCAAACTTGCCGCGACCGGCCCACAGTTCTCCATCGAGCGGATGACTGGGCCAACCGTCAGTGAACCAGACGGGCGCCTTGATGACCGTGCCGCCCTTGGTGAGAAGCTGTTTGCCATCCCAGTAGCCGCGAACCCCATCCAGCTTTTCGCTGACCCAGTAGCCCGTTGGATCGCTGTCGCCGCGCCAGATATTGGCAAGGGTGACTGCGGGCGGGCCAGGCAGATCGCTTTTTTCTTTGGTCTCTACTGCATGAACACCTGCGGCCAGCGAGAGAAAAACACACAGCAGCAGAAGGCGCATCATGATTGCGATTTACCCCACCGCATTACCACTTCACCCGCGCCGTGTATTCCAGCGTCGTGCTGCCGTCGGCGGGAATGGCGACATTCCACTGCGCGGTGCGGGCGGAGGTCTTGTTGTGCTTCTGGGTTTCCTGCACGATCTCCCAGTCACCCGGCAGCGGTTCCTGCACCTTGACGATCGCCTCTTCGCGCTTGGCGTTACGGATGACAATGCGATAGCTCGTCTCCGCCACCCGATCATTGATGCGCTTGTAGTTGGTTTGTTTGCGCTCGGCGGTGATGTCGAAGGCTTCGCCGAGGCGCAGGCGCACGGTTTCGTTTTTCGCCGTGTGCTCGATGTGATCTTCACCGACAAATTGGGCGGCACCCTGGCTGTCGCGGGCGTAAGCGCGCACCGTGCCTGCGGGCAGGGGCTTGCCGAGCTGGCCGCCCTTGTTCTGGAATATGAGGAACACCGCGGGCTTCAACTTTTCACCCAAGGTGTCATAGCGGCCTTGGTAATAATAATCGGCGCCGGCCAGCAGATATTCGCGCTCGGCGGGCACGTTGCTGGCGGACAACAGCGCCAGTTGCTTGGTCTGATTTTCGGCCAGCGTGGTGGGCCGCTCGAAGGTGTACAGGTGATAGTCGGCCAGGCTCTCTTCACGCGGCGCCGACTCAGCGCGATCCGCCATCATGGCCGTGGCGACTTTGCCGCGCTGCATCGGCTGCTGATTTGCGACCCGGTTCACCGTGCCGGCCACCAGTTGCAAATTCGCATTGTCATAACTCGCGCCGCTGCTGTTGGTCAGCGTCACCCAACCGGAGAGATCGAGCGACTTGCCGTCCGCCGCCAGCTCAGCCACGTAGTCGGCCTTCCACGATAGCCCGCCGGTGAGGTAGGAAAGCTCCACAGTCTGATTGCCGCCCGGGCCATCGAACAACACCGAGAGCGTGGGCCGGTCGCGCAAATTGGGCGGCACACTGTCGTAAATAATGCGCCCCGGCACCCCGGTTTCGATGCGGTCGGCAAAGCGCAGCACCGTGCCTTGGCCTGCGGCCAGCACGATGGCTTTCTCGCGCGTCTCGGCGCCGTTGGATGGATTGGTGCGGATCACCGTCACCTCGCGGCCGACATATTTATCCAGCAGCTTTTGCGGCGTGAGCAAATCGAAATCGAAATTCTGCTCGATGAGTGTGATGGGTTTGCCGGTCACCGCGCGCAACAGGGCGGTCTCGGCTTGAAGCTGCGCCGACACTTCGCGCAGTGAGACGCGCACCGTGCCGACGGGCAGCGTGAGCTTGCGCCTTTCTTTCACCAGGGCCAGGCTGTCGTGGTAGACGGTCACCGCAGTACCGCTGCGGTCAGCTGCGGTCGACGTAACTTCAGTCACCGCCTCGGCTTGCGCCAGGGTGGAAAAGGCAAGCGCTGCAACCAGGGGCAAAACGGTTTTCATGAAAATCTCCAATCGATGGGGGTGTGGAGCTTTAAACGTCGCAGATCGGTCAATGGGGTTAAGGCAGAGAAAAATAACCAAAGTGCGCCCATGATGCCATGCACATGGGCGCACAGCGTCGGCAGAAAACTACCGGCGTCCGAACGGTACAATGGCGCCACAGACAAACGGGGAACTCCAGAGAAATCCCATGGACATCAAAAAATACATGGAAGGTGTGGGACAAGCGGCGCGCGCTGCTGCGGCTGAAGTCGCCAAGGCGTCAACGGCCACCAAGAACAGCGCGCTGCTGGCGATGGCCAAGGCCGTACGTGAGCGCTGTGACGAGTTGCTCACTGCTAATCACCAAGATATGCAACAAGCCCAGAAGGACGGACTATCCGGAGCAATGCTCGACCGGTTGATGCTCACCGCAAAGGGCGTCGAGTCGATGGCGCAGGGGCTGGAGCAGGTCGCTGCGCTGCCTGATCCAGTAGGCGAGATGACGAATCTCAAGCGTCGCCCCAGCGGCATCCAGGTGGGCAGGATGCGGGTTCCGCTCGGCGTGGTCGGCATCATTTACGAAGCGCGGCCCAACGTCACGGCCGAGGCTGCGGCGCTGTGCATCAAGTCGGGCAATGCCGCGATTCTGCGTGGCGGCAAAGAGGCGATCCGTTCCAATCAAGCGATTGCTGCCTGCGTTCGCGCCGGGCTGAAATCCGCCGGCCTGCCCGAAACCGCCGTGCAGGTGATTGAAACGACGGATCGCGCCGCAGTGGGTGAACTCGTCGCCATGCCGCAGTATGTCGATGTGATCGTGCCGCGCGGCGGCAAGGGGCTGATCGAGCGCGTCAGCAAGGAAGCGCGCGTGCCGGTGATCAAGCACCTCGACGGCAACTGCCACGTCTATGTTGATGATGCGGCTGATCCGGCCAAGGCGCTAAAGATCGTTGAGAACGCCAAGGCGCAGCGGCTGGGCACCTGCAACACTGCCGAGTCGTTGCTGGTGGCACGTTCGATCACAGCGGCACAATTGCCGCGGATCGCGCAGATGTTGATTGCGAACGGTATCGAGATCCGCGGTTGCGAGGAAACACGCAAGCTCGTGCCGCAGGCCAAGGCGGCTACGGAAAAGGACTATTACGAGGAATACCTCGCAGCGATCATCTCGGTCAAGGTCGTGGCCGATGTGGGCGAAGCCATTGCCCACATCAACAAGTATTCATCGCAGCATACCGATGCCATCGTCACCGAGAACTACAGCCATGCGATGCGTTTTTTGCGCGAGGTGGATTCGAGTTCGGTGATGGTGAACGCCTCGACGCGCTTTGCCGATGGCTTCGAATACGGCCTCGGGGCGGAGATCGGCATCTCCACCGACAAGTTCCACGCCCGCGGCCCGGTGGGCCTGGAAGGCCTCACTTCACAGAAATGGATCGTGCTCGGCGATGGCGAAGTGCGACAGTAAAGCCGCGCGGTGTGCTTCTGGCGAGTTGCATGATCAGATTGGCCAGCGCCTCGGGCTGCGAGAAAAACGGCGAGTGACTGGTCGCCAGCGTGCGCACCGTTGCACCGGGAACATCCGCCTGAAACTGGTGCTGAAGCTTGGACGTCAGCGTACGGTCTTCGCTGGTTTCGATGTAGGTGCGCGGGATCGAACCAAATCTTTGCGGCGTGATGGTCGAATTCCACTGTAGCGGAATCAGGGAATTGATCGGGTTGACATTGGCCATGGCGATATGGAAATCGTGATCGCTGCAATCTGGGCTTACCTTCGACAAGGGTACCCAAAGGCGATATTGCTCGTCGCTGGCGAGGGTGAGCCGCAGCAGGTGATGTTGTGCATCGTAGACGGCAACGGATGAAGGCATCCGGGCCGATAGCGGTGTTTTTGGCAACAGCCGTGGAAGTGCCAGCAGCAGCGCGGGAACAGCAATGACGATCAGCACCCATGGCATGCCCCGCCGATGGGTAAACAGTTTTTTGATAGCTGCGGTTGGTCGACGCAAGCGTGCGGGCAGTGATCGGATCGATGGCAATTTCATGTCGATGGCAACTTTACCGTGCCCGGTGCTGCCCATGCCGGCACTTGTCGAAGATCGCTGGCAGGCCGACAATGTGGACTTCTGCATCCGACCGTTCTCGCCATGAGCACTTCCACCTATCAAGCCGTGGTATCCGCGCCGGGTTTCAGTCTCGGCGTATGCTGCAATGACGATGAGATCACTGCCATCGACTTTCTCGAACCGTGTGCGGCGGTCGCGCCGAAAACCTTGTTGGCGAAGGAGGCCGTACGCCAATTGAACGCTTACCTGAAGGATTCCTCCTTTGATTTTTCGCTGCCGCTCGCGCCGGCAGGCACACATTTTCAGCGCCGGGTGTGGCGGCAGATCGCGGCGATTCCCTCTGGCGAAACCCGCAGCTACGGCGATGTGGCGGCGGGTATCAAGAGTGGGCCGCGCGCGGTGGGCGGGGCTTGCGGTTCGAACCCCTATCCGGTGGTCGTACCGTGTCATCGCGTGGTTGCGGCGGGCGGTGCGTTGGGCGGTTTCGCGCGCGAACGGGGCGGCTTTTTGCTCGACGTGAAGCGCTGGTTGCTGGCCCATGAGCACGCCTGACGCGGCGCTGATCGACGAATTCATCGATACAATCTGGCTGCAGGACGGCCTGGCGAAGAATACGCTGGCCGCCTATCGCAGCGACCTCTCGCTATTCGCGAATTGGTTGACGGGTCAAGGCAAGACGCTGAATAGCGCCGACGAGCCCGCAGTCAACGGCTACCTCGCCTTCCTTCACCAACAGCCCGCCCCACCCAAGGCCAGCAGCCAGCAAAGGTTGCATTCCGCGCTGCGCCGTTTCTATCGCTGGTTGCTCGACTTGGGCCGCATCAGCGTCGATCCGCTGCTCAATATCCAGCGACCGATGCGCGCCGAACGTTTTCCCAAAACGCTGTCGGAAAGGAACATCGAAGACATGCTGGCCGCACCCGATGTCACCACGCCGCTCGGCCTGCGCGACCGCGCCATGATCGAACTGTTGTATGCCACCGGCTTGCGCGTGTCCGAACTGGTGGGGTTGAAGCTGTTTGAACTGAGCTTGCAGGATGGCGTGGTGCGCACCTTCGGCAAGGGCGCCAAGGAACGTCTGGTGCCGCTCGGTGAAGTCGCCATCGAGTGGTTGGCGCGTTACCTCAAGGAAGGCAGAACGCAATTGCTCAAGGGCCGCAACTGCGACCCGGTCTTCGTCACGGTGCGCGGTGCCGGCATGAGCCGGCAGATGGCGTGGAGTTTGATCAAAAAGTACGCGGTGCGCGCCGGCATTCCGCGCGCGAAGGTCTCGCCCCATGTGCTGCGCCACGCGTTCGCCACGCATTTGCTCAATCACGGCGCCGATTTGCGCGTGGTGCAATTGCTGTTGGGCCATACCGACATTTCGACCACGCAGGTGTACACCCATGTGGCGCGCGAGCGGCTCAAACGCTTGCACGAAGTGCATCATCCGCGAGGCTGAAGCGCATTTCCACACGCTGCGCGGTTTGACAGGGGAGGGGGGGCTTCCTATAATCCGCGCTCTTTTTGTCGGCGGGTCGGTAGCTCAGTCGGTAGAGCAGCGGACTTTTAATCCGTTGGTCGCGAGTTCGAGTCTCGCCCGACCCACCACTGCATGAAGCCAGGTCCGCGTGTGTATAATTCGCGGCAATTTCGGGTTGTTAGCTCAGTTGGTAGAGCAGCGGACTCTTAATCCGTCGGTCGACAGTTCGAATCTGTCACAACCCACCAGACACGTGAAGAGACCAGCAGGGGGCAGGCAGCGATGCCGGTCCCTTGTTTTTTTGTGGGGATACGCACCATGAACCTGGATCGGGAAGTGACGCGCCGGCGCACCTTCGCCATTATTTCCCACCCGGATGCCGGCAAGACCACGCTCACCGAAAAGCTGCTGCTTTTCGCCGGCGCGATCAATATCGCGGGCAGCGTCAAGGCGCGCAAGGCTACACGCCATGCGACTTCCGACTGGATGGAAATCGAAAAGCAGCGCGGCATCTCGGTCGCCAGCTCGGTGATGCAGATGGAGTATCGCGACTGCATCATCAATCTGCTCGACACGCCGGGCCACCAGGATTTTTCCGAGGACACCTACCGCGTGCTGACGGCGGTGGACGCGGCCATCATGGTGATTGACGCCGCCAACGGCGTTGAACCGCAAACCAAGCGGCTGCTTGAGGTCTGCCGCGCTCGCAACACACCGATCCTCACCTTCATCAACAAACTCGACCGCGAGGTGCGCGCCCCGCTCGACCTGATGGACGAACTGGAACGCGTGCTGGGCATGGATATCGCGCCGTTTACCTGGCCGGTCGGCATGGGCAAGCGCTTTCATGGCGTGTTCGATATCCGCGATGATTCGATGCGCATCTTTCGCGCCGGCGCCGACCGGCGCGGTGGCGACGATGAAACACTGCGCGGCCTCAATAATCCGGAATGCGCGCAACGCTTCGGCGAAGAGTTCCTGCAGGCGCGCAATGAAATTGAATTGATTGTCGGCGCTTCGTCCGAGTTCGACCGCGAATCTTTTTTGCATGGCAAGCAGACGCCGGTTTTTTTCGGCTCGGCGATCAACAACTTTGGTGTGCAGGAAGTACTCGATGCGTTAGTGGACCTGGCGCCTTATCCAGGTCCGCGACTGGCCATCGAACGTGAAGTGTTGCCCACTGAAGAAAAGTTCACCGGTGTCGTCTTTAAGATCCAGGCCAACATGGACCCGGCACACCGCGACCGCATCGCTTTCGTCCGCGTCTGCTCGGGCCGCTTCGAGCGCGGCATGCGGCTCAGGGTCGGTCGCAGCGGCAAGGATATTCGCCCGGGCAGCGTCGTCAGCTTTCTTTCACAGCGGCGCGAGCTACTGGACGAAGCCTATCCCGGCGACATCATCGGCATTCCCAACCACGGCACGCTGCAACTCGGCGACACGCTGACCGAAGGCGAATCGCTGCAATACACCGGACTGCCCTTTTTTGCGCCGGAAATGTTCCGCAGTGTGGAAGTGGCCGACCCGATGCGCGCCAAGCAGTTACGCACCGGACTCATGCAGCTCGGCGAAGAGGGCGCGATCCAGGTATTCCGGCCTCATGTGGGCGGCACGCTGCTGCTGGGCGCGATCGGCGCGCTTCAGTTCGAGGTCGTCGCGCACCGGCTCCAGCACGAATATGGCGTCAAGGCGCGCTACTTGCAAACCCGGCACACCATGGCGCGCTGGGTAACGGCGGCGGACCCGCGTGAACTCAACCGTTTCATCGAGTCATACAGCCAGCGCATCTACTATGACGCGGTAGAAGCACCGACCATTCTGGTGTCCACTTCCGCCGAAATCAAGGTCGCGCAGGAACATTGGGAAGGCATCCGCTTCCATGCGCTGCGCGAACATGCCGGGCTGGTGGGCCACACACCGGCGACGGCCTGAGTTTCTAGCACCACAGAATCAACTGCTGGCACTAGCACCACAGAATCAAATGCTGGTGTTAACGACTGCGCTCGATCTGTACGCCGACGCGACGCACGCCCTGCATCACGCCCAGTTTGGCGATGCTGATCTTCACCCACGGCGCACCGAATTCCTTCAGCATCAGCTCGATGACAAATTCGCCCAGCGTTTCCAGCAGATTGAAGTGGCGCGCCGCCAGCTCAAGGCGGATGCGTGCGATCACCGCCGCGTAATCGATGGTCCGCGTGATGTCGTCGTTCTGCGCCGCTTCGTCGGGCACGCCGAAGGTAAGGCTGATTTCGAGTGTTTGTGCGGCAGCTTGTTCACGCGGATAAATGCCAACGTGGGCGTCCACACGCAAGTCGTCAATGAAGATGAAGTCCATTTAAGGGGTTTGCCCCTCGGTTAGAATGGCCGCGATTGTAAGTCACGAACTGCTCATGAATGCCCAAACGCTATTGCTGTGCGCCGTACTGATCGGCTATCTGCTCGGATCGCTGCCGTTTGCCGTGATCGTCTCGCGCGCCTGCGGCCTGCCCGATCCGCGTACGGTCGGTTCCAAAAATCCCGGTGCCACCAACGTGCTGCGTTCCGGCAACAAGCTCGCGGCACTGCTGACCCTGATCGGCGACGCCCTCAAGGGTTGGATGGCGATGCAACTGTTAGCGCTGCTGGGGGCGGACGCCACCGCGATTGCGGCGGCCGGCTTCGCGGCATTCATCGGCCACCTCTTTCCGCTGTTCCTCAAGTTCAAGGGCGGCAAAGGTGTGGCCACCGCACTCGGAGTCCTGGCTGGCTTTAGCGGTTGGCTGGCGCTGATCTGCATCGGCGCGTGGTTGCTGACCGCAATGGTGACGCGCTATTCATCGCTCGCAGCCCTGGTCGCCGCAGCGGTTGCGCCTTCAGCCGCGTGGTGGCTGAACCAGCCGGTCGAGACGCTGATCGTGGTGTCCGCCATGTCGGCGCTGCTGATCGTTCGGCACCGCTCCAACATTCAGCATCTGCTGGCCGGTACCGAAGGCAAGCTGGGCGGGAAATAGCTTCAGGCCGTCTCCTGCAAGGGCCAGCGCGGCCGCACACTGAAATTGCCTTCAGAAGATTTGGCCAGGCCGGCCAGCAGGCGCTGTGCGCCACAGAATGCGATCATGGCGCCGTTGTCGGTGCACAAATCCAGCGCCGGGTAGTGCACACTGACGCCGACTTTGGCCGCAGCGTTATTCAATCGTTCGCGCAAGCGGCGATTGGCACCCACCCCGCCGGCGACCACCAGCGTATCGAGGCCACAATGCCGCAACGCTGCAAGCGACTTGGTAGTCAGCACCTCGGTCGCCGCTTCCTGAAATTCGGCGGCCAGGTTTGCCTTGTCCGATTCGGTCATTGTGGATTGACGCACTACCATCAGCACTGCGGTCTTCAGTCCCGAGAAACTGAAATCGAAATCGCCGGAATACAACATGGGTCGCGGCAGTTTGATTTTGTTCGGCACGCCGTGCTCGGCCAGCGCCGCCAGCGCCGGACCGCCGGGATACCTCAGCCCGAGCAGTTTGGCGGTCTTGTCGAAGGCCTCGCCCGCCGCGTCGTCGAGCGATTCGCCGAGCAACCGGTAAGCGCCCACTCCGTTGACACGCATCAGCTGAGTATGGCCACCCGAAACGAGCAGGGCGACAAAGGGAAATTTGGGCGGGTCTTGAGAGAGCAGCGGGGAGAGTAAATGTCCTTCGAGATGATGCACCGGCAAGGTCGGCACATTGAGCGCCATACCGAGTGCCTCGGCAAAGCTTGCTCCCACCAGCAAGGCGCCGGCCAGGCCCGGCCCCGCCGTGTAGGCGATGGCGTTGATGTTCTCTTTAAGGGTTCCGCTTTCCGCGAGAATCCGCTGTAGCAGCGGAACCAGCCGCCGGATGTGATCCCTTGACGCCAACTCGGGCACTACCCCGCCATAAGCTTCATGCATGGCCACTTGGGTATGGACGGCGTGCGCCAACAGGCCGCGATCGCTGTCGAACAGGGCGACACCGGTTTCGTCACAGGAGGATTCGATGCCGAGAACGATCATGGGTAGGCGCATTTTACCTTTGACATTGCCCCGGAAATGGATACAATTCGCGCCTTTCCCGCTCTAACCAAGGTAATTGCAATGCCGGGTATCCGTCTAAAGGAAAATGAGCCGTTTGAAGTCGCGATCCGTCGCTTCAAGCGTGCCATCGAGAAGACCGGTCTGTTGACCGAGTTGCGTTCGCGTGAGTTTTACGAGAAGCCCACCGCCGAGCGCAAGCGCAAGCTGGCTGCCGCCGTGAAGCGCCATCACAAGCGCATCCGCAGCCAGTTGCTGCCGCCGAAGCTGTACTAAAAGCTTCGCCCTCAAGTCCTGCCGAAACCGCCAATATCCAACGATACTGGCGGTTTCGGCGTTTTCACATCGAGGAGACCGAATGTCGCTCAAGCTCCGCATCAACGAAGACATGAAGACCGCAATGCGCGCCCGGGAGTCGGCGCGCCTGGCCGCGATCCGCCTGCTGATGGCGGCGATGAAACAAAAAGAAGTCGATGAACGCATCGAGCTCGATGACGCGGCGGTGATCGCCATCATTGAAAAAATGCTCAAGCAGCGCAAGGATTCGATCACCCAGTTCGAAGCCGGCAAGCGCCAGGATCTGGCCGATGCCGAAAAATTTGAAGTGGACGTGCTGATGGCCTACATGCCGCAGGCGCTGTCTGCCGCCGAAGTGGAAGCCATCGTCGCCGCTGCCGTGGCCGAGTCCGGTGCCAGTGCGCCTTCGGACATGGGCAAGGTGATCGCCCTGGTCAAGCCTAAAGTCGCCGGCCGCGCCGACATGGGCGAAGTGTCCAAACTCGTCAAGGCGAAGCTTGGTCACTGAGTCAGTTCCCAATTGAGCGCCCCCAAACCTGCCGCTTCGCGTCAGGCCCCCCAAGGTGGTTCAAGAAAGCTTGGGACGGCCCGGCGCTTTCTTGAGAGCGGCGCATAATCGCGCCGTGATTCCCGAAAGTTTTATCCAGGAACTGCTAGGCCGCCTCGACATCGCCGACGTTGTCGAGCGCTACGTGCCCTTGCGTAAAGCGGGCGCCAACTACAGTGCCTGCTGCCCCTTTCATTCCGAAAAAACACCGTCGTTCACGGTGAGTCCGGTCAAGCAGTTTTATCACTGCTTCGGATGCGGCGCGCATGGCAGCGCCATCGGCTTCGTCATGCAGTATTCGGGACTCGGCTTCATCGATGCCGTGGAGGATCTCGCCTCGCATATCGGCCTGCAAGTGCCGCGCGAAACCTCGGCCCATCGCGTCGCGGACAGCGCCCGCAAGGCGCCGCTGACCGAGTTGATGGCGCGCGCCGCTGGCTTCTATCGCCAGCAACTGAAAGCCTCGCCCAAGGCTGTCGACTACCTCAAGGGGCGCGGCCTGACCGGTGAGATCGCCGCCCGCTTCGGCCTGGGCTACGCACCCGAAGACTGGCAGGGCCTGCAACAGGCATTCTCAAACTACGACGATGCAGCCTTGGTCGAGTGCGGTCTGGTCATAGTGAACGAGCAGGGCCGCCGCTACGACCGTTTTCGTGACCGCGTCATGTTTCCCATCCTCGATCAGCGTGGCAATGTGATCGGTTTCGGCGGGCGCGTCATCGACGCGGGTGAGCCCAAGTATCTCAACTCGCCCGAAACGCCGCTGTTCGAAAAGGGTCGGGAGCTCTACGGCCTCAGCCAGGCGCGTAAGGCAATTCACGAAGCTAATACCGTTATTGTGGCCGAAGGCTACATGGATGTGGTCGGCCTCGCCCAACTCGGCGTCGAGAATGTGGTCGCTTCGCTCGGCACTGCCACCACCGGCATGCATGTACAGAAGCTGCTCAAGCAGGCCAATCGCGTAGTGTTCTGTTTTGACCGCGATAGCGCAGGAGATAGAGCTGCACGCCGCGCAATGGAGAACAGTCTTGAATATCTCGTCGATGGCAAGAGCGTCGAGTTTTTGCAGATGGACGGTAACCAAGATCCGGATGAGTACATTCGCGAGAAGGGTAAGGAAGCCTTCCTTCGTTATGTTAGACAGGCGATTCCCTTGAGCCAATTTTTTGTCCGAGAGCTTCGCAAAGACCTCAGCCTCTCGACCGCTGAAGGCCGTGCTGCGTTGATTCAGGAAGCCAAGCCGCTATTGCAGAAAATCGCTGCGCCGGTGATGCGCGTGCAGCTCACCAAGGAGATCGCGACACTGGCCCAGCTCTCGCAGGCCGAAGTCGAAGCCCAATGTGGCCTCAAGCCGCTGGCGCGCTACCGCACGCCGCCGCGCGGTCAGCAACGCACGGTCGAAGTTTCAAAACTGCGTACATTGCTGAAAGCGATTCTAGAACGGCCGGAGCGCGCTGCGCGGGTCCCGCTTGATGCGATTCCCCTGGATCACCCGGAAGGGGCGGCGTTGCACTTCATTGCCACTGCTTTTGAACAGGGCGAATTGCCGGCTGGCAACCATGGCGTGATGCTCGAGTTCCTGCGCGGATCGCCGCACGAGGCTGCGGTAATGGCGTTCAACGAAGCGGTGGCACGTGAAGTCGACGAAGCCAGCAGTGAAAAAGAGTTCGAGGAAACGCTGGCCAGCCTGCGTTTTCAGGAACTTAAATCCGAGATTGCGGCGCTCACCGCAACGGAACGGCAAGGCGGACTTTCCCCCGCCGAACGGCAGCGATTGGCCGAATTACTGGCGAGAAAAACCAGCGAAAGTCCGGGGAATTGACTAGTGTATAATTTCCGGTTACCCCAAGCTTTGACTACCGACTGCAAGGCCATTCAGCCTTGCGGCGCTTGAACCGAGGATTTGCCATGCCCAAGGAAATCGCGAAGCGCACGAAATCCAAAGTCGCTGCCAAGCCCAGCGCAAAAAAATCTGTGCCCGCCAAAAAACCTCCGGTCAAGGCCAAGACGGTGAAAAAACCTGCTCCGGTCAAAGCCCGGATCAAACCCGCCAAGGCCACCAAAAAACCTGTTGCCCATGCGGCGCCAGCCAAGAAACCTGTCGCCAAGCCCATGCCCGCATCTGCCAAACCCGCCGCACCTGCATCTCCCGCCAATCACATCAAGCCCGCCAAAGGCGCCAAACCAGAAGCCGTCGTGGCGGAAGTTGCAACGCCCCCCGCCCCCGCTCCCGTGCGCGGCAAGGGCGCAAAGGCCGAACCGAAAGGCAGGCGCGGCAAGACCGCGCTGATCGCGCCCGCCGCGCCGCTGCCGCTCGACATGGAGGCCAAGCGCACCCGGCTCAAGAGCCTCATCGCGCTGGGTAAGGAACGCGGCTTCCTGACCTACACCGAGATCAACGATCACCTGCCCGACGACATGGTCGACGCCGAGCAGATCGAATCCATCATCACCACGTTCAACGACATGGGCATCCAGGTCTTTGACGAGGCGCCCGCCGCAGAAGATTTGCTGCTGACCGAGCAGGCCCCCGCCGTGGTCGATGCGGCAGAAGTCGAAGAGCAGGCCGAACAGGCCTTGTCCACGGTGGATTCCGAATTCGGACGCACCACCGACCCGGTGCGCATGTACATGCGCGAGATGGGCTCGGTCGAACTGCTGACGCGCGAGGGCGAAGTCGAAATCGCCAAGCGCATCGAAGACGGCCTCAAGCACATGGTGATCGCCATCTCCGCCTGCCCCACCACCGTCGCCGAGATCATGGATCTGGCCGGCAAGGTGGCGCGCGACGAAATGCGCATCGACGAAGTCGTGGATGGGTTGATCGATCCCAATGCCGTGGCTGAAGACATCGAAGCGATGGCCGAAGCCGAAGACATCGAAGTGGTCGACGAAGATGAAGACGACGACGATGGCGAAGCGCGCGCCTCGGCCTCGCTGCTCAAGCTCAAGCAGGATGGGCTGGAGCGCTTCGCCCTCATCCACCAGTACTACGGCAAGGCGCAATCCGCCCTGTCCAAGAAAGGCTCGCAGGACAAGGGTTACCTCAAGATCCAAAAGCAGATTTCTGGCGAAATGATGAATATCCGCTTCACTGCCAAGACCATCGAGCGCCTGTGCGACTCGGTGCGCGGCATGGTCGAAGCGGCGCGCAATCACGAACGCAAAATTCTGCATCTGTGTGTGGACAAGTCACACATGCCACGCCAGCATTTCATCAAGGTCTTCCCCGGCAACGAGACCAACATGGAATGGCTCAAGCACGAAGTGCAGGCTGGCAAGCTTTACGCTTCACAGCTGATGCGCGCCGCGCCGGCCATTCTCGAAGAGCAGCAGAAGTTGATCGACCTGCAAACGCGCATCGGCATTCCGCTCAAGGAGCTCAAGGACATCAACAAGCAGATGTCCACCGGCGAAGCCAAGGCGCGCCGCGCCAAGCGCGAAATGACCGAGGCCAATCTGCGACTGGTGATTTCGATCGCGAAAAAATACACCAATCGCGGCTTGCAATTCCTCGATCTGATTCAGGAAGGCAACATCGGCCTGATGAAGGCGGTGGACAAGTTCGAATATCGCCGCGGCTACAAGTTCTCCACCTACGCCACGTGGTGGATCCGCCAGGCCATCACCCGCTCCATCGCCGACCAGGCGCGCACCATCCGCATCCCGGTGCACATGATCGAGACCATCAACAAGATGAACCGCATCTCGCGCCAGATCTTGCAGGAGACCGGGCTGGAGCCGGACGCCGCGACGCTGGCGATCAAGATGGAGATGCCCGAGGACAAGATCCGCAAGATCCTCAAGATTTCCAAGGAACCCATTTCCATGGAAACGCCGATCGGCGACGACGACGATTCCCATCTGGGTGACTTTATCGAGGACCAGGCCACACTGGCGCCCGCCGATGCCGCCCTGTTCGCCAGCCTGCGCGAGATCACCAAGGACGTGCTGGACAGCCTGACCCCGCGCGAAGCCAAAGTGCTGCGCATGCGCTTCGGCATCGAGATGAATACCGACCACACGCTGGAAGAAGTCGGCAAGCAATTCGACGTCACCCGCGAGCGCATCCGTCAGATCGAAGCCAAGGCGCTGCGCAAGCTGCGCCACCCCACCCGCTCCGAGAAGCTGCGCAGCTTTCTCGATTCGGAAACCTGACCCACTCTCTATTGCCTGTCGCCCCACGGGTGGCAAGCACGGGCCTGTAGCTCAGCTGGTTAGAGCAGAGGACTCATAATCCTTTGGTCGTCGGTTCAAGTCCGACCGGGCCCACCAATACCAGAGCGGCTTACAGCGATATAGGCCGTTTTCATCTAAATGCTGGGGTTACGTCGGGGTTACATTTCCCCTTCGCCGGTAGCCCGCAAAGAGCACTTGGGCGGTATGAAGCACGGGCTTACCCACGCTCAGGACACTCGTTCCGAGCCGGGGCAGGGGTGGGGGGGGGTATGCCCCGGAAAGATACCCACCCCCTCTTATTTTGATTAAGACTCTCATGGCTCCCCGCAATTTTCTGGCGGCGAAAAATGCGCCATTCACAAGTGTTGCCTTTCAATTTGAGTAGTGGCAGGCATGTAGATGCCTAAATTCCCCTACTCAAAAATTAATGATTTCGATGGAAATCTTAAAACCCGAATCGTCAAAGGTCAGGTGGCTTCAAATTGAGAACTACATGAGGTCCAGACAGATAGTCAAAGCCCTTGAAGTCTTAAAAGGTCTGGCGACTGAAGGATATTCAGACGCTTGTACTGAAATTGGGAACATTCTCGAACAGCTGAATCAAGACCACAAGGGCCAACTCCTGGAAGACAAATTTTTGGGGGAAGCTCACTCGGATTAAGAGCGTTTGGTCGCAACACTTCAAGGGCATTTCTTTAAATTGAGATGGTAGACCAGGGCTCCACCCGGGACGGCATCCGTGGTGTCCAAAGACACCATTGCCCTGCCGGCTCGCAGGTCGCCATCGAGGCTTTGTGTGATGTCGACGTTGAGCATGGTGGCGGTGCCACACCCTACCCGTTTCATTTGTCCCGCACCGATGGTTTCCGTAAAAAAATAATCGCCTTCATGCGGACCTTTGATTTTGCGTTTGAAAACGCGACCGTGTTCGTTGTCGTGTGGTCCCAAGAAATATTGAACGTCGAGCTCGGTTTCTTGATTCGCAACGAGTTTCGCAAAGCCCCGGTAATCGACCTTGTAAACACCGATGGAATAATTCGCCGGTAAATTTAGCGGGGACGAAATGCGGCAAACTTTTCTTTGCCTTCCCCCAACTGAAATGCCGCTGCTTTCGACGGTGAACTGGTCAAACAAAATGCTCAAGGTCGCGCCATCGGGGGACATGACGATCGAGTAGCTTCCCTCGGGACAACCGTTGGCTTCTTGGGCCAATGCTGGCAGGCCGACAAGCAATGCGCACGCGAAAATACTTGTCATCATCAATTTCATAGAATTTTCCTCTCAGAATAGGGCGGCGATGGAATCCAAGCGCCGCCCGATATTCGCTCAGTTACAGTCGCGCCATTGCAGATGGTAAATAATTGCCGCATTGACGTCTTCGGAGTCGATCGAGGCCATGGCTTCTTTATTCGAAACCGTTTTCACTCTCATGCTCGAGTTAGTTCGCAGGTTAACGTCCGCGCCACAACCCGACCAAACGATCGCCTCAGCGGCGAGATCGTTGTTGATCAAATAATCTTCATCGAGGGGTCCGCGAAATTGTCTTTGGAATCCCGGGCCTCTAGTGCCGGCGAAGAAGTATTCGACATTGAACTGCGAGGTTGCCGATTTGGGAAGATGATTAAAGCCACGAAAGTCTATTTTCAGGATCGATACGCTCAGTCCTTGGGGCACGTGCACGGGGATGGCGATGTTACAGCTCTTGCGGTCAAAGCTCTTGCCGGTATCCCCACCGACGGCCACTTGGTATTGGTCGAATAACAAACTCAAAGATTTTGCGTCCGGACTCAATGTGACCGATACAGTGCCGGCCGGACAGCCCGTCCCACCGTATCCGGGCTGACCCAGGGAAATGTCATCGGCGAAAACCGGTGCGCTGAGCATAATTGCGGAAAATAATACAATGCCTTTTTTCATGTTGAATCTCCTCTTGTTGATAGTCCTGCTTAACGTAAGAGTGCATTGACACGTAGAAGTCCAAGTCTGAACTTCTCCAGTTCAATTCTGATTGTCGTACTAGTCCTTGCCGCCCATTGCCGCGACCTGAATGTTCACCGGCCTGTTCAATCTTCTCGCTGACCTTCGCTGCTGCTTCGTCGACTTCCTGGCCAGCGTGCTCAACCGTGCATGTTGCCTCGGCTGATTTGAAGCTTATGGAGAACACTCTTTGTAGTCTGTTTGCTAGCGCACATACCCTTCCGCAATTTTCTGGAAGTGTTTTTTCAGTGGCGCGCGCAAAAAATTCTATGTCTGAAATACGCTTGAGGCTGCTTGGATAGTCTCGCAGGTGTGCGTGTGTGACCTGGCGTACCGGCGGGAAAGGACGCACACGGCTTTCCCATACTGCGCCAATACCAATCTCTACTCCAATACCGGTATTGACCATAGGCACAGTTCAGGGCGATCCAGATCGCTTCAAGCCGTGCCCCACTTCATCGTTGGTGACCACGTATGCGGGCAGGCGTGAAGTCTGGCAATTGATTGCACAAATGGACAGAGATTGGACATAAGTCCTAACCCCGGCATAACCCCAGAGCACAAAGGAAAACAGCCCGCATCGCTGGGGGCCGCTTGGATACTGGTGGTGATGTGGGGACTTGAACTATCGACCTACGGATTAAGAGTCCATTTGACTTACTCTAGAATGACCGTGGGGGGCAACAATGGGGGCAACTCACTTTGTTAGGTGTTCACATGCCCCCACCGATCATGTCAATTCCAATGTATTGTTTCCATTTGTAGCGGCTTCCAGCAACGTGAAGTTATGTATCCCGTGGGACACTGGCGGGACACTTGCAGGTAACAAATCAGCGCATGCAGCAAAACAACAGATGAGTTCCATGCGGATAATCGTTTGATAATTATGTTGTATTGTGTTCTGGAGTGCTGCGGGATGCGCACTTCTTCCGACTCATAATCCTTTGGTCGTCGGTTCAAGTCCGACCGGGCCACCAATAAAACAAGCGGGTTAGCCTCTGAGGTTTCCCCACGAATCATGAAGACAAGTGGCAAGGATTGAAAGCCGCAATAGCTTGGGATCGTAAGCGGTGGAGATAGGCAAGTGGGCTGCT